>CAZQQV010000017.1:0-27455 GCA_964595655.1 uncultured Caldimicrobium sp.
ATGATAATACTTTTTAACCATTCAGCTAATTTGTTGCGATTCATCTTCATCTCCTTAAGATATTTAGATCTTTAAAACCGCAAGAAAGGCCTCTTGAGGTATTTCCACATGCCCTATAGCCTTGAGCCTCTTTTTACCCTCTTTCTGTTTTTCAAGGAGTTTTTTCTTTCTTGTGACATCTCCGCCATAACACTTGGCAAGAACATCCTTTCTAAGAGGTGGAATTCTCTCTCTTGCAATGACCTTACTTCCTATAGCGGCCTGAATAACCACCTCAAAGAGCTGTCTTGGAATAACCTCTTTGAGTTTAGAAACAAGCTCTCTTCCCCGATAATAGGCCTTCTCACGATGCACAATTAAAGATAAAGCATCAACAGGCTGTTTATTAATCAGGATATCCATTTTGACTAAATCAGAAGGTCTGTAACCTATGAATTGATAATCAAGTGAGGCATATCCCTTTGAATAGCTCTTTAATTTGTCGTAAAAATCAAGAACTACTTCACTAAAGGGAAGCTCATAAACTATTACCACTCGTTCAGGGGTAATATATTTAATTTCCCTTTGAATACCCCTTTTTTCTTCACAAAGGGTTAAAAGGGCTCCTATATATTCTTTGGGTGTATAAATTTCCGCACGAATATATGGCTCTAAAACCTCTTCAATTAATCCAGGATCTGGCCAGTGAGCTGGGTTTTCAATTTCCAGTTCTTTTCCATTTTTAAGACGAATTTTATACTTAACAGATGGAGCGGTGGAAATAAGATTTAATTTATATTCCCTTTCAAGCCGTTCCTGCACAATTTCCATGTGAAGAAGCCCCTGAAATCCACATCTGAAACCAAAGCCAAGGGCAGCTGAAGTCTCCATTTCATAAGAAAAGGCAGGGTCATTTAACCAGAGTTTTTCAATGGCCTCCTTGAGTTGAGGGAAATCGTCACTATCCACAGGAAAAATTCCTGCAAAAACCACAGGTTTGATTTCTTTAAAGCCAGGAAGGGGGTGAACCTGGGCATTTGCCTCGGTAATGGTATCACCGATTTTAGCATCCCTTACTTCTTTAATTCCTGCAGCAATAAAGCCTACCTCTCCTGCATAGAGGGCATCAAGAGTTGTTGCTTCAGGGGCAAAAACTCCCACTTTGGTTACCTCAAAAACTTTGCCAGTTGAAACAAATTTGATTTTCATTCCAGGATAGATTTTTCCATCTACTACCCTTAGAAGAACAACAACTCCAAGATAGGGATCATACCAGGAATCAAATACAAGGGCCCTTAAAGGAGCCTCTCTTTTACCTCTTGGGGGAGGAATTTTCTTGACGATAGCCTCAAGAACTTCTTTAATTCCTATACCAAGTTTTGCACTGACAAGTAAGGCATTCTCTGCAGGAAGACCAATAATCTCCTCAATTTCCCTTTTGGTCTTTTCAATGTCAGCCTGGGGTAAATCAATCTTGTTGATAACAGGAATGATTTCCAAATTATTTTCCAAGGCAAGATAAACATTGGCAAGGGTTTGAGCTTCAACTCCCTGTGAGGCATCAACCACAAGAAGAGCACCTTCACAGGCTGAAAGAGCTCTTGAAACTTCATAGCTGAAATCCACATGACCAGGTGTATCAATGAGATTTAACTGATAGATTTCACCATTTTCCCGCTCATAATAAAGTCTTACAGCCTGAGCCTTAATAGTGATTCCCCTCTCTCTTTCAAGGTCAAGCTTGTCAAGATACTGGTCTCTCATTTCCCTTGCAGAGACAGCCCCTGTGATTTCAAGCAGACGGTCTGCAAGGGTAGATTTTCCGTGATCAATATGGGCTATAATACTAAAATTTCTAATTTTTTCTTGGGGTATAACCTTGGCTTTGTTCATAGCTATGCTTAAAAATAACCAATCTGAATGAAAAAACAAGGTGGGGTATAAACCCTACTCTCCAATTTTAACAAGTTTTCCCTTTTTCTTGGAGAGATTAAAACTAATTGCAAAGGAAAGGGCACCAACAATTAGATAAACTGTGGTTAAAATGTATCCCTGATAAAGATTATGGGAGGGAATATTGTGAGTAAAAAGAAGGGCTCTAAAGCTTTCAAAGAAATAGGAGGGTGGGACTAAAGAGGAAATCTTTTGGAAAAGAGGAGGTAAGGCAGAAACTGGATAAAATACCGCTGAAAAAGGTAAAAAGAGAAGGGCAAGGGCCCAGGCAAGAATTTCTGCCTCTTGCCCAAGATAAAGAATAAAAGCCATGGTCAAAAGCCCAATAGCCCAGGCAAAAAAAATTAGCCCCAAGGTTAAATAAAAAATATAAACTCCCTGAGAAAAAAAGTTGAAATTAAAGAGAAGGGAGGAAAGCAATGTCATGATGGCTGAAGCAAGAGCTGCTTTAAAGAGGCTGTAAAGAATTAAACCAAGTAGGTATTCCATAAGGGTAAGAGGTGATACAAAGAGATGAAGAAGATTTCTTGCCCAGATATCTTCAAGAAAACCCACTGCAAGCCCCTGCTGTGCCCGAATTAAAATATTCCAGAAAATAAGGGCTCCAAGAAAGAGTGATGGAATATTCACCTTTCCCAGATCCTTTTGAAGATAAAGGGTAATAAAGCCCCAGAGGAGAAGATCAACAGTTGGCCAGTATAATAAATCAATCCACCTTGCAAAGGAGTGTTTAAGCAAATAAAGATGCCTTAAAAGAATTCCCCAGACCCTTTTAAAGCTAAAAGTAAACATCTCCAAAGACCTTAAAGTAAAGCTCCTCTAAATGGGAAACGGAAAACTCTTTAAAAACCTCTTTTAGGTGGCCATAGCCCAAAAGCCTTCCTTCCTTTAGGAGAAGAATTTTATTAATGATTCTTTCAAGGTCTCCTAATTGATGGGAAGTTAAAATTATGGCTTTTCCTTCTTTTTCTGCCCGGTTTTTGAGGATATCTCCCACATATTTAACATATTCAGGGTCAAGGCCAGCTGTTGGCTCATCTAAGAGGAGAATCTCTGGGTCTGGAAGTGAAGCCCTAACAAGATTTAGGCGCATCATTTCTCCAGAGGAAAGAGCCCTTGTCAGAACCCTTTCTTTTTCCTTAAGCTTAAAAACCCTTAAGAGCTCATCAATTCTTTTCTCTGGCTCTTTTACCTCATAAAGATGAGAAAAGACCATAAGATTTTCCTTTACTGTGAGAGAATAGGGAAGACTTACATATTGAGAAGCAAAACCCACTTTTTTCAGAATGAAACTTCGCTCTTTAAAAAGGTTTTTTCCAAAATAATAAATCTCACCTCTGTCAGGAGAAATAACCCCAAGGAGGATGTAAAGTAAAGTGCTTTTTCCTGCCCCATTGGGTCCTATGATTCCAAGGATATCACCCCTTGAAACTTCAAAGGAAATGTTTTGTAAAACTTCTTTTTTGCCAAAGCGCTTGTAAAGTCCTTTTACTCTCAGAAGGGGCTCCATAAATTAAGTGACCAGATTAAGAGACCCACCCAAAGGGTGGGCCATGGAGAAATATATCTGAGGAATTTTTGGGATTATTGATTCTGGGTTTGGGCTTCCTGGCTAATTTTGGCTTTTTCTAAGCGAGCCAGGGCCTGCTCAAGGGTCATTATTCCTTTAGCCACAGCGTAAGCTACATAAGAATAAACGGTTGGGTCATACCCCTCAGGCCTTGGAAAAAGCCCTTTTGCACGCAGTTTGGCAAGTTTTGCCCTTCTTCTCCTTCTTCTCTCAATCTCTCTAACTCTCTCAATTTTCTTATGCCTTGCCATTAAAAACAATACCTCCTTCAGTCAAATTTTTCTTAAATATAAAGTTATTTACCCTCTTGTCAAGAGGATATGTGAACCCCTGCTATTGCAAAGCGATTTTGTCACCCTGTTTGGTAAGTTTGCGCAGGATTTGAAATTTTTTGATATGAGGTGTCTGCAAGCTTTAGCTTGCGAGATTCTTTCAAGTTCCCTTTTTGCCGCTTGCTTTAGCCCGCGTTAATAAAATCTGCATTCTTATGGTATCAGCAAGACCCTTAGTCTGCGCAAAAATTTCAAAATTTAAAAAATCAGCCTGCAAAGGTTTAAAAAGATAAAAACCTGTTAGGTGCAGGCTTTGGTCTACAAGAATAATCAAAGAACAGGCTAAAAACTACAAGCTTAAGAGAATTTTAAAAATAGTTAGGCAAAAAATTTAGATTAATTTGGAGAGGAAAAGATTATCTCCAGGGTTTGACCTTTAATTTTAGCCCCTTCAATCTCCTTATTTAGAAGACTCCTTGGTAAAAAGAAGTGCTTTTTAAAGTTTCTGATTTTAATGATAAGGTCATCGTCCTTTCTTACGATGTCAGGCATCTCCTCAGGTATGTCCTTAAGATAAAGCCGTAGGTAACATTTTCCATCTTTTTCTTCAATTTCAAAGGGTTTGTCCTTGAAAAAGACAGAAGAGGGATCTTGATCCCCATAAATAGCCCTTCCAAATTCTTTTAACCTTTCAATTCCAAGAATCTCTCCCTTAACTTGAGGAATGAGAAAAACTGGAGTTGGTTCAAAGGCTTTAAGAATTCGCTCTACATAAGGCTTTTGATAGCTGTAAAGGGGGCTTTCTTCAGAGGGGACTCTATTTAAAAAAATGGCATCCACATTAAACCCAAAGAGATGAAGATAGGTATAGGCCTTTTCCGTTTCACGCAAAACCATTTTTTCTGGGTTTGTGACCAGTCTGACACTTGAGATCTCTTGATTTTGAAGAAGATGATAGAGGTTGTAAACCTGTCTGAAAAGGTCTTCAAGGGCGTCATAGGTTTCCTCTTCAGGAAGGGGCATATCGGTAACCATTTTTGCTGCAGGTCTAATGAAACGCATAAGTTTTCTCTGTAGGGGTAAAATTTTAGTTATCCACCAGCTTGCTGCATCAGGAAGGCTTAAAAATCTCAAGGTCTCTCCAGTGGGAGCAGAATCCACAATGATTACATCATAGAGCTTATCTTCATAGTGCTTGTTAATCCAGAGAAAGGCACAAACCTCTTCCATCCCAGGAAGAATGGCAAGTTCATCCGCCATAATGTTATCTATACCCTGCCATCTAAGCAGACTTTTGAGATATTCCTGAAGCTTTCCCCAGAATTTCTCTACAGAAAAGTAAACATCAATTTCTTGAGCAAAGAGATTTGGGGAAACTTTCTTCGGCTCTGGCCCAATTTCCTCCTCAAGGACATCTGAAAGAGAATGCGCAGGATCAACCGAGACCACAAGGACTTTTTTTCCCAGCTCAGAAAGATAGGCTGCCGTTGCTGCAGAAAGGGTAGTTTTACCAACTCCGCCTTTGCCTGTGAAAAGAAGAATCCTTCCCATAACCCTTATTTTTCTCTCTCAACTTTTATCTTTTTGACCTCGCCTTTTTCCTTTTCAAGCTCTTCAATTTTTTTCTCTATCACGCTTTTTACTGCAAGGAGAATCTCTTTTCTTGCATTCTTGAGATGTTTCTTGGTTTCATCAGGCACAAAGGAAAAGACATCCTCTAAAAAGGCATCCCAGGCCTTAACTAAGTACTCAACCCATCTTGCCTGCATATCTTCACCCTCCCCTTTACTCATGTTTACATAACAATATTAAGACAAATTAATAATCAAGACAAGACTTAAAGATACCTTGGCAAGACTTAGTTTTTAGTTTATCTCCAGAGAGAGGATGAAAGCGGAAAATCCCTTTAATTTAAGGGGTATGATTTAGCCAAGGAATAAATAAAGAAAAGTTTGAACTTTAAATCAAACATTAAATTTGAAATAAATGATATCTCCATCTTGTACAAAATAGTCTTTTCCTTCAAGACGAAGAAGTCCAAGTTCTCTTGCCTTCTGAAAGGATTCCACTTTAACATATTCTTCAAAGGGGATAACTTCTGCGCAAATAAAGCCCTTTTCAAAATCTGAGTGAATAACTCCTGCAGCCTCTTTGGCAGTGGTTCCCTTCTTAATGGTCCAGGCCCTTGCCTCGTTCTTATTTGCAGTAAAAAAGGTGATTAGATTTAAGAGCTTAAAGCCCACTTTTATCATTTGGGAAAGCCCTGGCTCATTTAGGCCAAAAGCTTCAAGAAAGGCCCTTCTCTCCTTCTCTTCAAGCCCAATTAATTCTGCCTCAATCTTTCCACAAAGGGCTATCAGGGGAATCCTTTCTTTCTCAGCCTTTTCTTTTAAAGCCTTATAGTGAGGATTTTTTGTGGGATCAGGAAGGTCCTCTTCACCAATATTGGCTATATACATAACAGGCTTTGGGGTTAATAGAAAGAGCACTTTTTCTAAGAAAAACCACTCCTCCTGTGAAAAGGCCTCTTTGAGAAGTCTTAATGGTTTAAAATCCTGAAGAAAAGATATGGCCCTTTCAATGGTTTCAAGCTCTTCTTTTGCCTTTTTGTCGCCTCTTGCAAGTTTTACAGTCTTTTCTTTTCTCTTTTCCAAGGTTTGGAGATCAGCAAGTATCAATTCGAGATCAACAATTTCTGCATCTCTTACAGGATTAATCTCTCCTTCCACATGAACTACATCTTCCTTTTCAAAACAGCGTAAAATCTGAGCAATGGCAGAGACATTTCTTATATGGGAAAGAAACTGATTACCGAGACCTTCTCCTTTACTTGCGCCTTTTACAAGTCCAGCAATATCAACAAATTCAATGAAGGCAGAAGTAGCCTTTGCGCTTTTTTCCTTTTTGGCAATAATTTCGAGTCTCTCATCGGGAATAGCAACCATTCCAATATTAGGCTCAATGGTGCAAAAGGGATAGTTAGCAACTTCAGCTTTAGCCTTTTGAATGAGGGCGTTAAAAATAGTTGACTTTCCTACATTTGGAAGACCAACAAGACCTATTTTTAAATTCATAAAAAAATTATAAAACAGAATTATTTTTTAAGTAGGGTTTGAATTTTTTCAGGGAGACGAACGATTTTTCCTTCTCTATTAATTGGTACATGGGTTGTCTTTCCCTGACAGAGAAGTTCGTCTTTTCGATAAATTTCGTAAGAAAAGGTAATTTTAAAGGGTTTTAATTCAGAAAGGGTTGTTTTTATCGTTAATAAATCATCGTATCTTGCAGAGGCCTTATACTTGGCATAAACCTCAACTACAGGGAGGATGATTCCTAAGTCTTCTTCTATTTCTTTATAGGTTAAGCCCCTTTGGCGAATAAATTCTGTTCTTCCTATTTCAAAGAGGCGCAAATAATTAGCATAATACATTACCCCGCCGCAATCGGTATCTCCATAAATAACACGATAGGAAATTTCAACCATATTTAGGACTTCCCCTTGCTAAATTTTAAAAGAAAGGTATTCTTAAATTATGGAAAATATTTTATCTCAAAAAACCAAAAAAGTAATAGCTGGAGGTAAAAAGGTTCAAAAACTAATTGAAAAGCTTGGGGAGAGTATTTTGGCAAAACATCCTATTCTTGAAGATGTAGTGCTTATTGGAATAAGATGTGGTGGCATTCCCGTGACCAATCGTCTTAGAGAGTTTTTTAAGAAGAAACTTGGGATTGAGATCCCCGTTGGCTATTTAGATATAACCCTTTATCGCGACGATTGGACGCGGATTTCTCACCATCCCGAAGTAAAAAAAACAGAAATTCCCTTTTCCATTGAGGACAAAACCATTATTTTGGTGGATGATGTCATTTATACGGGAAGAACAGTGCGTGCAGCTATGGATGCCCTTATTGATCTTGGAAGACCAAAAAAAATTGAGCTTGCTGTGCTTGTGGATAGAGGAGGGAGGGAATTTCCCATTGAACCCACTTATTGTGCTTTAAGAATAAAAAAAATTGCACCCTATGACTATGTTTCTGTTTATTTTAAAGAGTTGCACGGCAAAGATCAAATTTGCCTTGAGAGTAAATAGCATAAAAGAGGTGTAAAAATGGGCGGAAGATCAAGGAAATCTATTTTAAAACAAAAAATTGCCAAGTATTACAGGGAGAGGGAAAATCCTCTTGCTCTTCTTGCCCTTCAAGATGAAATCATCCGAATGCATCAGGATAAACTAAGAATCTTTCAGCAAAATCTTGAATATCTCAGGGAACTTGACAATAATCCCCGGAAAGAGGAAAGGGTTACTAAACTGGTTATTAGAAGATTTACCCATGAACCTGAGAAAAAATTTGCCAATAAAGCCTTCTATGAGAGTTTATATCCCATAACTCTTGAATATCGTTTTATGCCTCTTCAGGCCATCTTTGCATGGTATATGAGAAGCCTTGAGATGATTTTTGGAGAAAAAATTCCCAAAATACACCTTAACAGACTTCAAAAATGGGTAAAATACTGGTTAGCTTGTCTCACCCCAGAGCAGGAACTCCAGCTTAAAAGTGCTATAATTTCCTGGATTATGAATAGATATACTTAAAGCTTTAAAAATTAGAAGCCTTGCGCTCTTTTTGGAAAGGTTTTCTCATATTTTTTTTCCTCTTTTTTTCTTTTCAAAATCTTCAGGCTCAAAAATTAATTTTATACACTGAGAATGACTCCTATGGAAAGATAGGGCAGGAGAAAAGGTTTATCCTTGCAAGGGGAGAGCCAGCCTTTGCCAACTTCTTGGATTTAAAGGTTCCATACAAATACTTTCTCATAACTCCTAAAAGGGATAAAAGAAAAATCACCCTTTACCGAAGAACCCTCTATGACCCATGGTTTAATACACCAAGAATTGCTTATGAAATAAAAATTAAACCAGAGGAAAAGGGAGATTATCTTCTCTGTATTGAAGGGGAAGATGCTCTTACCTATGAGGGAAAACTGGAGAAGTCCTTTACAAAAACTGTGTTTCATGTGGAAAAGGAGGGTGTATGGGACAACCTTTGTGGTTTTCCCTTGGAAATAAAGCCGCTAACAAGGCCTTATGGAATCAAAAAGGGCGCTCTTTTTAGAGGTCAAATATTACTGGAAGGAAAACCTGTTAAGGAGGCAGAACTTGAAATAGAGAGACTAAGACTGAAACTCAATTTAGAAGAATTACCCAAGGATTCAACCGGTGAGATAAATGTTCCCTTATATCAGAAAAAAATCAAAACAGATGAGAGGGGATATTTTTACACAAATTTTGAGGAAGAAGGTTGGTGGGTAATTACAGCTAAGGTTCTTAGAGGAGTTAAAGTGTATGGAAACAAGACCTATCCCTTTCAATTGCAGGCTAATCTTTGGATATATGTGTATCCCTGATTGTTGTCCTCTAACAAAAAAATTTTTAATGTTTGACTTTAGATAAGGTTTCTTTATAATAAAATTTTGTAGGGATTTATTAGTAAAAAATCCTGTTTATAGGAGGATAGAGATGGTTCCTTACAAAAAAATTCTTGCCTGTATTGATGGATCTGAGGAATCCTTTAATGCTTACAAAAACGCCTTAAGGCTTGCTAAAAACCTTGGTTCGGAGATTTTGGTATTAACCGTTGTGCCTATTGGGCCTGCTTTGAGTAGTGCCCTTTCCCTCTTTGTAGGAATGAAAGACACCTTTAGAAAGGGAGCTGAAAAAATTTTGAAAGAGGCCCTTGACATTGCCGAAGAAGAAGAAATTAAAGTTAAGGATATTCTCGAAGAGGGAGAACCCTTCCAAAGGATTGTTGATACTGCTTACGCTGAGGAAGTCGATTTGATTGTGCTTGGGAAAACAGGAAAAAGCGGACTGGCAAAGGGAATCCTTGGAAGCACAGCTTTAAGAACCATTGGAGCAAGTCCAGTAGATTGCTTGGTAATTCCCAAAGAAGTAACCTTGAAAATAAAAAAAATTCTCTTGCCTGTTGATGGATCCGAATACTCTAAAAAGGCAGCTGAGAGAGCCCTATTTTTGGCGAAAAAATTTAATGCCTCTGTAGATATCCTTTTTGTAGTTGAACTTCCCCTTGAACTTTATGAAACCCCAGCTGAGCTTGTTAAACTAATTGAAACTCTAAGAAATGAAGGAGAAGAGATTGTGAGGAGAATGAAACTTAGGTTCAAAGAAGAGGGCCTTCCCTGTGACACCTATGTAGTTCAGGGTAATGTGGCAGAGGAGATTATTGGTCTTTCTGAAAAAATTGAGGCTGATTTAATTGTTATGGGCTCTCACGGAAAAACAGGATTAAAAAGGCTTTTATTGGGTAGTGTGTCTGAAAAGGTAATAAATTTTGGTAAAAAACCAGTGCTTGTGGTTAAACTCTAAATTTCTTCCTCAAGCCCATATTTTTTAAGTTTTCTCCAGAGAGTGGCTCTATCTATTCCTAAAATTTGGGCGGCTAAAGTCTTATTCCAGCCTGTTTCCTTCAATACAAATTTAATGTATTCCTTTTCTTGTTCTTCAAGACTTAAAAGTTTTTGTTCCCTTTTGCGAAAGGTAAAAATTTTAAATTTTAAAAATTCCTCAGGAAGATGATGCACCTCAATTTTTTCAGAATTGGTTAAAGCCACAGCTCTGGCAATAATATTTTCAAGCTCTCTTATATTTCCTGGATAGTCATATTCCATTAGTAATTCCATGGCCTTTTCATCAATTTGGGTAACCCTTTTGTGCATTTCCTGTGAATATTTTTGTAAGAAATAATAAGCAAGAAGGGGTATATCTTCTTTTCTTTCACTCAAAGCGGGTAACTTAAAGGTGACTACATTTAACCGATAATAAAGATCTTCTCTAAAACGTCCCTGTTCAATTTCCTTTCGGATATCTCTATTTGTGGCAGCGATAAATCTTACATCAACTTTGATAGGTTGGGTCCCTCCAATTCTCAGAAACTCCTTTTCCTGAATAACCCTGAGAAGTTTCACTTGCATGGTGGGACTCATTTCAGTGATTTCATCAAGGAAAAGGGTTCCTCCGTCTGCTATTTCAAGGAGGCCCCTTTTAGTGGAGACCGCTCCAGTATAAGCCCCTTTTTCATGGCCAAACAATTCATTGGCAAGGAGTTCTTCTGTAAAGGCACCACAATTTACTGCAAGAAAGGTTTTGTCTTTGCGATGGCTTTTTTGATGAATAAATCGTGCAAGAAGTTCTTTACCGGTTCCAGTCTCTCCTAAAATCAGAACAGGACAATCCGTTGGGGCAATTTTTTCAGCTATTTCGAGAATTTTTTTCATTTCAGGATTTTTTGTAATTATTTCAAGGTTTTCACTCTTAATTTTTTTGAGCTCCTCTTTAAGTTTTTGATTTTCCCTTTTAAGAGAAACCTTCTCTAAGGCCTCTTTTACCACCTTTCTTAATTCATCAAGTTTGAAGGGTTTTGTGATGTAATGATAGGCCCCCTTTTTCATGGCTTCAATGGCAGAATCTACTGAGGCATATGCGGTAATCATAATCACTTCTGTGTCAGGCCACCACTCTTTACATTTTTCAAGTATGTCAAGCCCGGTAACCTTTTCCATTTTTAAATCTGTAATCACGAGATCAAATTCTTCTGCCTGAAGATACTTAAGGGCAAGGGGACCTGAATCAGCAGTTTTAACCTCATATCCCTCTTTGGTGAGAATATAACTTAAATTTTTCAAGGTAAGCTTTTCATCATCCACCACTAAAATTTTAGGAGCCCTTTCCTTCATTGGAAACCTTTCCCTCCCCTTTGGGTAATTCTATAATAAAAGTTGTTCCTTTACCCACTTCACTTTCAACTTGAATGGAGCCCTGATTGTTCTTAATAAGGTTATACACAATAAATAAGCCAAGTCCATAACCCTTTTTATCCTTGGTGGTAAAAAAGGGATCAAAAATATGGGGAAGAATCTTTGCTGGGATTCCAGGGCCTGTATCAGAAAAGTAGATTATGGTTTTGTCTTTTTCTTCAATCCCTTTTATCAATATGGTTCCTCCCTTTTCAGCCATGGCATCAAAGGAATTTTTAAAGAGATTTATAAAAACCTGTTTGATTTGCTGAGGGTCTGCATAAACATGGAAATCCTCAGGGATTTCATATTTCACCTCAATCTTTGAAGGGATTTTCCCTTTTAAAAGATATAAGGTTTCCTCAAGAAGAGTTTTGAGATTAATTTTTTCTTTTTCACCGGGTTTGGAGTAATCGAGAATACTTCTTATTATTTTTTGGGTGCGCTCAATCTCCTTTTCCATTTCCATAAGAAGCTCTTTTTTAAATTCGAAATCATCCCTTTCAAGCTCTTCAAGTAAAATCTGGCAGCTTGTGGAAATATTATTCAGGGGATTGTTCAATTCATGGGCTAAACTGAAAAGAAGGGTTCCAAAAGTTGCAAGTCTCTCTGTTTGAATAAGATATTCCTTCCTTCTATCAAGTTCAGCAAGCATTTTATTAATGGCTTCAACCAGTAAAATCATTTCTCTATCTTCAAAATCAGGGGGGATAACACAAAATTTTCCTTGAATAATTTGAAAGATATAATTTTCTAATTTTTTTAGTGGTTTGGTTATACTTATATAAAGATAATAGCCATAGAAAAGCACTAAACCTATGAAAATAATAAGTAAAATAAACAACCAGCTCTTAAGTTCCTTTATGGAATTGAGTATTCTTTTCTCTCTAACTTCATTAAAATATTCTGCGTAATCTGTAAGGATTTTTCCCTGGGTTCTTAAGGTTTGAAGAAGGTCTTGATTAGAAAAATTGTCTTTCTCCTCCAATTTTTTAATTAACCCTTCATAAATTTTTAAGGCTTCTTCAAATTTTTCTAAATCTCTTTTTCCTATTAATTGAATAAAGGAGTTTCTAGATTCATGGATGATTTCTTTGGCTTCCTTCAAATAATTTTTTAAGTTTTCAAGATCCTCTCTGTGATGATATAGGAAAAAGTTTTTTTCATATCTTCGTATTTCAAAGATGTATTCCACTAAAAGGGCTCCCTTTTCACTCTGGACAATGATATTTGAAAGATCCTTAAAGGTTATGTAAGAAACGATGACAAAAAGAGCAAAAAATAGGATACCAAGAATATAAAGATAAAAAATTTTAGCTTTAAGACTACCGAAAACCCTTTTTTTCATGATGCAGAAGTATAATTCTTCTGTTGAAATTTTCAACATAGGATTTCCCTTTCCAATCTCTATGGCAAGAGCCATAAAAGAGAGAAATAGCAGGCTTTTCTTTTTTTATTTTGCAAAATGCAATAAAAGTTGGGATTTTTGCTTTTATGAAAAAATACATTATTTCAATAAGATGTGATTGAGAAAAATTTGGGCATAAAGGTTGTAAATAGATAAGTAAAAAAGAAAAAGGAGGGTGATAGAAAATGTTAAGAAGCTTAATTAAAAGATGGGATGATTATTTTACCGCTGCAACCTTTGCGGAGATGGGGGAATTTGAGTTTGCAAGGTCTTTATTCAAAGGTAAGAAAAAAGAAAAGGCCAAGGCATCGAGCTGGGATGAAGTTTTTACGGCTATTACCTTTGCTGAGGCAGGTGAATTTGATACGGCAAGGATGATTTTGCAGTCTAAAAGAAGAATACTTCTTGTTATTGAAGAAGAGGTAGAAAAAGAGCTTCTTTCATATGTGGAGGGCCTTTGTAAGAGGCTCAATATTCCAGTTGAGATCCTTCTCTTTAACAAAAAGTTGGCCCAAAGTCAATTCTTAGGGGAATTGTTGGAGCATTTAAAAAGTGAAGGTTTGCTTTTAAAGGTAACTCAGGTTGAGGAACAAGAAAAGATAGATAAGGTTCTTGCCGAATATATTTCCCGTAATGAAGGGGTTGACTTTCTGATTGTAAAACCTTCATATGCTAAGACAGAAAAGGAAGATGAAAGGTTGATAAAAAGCCTTTGGGAAAAACTGGGCTTTCCATTGATTTTGGTAAAGGAAAAAAGTGCTCATTAAAAAAATGGTAAAGGAGGGGTAAAGAGATGGTAGCAAGAACTAAAAAGAAACCGGTAGGGAAGTTTTTAATTTTTGCAATACTTTCTTTTTTACTCTATTATCTTCTTTTTGCCTATGAAGACTTAATTAATAATTACTTTACCAGAGGGAGATTTTATGCCTTTTTACCCATTATAACTGCTTTTATTTTTTCTTATGTGCACGGAAATACCACAGATCTCTTTTGGAAAGTCCTTGGTATTGAAGCCAAAAAAAGAAGGGAGGTGAAGTAGCCATGCAGGAAGCCATTCAGCATGCCGTTCAGATGATTGATTTACAGCTTTGGCACATTCTGTATCTTGTATTTGTTGGTTTTGTTGGAGGAATGGTTAGTGGATTTATTGGATCAGGAGGAGCCTTTGTTCTGACACCTTCTATGATGAGTATGGGAGTCCCAGGAATTGTAGCAGTTGCCTCCAACATGTGTCACAAGTTTCCCAAGGCCTTAGTTGGTGCCATAAAGAGAGCTAAATTTGGTCATGTAGATGTGAAACTGGGAATTATTATGGGGCTTTCAGCTGAGGCTGGAGTTCTTTTCGGAGCCCATGTGCAAGAATATATTAAGAAAACTCTCGGAAATGCAGGTTCAAACCTTTATGTAAGTATTGCCTTTATCATAGTGCTTTCAACGGTAGGGCTTTATGTTTTAAGGGATGCCTTTAAAGCCATGTCCCTTGAAAAAGAAGGTAAGGGAGTTTCCAGTGAAGAGGAAAAACCCACAAGAATTGCCCAGCTTCTCTACAAAATACACATTCCAGGAACCATGGTTTATTTTAAAAGCATAAATCAGAGGGTTTCTTTTCTTTTTACGATTCCCCTAGGATTTGCCACAGGATTTCTTGCTGCAACTATAGCTGTGGGTGGATTTATCGGGGTTCCCTCCATGATGTATATCCTTGGGGTTCCAAGCCTTATTGCTTCAGGAACAGAGCTTGTAATTGCTTTTGTTATGGGGGCAATTGGAACTTTTAAATACGCCTGGAGCGGTTATGTAGATATAAGGCTTGCCATGCTCATTCTTCTTGGCTCTCTTTTTGGGGTTCAACTTGGAGCCATTGGAACAACCTATGTTAAAGGTTATATGATTAAGTTGGTTATGGGACTCATTATGCTCATCATTCTTGTCAGTAGATCCCTCATGGTTCCTGTTTATCTGAGCCAGCTCGGCTGGATTTCACCTCTCGATCAGGGAGTTATAACATTACTTAAAAGTGCAAGCTTTACCGTTAATTTCTTGGCTCTCCTTGTTGCCTCCTTTATTATTCTTAAAAATCTAATAAAAGGTATTTACGAAGAAAAAAGTCTTAGAGCTCTTGAGGCCTCACCTTCTTCAGTTAAAACCAAATAAGGAACTGCTTGAAATGGTTCAAGGGGGTCTTCCCCCTTTTTATTTTTTTGATAAAATTAAAACTTAAAATTATAAAATCCTTTGTATCTGGAGGCCAAGATGGGACTTTATAAGAAGATAATGGTTGCCATCGATAATTCTGAGGAATCCTGGCATGCTTTAAAGGAGGCTTTAACCATAATTAAAAACAAAGATACCTGGGCTGTTATAGTTACTGTTGCTCCTCAATACACAGGGGACTTAGGATTGATTCTGAATGATGTTTATGAAAAGATGATAAAGCCTTATCAAAATCTTTTAGAAAGAGCCAAAGATTTGTTGCAAAAAGAGAGGGTTTTATCTAAATTCATTCTTGAGGAAGGAGAACCTTATGAAAAAATTGTTGATCTTATTTATGTGGAAAATTGTGATCTTGTTATTATGGGGAGAACAGGAAGCGGTTTGAAGAGGCTTCTTCTTGGAAGCACTGCAGCAAGAGTAATAGGTTATAGCCCTGTAGATGTGCTTATCATTCCCTTTAGAGGCTCTGTGAACTGGAAGAAAATCCTTGTCCCGATGGATCAGTCTTCCTATGCGGAAAGAGCCTTTTTTAAGGCCTTAGAGCTAAGCAAATTATATAATGGCGAGATTTATTTGCTTTCGGTTATAGATTTGCCTGTTGAGGCTATAGCTGAAGCTCCCCAGTTATATGAAAGGGCCGCTGAAAAATTTAAAAAATATCTCCAAGAAATGGTGGATAAAGCCTCTTCTCAGGGAATTAAGTGTGAGGCCTATGTTGAAGCTGGAGATCCTGCTGAGAAAATACTTGCCCTGGCTGAGGATAAAGAAGTAGGGGTAATTGCTATGGGATCCTATGGAAAGACAGGTTTAAAAAGGGTTCTTATGGGTAGTGTTACAGAAAAGGTAATATCTCTCGGAGATAAACCAGTACTTGTGGTAAAAAACTGATTAAAAGAATTCTCTGAGAAGATCTTCCACAGAGGCTTCTTTTTCTTCTTCAAGGCTTTTGAAAGGAATAAATTCAGTTTGCTCTAAGGAGAGCTCTGCATAAAAGGGATGACCAGATTCGGTGCGCAGGCTAATTTTTCTCGCCTGGGCATTATTCAAGGAGGTTTCAATGTACATTACAATAGTATGAAAAATCGGAATTGCCATGGGCTGATTGTTTCTCGCTGAAAGTCCATATTTTTGTTCCACCTTTTTGCGAAAATTTCCCATAATTTGGTTCACCATTTCACCTACAAATTGAATTACCTCTTGAGAAAGCGGATCCTTAGAAATTTCTTCGTCCCCAACTCCTAAATACTTCATAGCCTTGCTGTACAGTTCATAAGCAGCTTCCTTTGAGAAATTCATGCAAAAAAGTCCATTATAGTCTCCATTGAATTCTAAAAAGGCAGCAAGATCTGGTTTTAGGCCGACAAAGTTAATTTTTTGTAAGGTTGGAGCAACTTTAATTTTAGAGCCGGTGTTGGTAAAAAGAACCTCTTTAATTGTTTCAGCTAAGATCTCACAAAGTTCATTGAGAGTACTTTTTCGCCTTTCAGACACGGGGTCACACTCCCTTTAGGTTTTCTTAAATTCTTTCTAAGTTTGCAAAGGAAGTAAATTGAGAGAGATAAGCAAGTTTCACTGTAACTCCTGCAGGGCCGTTTCTCTGTTTTCCAATAATAATCTCTGCAATTCCCTTTTCTGGGCTTTCTTTGTTATAAACCTCATCTCGATAAATAAACAAGATTACATCGGCATCCTGTTCAAGGGCTCCTGATTCTCTTAAATCTGCAAGCTGAGGCCTTTTATCAGGGCGTTCCTCAACCCTGCGGTTTAACTGGGAGAGGGCAAGAACAGGAATATTTAATTCCTTGGCAAGGGCCTTAAGACCTGCAGAAATTTCTGAAATTTCCTGTTCCCTTCTTTCTTTTCTTTCAAGGCTTCTCATTAGCTGAAGATAGTCAACTACAATGAGACCAAGGGGAATTTCCTTCATAACCTTTCTTGCCTTAGCTTTAACCTCAAGGATATTTATTCCTGAGGTATCATCAATATAAATAGGGAGTTCACTAAGCACACTTGCAGCCTGAATAACCCTTTGCCAATCCTGGGCCTCAAGGGTTCCTGTTCTGAATTTTTGAAAATTCACTTTTCCCTCAGCACAAAGCATTCGCGAGACCAATTGCTCTTTGCTCATCTCTAAGGAAAAAATAGCTGCACCAAGCCCGGTTTGTTTGCAGGCATTTCTTACTATATCAAGGGCAAGAGCGGTTTTTCCCATACCCGGACGGGCTGCAAGAATAATAAGATCACCCCTTTGGAGCCCTGCTGTAAGTCTGTCAAGCTCAAAAAAACCAGTAGGAATTCCTGTAATCAGATCTCCCTTCTGATAAAGAATCTCAAGATGCTTTATGGTTTCTTTGATAACTTCTTTTACAGGAGAAAAGGTTTCCTTTTTCCCATAATAGGCAAGATCAAAAAGGGCCTTTTCTGCATAACTCAAGAGCTCCTGAGAGTCTTCCATAGAATAATAGCAACGATAAATTAATTCCTGACAGAGTCTTATAATTTCTCTAAGAATGCTTTTTTCTTTAACAATTTTGGCATAATGAACAAGATGGGCAGATGTGGGAAGAAGGCTTGCCAACTCTGAAAGATAGGCTGCTCCACCTGCTCTTTCAAGCTCTCCCATTTTTTCAAGTTCCGAGTAGGTGGTAACAATATCAATGGGCTCATCCTTCTCAAAAAGATTAATAAAGGCCTGATATATGACCCTATGAGCTGGCAAATAAAAATCCTCTGGCCTTAAAAAATCAAGAACTTTAATAATGGATGAGGAATCAATAAGGATACTTGCTAAACAGAATTTTTCTGCCTGAAGATCCTGAGGAGGTAAGAACTCTGAAGGAAGGGAAGTAAGCTCAACTTCTTGAGCCCTTCTTTTCCCTCGTTTTTTTCCCTCAGTCATTTAAAGTTATTTTTCCTCTATAACTTCTATTTTTATGGGAACAACTAAATCCGAGGTCACTCTTATGTTAACTTCGTATATACCCACAGATTTAATGGGTTCTTCAAGAAGAACCTGACTTTTGTCAATTTCAATTCCCTTTTCTTCAAGGGCTTTTACAATATCCACTGCGGAAACGGATCCGTAAAGCCTTCCCCCTTCTATTGCTCTACGATAAATGGTAAGAGTAAGACCCTGGAGTTTTTCTGCTAGGCTTTGAGCCTTTTTTCTCTCTTTTTCAGCCTTGGCAAGAATAATTTTTCTTTCTCTTTCCAAGGCCTTTAAGGTTTTCTGATTGGCAAGTATGGCAAGACCCTTAGGTAGGAGATAATTCCTGGCAAAGCCATCTTTTACATTTACCACATCTCCAGCTTTTCCAAGTTTGGGAATATCCTTTTTAAGAATTACCTGCATGGTTTACCTCCCTATTCTTCAATTTCCACATCTGCAACAAAGGGAAGAAGGGCCATAATCCTTGCCCGCTTTATAGCGGTGGTTAACCGTCTCTGATGAAAGGCACAATTCCCAGTTTGCCTTCTATGAATAATCATTCCCTTTTCATTGAGAAAGGCCTTTAACAATTCAGGATTTTTATAGTCAATCACCAGACTGGGATCAGCACAAAATCTGCAAACCTTTTTTCTTGGGAAAAACCTTTTCTTAACAGTGACATTATTCTCCATGGTGATTTACCTCCTCTTTAATTTGAAGTTTTTTCTTCCTTTTCAGGGTTATATCTATCTTCAAGTTTAACAATAATGTATCTTATGACTCTTTCATCAATGCGAAAGAAGTTTTCAAGTTCCTGAGGAAGATCTGCCCTTCCGTAAAACTCGGCAAAGACATAATAGCCCTGTTTTTTCTTTTGAATGGGATAGGCAAGCTTTCTCATTCCCCATTCATCAATTTTCAGCACATCTCCTGCTTTACTTTGAACAATTTGACGAAACTTTTCAAGCACTGCCTCTTTTTCATCCACCCTTTCGGGATGAATGATGAAGAGGGTTTCCCATTTGCGAATTCGTTCAACCTTTGGAAGTTCGAACATGGCTAATCCCTCCTTTTGGTCTTTTGGCCCCTAAGAGTTTTCTTAGGAGCAAGGAGAGAAATGGGCGGTGGAGGATTCGAACCTCCGACATCCACCGTGTGAGGATGGCGCTCTACCCCTGAGCTAACCGCCCATACCCTCAACTTTCAAAGATACATCACTTTGAAAATTTATCAAGGTCCCAAATCACCTCTCAAATTGTCTCTAACCTTTTAATACCCTGTTCTTTCTAACCTTAAGGTTTTAATTTCTTCAAGAGAGGGGTTATCCCTCTTGTGGAAAAGCCGTTTTCCAGATAATCTTTCCCTGACAAAAGATTTCTCTTTCGCATCCATCCTTCCTTGTGATTTTTGGGTTGTTCTGATGCGTCTTACCAAACTCAGTTTGGACATAACATACAGGAAATATTATAAACGCCCTAAAAATTCTTCAGCAAGTCTCTTGAAAGCTTCACTTACTTTGTGATTGGGTTCATAATCAAGAATAGGTTTTCCAAAACTCTGGGCCTCACTTATTTTTACGCTTCTTGGAATAACTGTTTCAAAAAGAATCCATTTAAAGTGCTTTTTAACCTCTTCTGCAACTTCGTGGGTGAGCCTGTTTCTCGGATCATACATCATTAAAACCATGCCAAAGAGTCTTAGCTCCGGGTTAAAGGCCTCTTTAATGCCTCTTACCGTTTTAACAAGAAGAGATAACCCCTCAAGGGCATAATATTCGCATTGAAGGGGAATCACCACCCCCTGAGATGCACAAAGAATATTAACGGTTATCAAACTTAAAGAGGGAGGAGAGTCAATAAAAATAAAGTCAAAATATGAAAGGAGATTTTTACCATTGAGGGTGGTTTCCTCAAGGAAATCTCGCAAAACATATTCCCTTCTTTCAAGGTCAGAAAGCTCAAGCTCAAGACCAACGAGATCAATGGATGAAGGAAGAAGATATAAGCCCTGAAGAGGTTCCTTTAAATAAGGCTCAGCTTTACCTTCAATGATAGCCTGATAAATACTTTCTTTTTTATTAACCCTTACTCCAAGGCCAGAGCTTGCATTAGCTTGAGGATCAAAGTCAACTAAAAGAACCCTTTTCCCTTTGAGAGTCAGGGCTCTTGCAAGATTAACTGCAAGGGTAGTTTTTCCAACCCCTCCTTTTTGATTAATAAAGGCAAAAATCTTTAAGGGGTTCTTCTCCATCAAAAAAACACTTTATCAAGCAATACAATGATAAAAAAGATTATGCTTATAAAGCCGTTAATTGTGAAAAAGGCCTTATTAATTTTGGAAAGGTCTTTCTCGCTTATGAGGCTGTGTTCGTAAATAAGAAAGAGGGTTATCAGGAAAAGCCCAAAGAAATAAATCAAGCCAAGCCCCTTTGATAGAAAACCAAGACTCAAAAGGGCAACCAGGGTGATAAAGTGAAAAAGCCTTGCAATTTTTAAGGCCCAACCAATCCCAAAGCGAACAGGTATAGATTTAAGGCCCATTCTCAAATCAAATTCATAGTCCTGAAGGCTATAAAGTATGTCAAACCCAGAGACCCAAAAGGCCATTGCTATTCCAAGAAAGAGGGCCTCTTTAGAAATATTTTCATTTAGAGCCACATCAACCGCAACGGGGATTAAAAAATATACAAGTCCAAGGATTAGATGAGGATAATAGGTAAATCTTTTAGCAAGGGGATAAATAAATAAAAGAGCTATGACAAGAGGGCTTAAGTAAAGGGCAAGTCTGTTGATAAAGGCGCAGGTAATTATAAAGCCAAGGGCAGAAGATCCAATGATAAGTTTTATTTCCCAGTCCTTCACAAGCCCGCTCACATGGGGCCAGCTCATGGTTCGAGGGTTTTCAGCATCAAATTTTTTGTCAAGGAATCTATTAAAGGCCATCCCCAGGGTTCTTGCAAAAACTAAAGCAACAACTATAAGCAAAATCTCCGTTATTGAGGGAATTTTTTTCATTAAAATTACCACACTTGCCAGGGCAAAGGGAAGGGCAAAAATGGTATGCTCAAATTTTATAAGCTCTCCATAATATCTCAATTTCTTTAGCATCTTTCAAACCCTTTAAACCACATTTTGCACCTGTTCTCTAATTTTTTCCACAAGGTCTTTGGCTGATACAGCAAGAAGAGAAATCTCTGCAGATTGGGCCTTATTAGAGAGGGTGGTAATCTCCCGATGCATTTCCTGGCAGAGAAAATCTAACTTCTTTCCGCAGGCAGGCTCTTCAATTACCTTTAGAGCACTTTCAATATGTACCCGTAGGCGATCAATTTCCTCGGTAATATCTAGTCTATCAAGAAGAAAGGCCATCTCCTGATAAAGCCTTCCTTCATCAAGGTCAACCTCAAGCTCCTTAAGGATGGTTTTAACCCTCTCCCTCATCTTTTGAATATTTTCCCTTCTTACTTCCTCTTTTTTTTCTTCAATCCGTTGGGTTAGGTCATTTAATTGTAAAAGGAAGGCTCTAATTTTCTCTTTTAAAAGGGCGCCTTCTCGAAGCCTTTCTTCTTTTAGATCTCTCAAAGAGGCCTCAAGTGCAGGCTCAACTTCTTTCCAGAGAAGTTCAAGATCCTCCTCTTTTTCCTCAAAAAAGGTTATTTCTCTAAAGGTGAGAATATCTGAAAGGGTTATTTCACCAGGAAGAAATAAGGTTTCCTTTAAATTTAAAAGATTTTCCTTTAATTTTTTGGCAAGCTCAAAATCAAAGAAAATTTCCCTTTTTTCCCTGGCTAAACCAAGAATTCTTATGTTAACCTCAATTTTTCCCCTTTGAAAAAGCTCAGCTACCCTCTTTCTTATGCGATCTTCCAAAGAGGAATATCTCTTTGGAAGTCTAAGGGTTATCTCCAAAAAACGATGGTTTACCGATTTGGCCTGCACTATGATCTGAAAGTCTTCATTTTGATATATAGACCTTCCAAAACCAGTCATGCTCTCCATGATTAATCTCCTTTAAGAAAACCTTCAACCCTCTTAAAAATTAAAGGGAGTTCCTCTGGTTTAAACCACTCAATATCCTTTTCCTTTTTAAACCAAGTAAATTGCCTTTTAGCATAG
The DNA here is from genome assembly GCA_964595655.1 of uncultured Caldimicrobium sp. Classification (GTDB taxonomy): domain Bacteria; phylum Desulfobacterota; class Thermodesulfobacteria; order Thermodesulfobacteriales; family Thermodesulfobacteriaceae; genus Caldimicrobium. The sequence continues at coordinate 22,254 of CAZQQV010000017.1, forward strand.
TGTCTTGTTTCTTTTTGTATAATTTTTATAGCCTCATCCAGAGAGAGCTCTCCTTTGACGACCTTTAAAAGTTCTTTATAACCTATAGCCTTGATTTTTTCAAAGACCTTTTCCTCGTATTTTTCATAGAGGGTCTTTACCTCTTCAAGCCAGCCTGCCTCAATCATGTGGATAACTCGCTCATTGATTTTAGCATAAAGTTCTTTTCTTGGAAGAAAAATCCCTATTTTTAGGAGGGGATAGCGTTTTTTTTGGAAAAAGGGGGTTTCCCTTTGGAATTCTGAAAAGGTTTTACCTGTGGTGTAAATCACCTCAAGAGCCCGAATAATCCTTACAAGATCATGGGGATGAATTTTACTTGCATAATCTGGATCAAGTCTCTGAAGTTCTTCATAAAGGGAGGCTGGCTCTCTTGAGGCCCGCTCTTTGAGCACTTTTCTTATTTCTGGGTTTGAAGAAACTTTAAAAAGACCATATTCAAAGGCTCTAAGATAAAGCCCTGTTCCTCCAACAAGGATAGGAAGCCTTCCCCTTTCAGAAATTTCTTTAACACACCTATCAGCAAGCTCAATGAATTTTCCTGCATTCATTTCTTCAAAAATGCTTATCGCATCAAAGAGATGGTGAGGAATGTTTTGCCTTTCCTCAAGAAGGGGCTTTGCTGTTCCAATAACAAGCTCTCTGTAAATCTGCTGGGAGTCAAAATTAATAATTTCCCCTTTAAAGGCTTTAGCAATTTCAATGGAAACCTTGGTTTTTCCTGCCCCTGTTGGGCCACAGATAGCAACAACCTTAGGGTTCTCCTTCATAGCTTTCTCTTAAGCTTCTTTTCCACTTCAGAGAGGTCAATTTTAATATAGAGAGGCCTTCCATGTGGGCAGGTTTCAAGATTATATTTAAACATCATTTCAATAAGATAGCTTTTTTCTTCCTGGGTTAAAGAATCACCTTTTTTTCTTGCCTTTTTGCAGGCAAGATCCTTTAAAAGTTTTTCTCTTGCCAAGGAAAGATCAAACTCTGGAAGTTGTAAAAGACTCTCAAGAAGTTCTTCTGCAAATTCAAGAAAGTCAGGAGGAGCCCCTTTGACAAGAATTTCATCTTGTGAGACAAGTTCAAGGTCAAAACCAAGTTTTGATAAAATTTCTAATTTTTCTTCTATATTTTCAAGCATATCCGGGGTAAGTTTGACAAGAAAGGGAAGAAGAAGTTTTTGCGGAAAGGCGATAAATTCGCGCTTTTTAAGAAGTTCGTAGTGAATGCGCTCAGAAAGGGCATGCTGATCAACGATAAAAAGGCTTTCTCCCTTTTCAATAAGAATATAGGTCTCTTTAAAGGACCCAAGGATTTTAAATTCTTTAGTTGCTCCCTCTTCAAAAAGAGGGGCCCTCTCGTGAAGCTCAGCGGTTTTCCTTGGTGAGGGCCTGTAGGTTAAAGGTATATCCTCTTTAATTTTTAAGGAAAGACCATTACTATCATCTCTTTGAGAAAGGTAAATTTTTTTTGAAAGAAAGTGATTTTTTAAAGCTTCTTCAAGGGAAGAAAAGACCTCCTTTTCTCTTTTGAAACGGATTTCCCATTTAGCTGGGTGAACATTGAAATCTACAAGCTGGGCAGGAGCTTCTATTTTAATTACACCTGCAGGAAACCCGAGGTTTCCGAAAAATCTCTTCAACAGGTGATAAACAAATTTTAAGATTTTTTCGTCCTTAATGAAGCGATTGTTCACAAAGAGTAAGAGAAACCTTCCGTGAGAAAAGGTTTTTTTGGTATCTGTAAGGAGAAGTTCTATTTTATAAGGAGGACTTTCAAAACGGCTTTCTTTTAAATATTCTTCTGGGATTTCAAAGAGATAGGAAAAAAGCTCCTTCAAAGGGCCTCCCTTCCAGTTTATGAGTTCCCTTTCATCAACAAGAAGTTGAGCTTTAATTTCTGGATGAGAAAGGAGAAGGGCTTTAAAAATTTCTGTATTTTTGGCAGACTCGGTTTTTATACTCTTTAAAAAGGCCTTTCTTGCTGGAAGATTTTCAAAGAGATCTCTTACTTCAACGAGGGTGCCTTCTTTAAGTCTTGCTGGAGAAAAGGCCTTTTCTTTTCCAAATTCAACCTCAATTTCAAAGGCTAAGTTCGATCCCCTTTCAACACTAACTATCTTGAGGCGGGAAACTTGGGCAATGCTTGCAAGGGCTTCTCCTCTAAATCCATAGGTGGTTATGGCAAAGATATCGGAGAGCTCTTTGATTTTACTTGTGGCAAAGGATTTATAGCAGAGCTTTAAATCCTCTGGGGCCATTCCTATTCCATTGTCATAGACAGAGATCCTTTTTAGGCCTCCCTTTTCAAATTCAAGCTTTATGAAATCCGCTTTGGCATCAAAGGCATTTTCTAAGAGTTCCTTTATTACAGAGGCTGGGCGCTCAATGACCTCTCCTGCTGCGATTTTAGAGCGGATTTCTTCAGGTAAAAAGTGGATTTTAGGCATTAAAGGATTTTATGTTCCTAAGCTGGGCAAAAACAATTCTACCTGTGGGAGAGTGTATTAGGTGACTCACTACCACTTCCAAGTTTTTTCCAATAAGATGCTTGGCATTTTCAACAACAACCATGGTTCCGTCTTCAAGATAGCCAACCCCCTGGTCCCTCTCCTTTCCCTCTTTGACTATTTGAATGGTGAGAAGATCTCCTGGTCTTACACTTGGTCTCAAGGCAAGAAAGAGTTCATTGATGTTTAAAACCTCAACCCCGTAGAGTTTGGAAAGTTTATTGAGATTATAATCTGTAGTTATGAGTTTGGCAGAAAGTTCACTGCAGATTTTGATAAGTTTTTCATCTGTTGGAAGGTTTTTATAATTAAGTTCAATGATTTTAAGCTCTCCGTGAAAAACTTCCTTTAATTCATTTAGAAGTTCAAGGGCTCGTCTTCCTTTGGATCTTTTAAGAGGATCTGTTGAGTCAGAAAGAAGCTGAATTTCTTCAAGAACAATCCTTGGAAGCAATAGCGGGCCCTCAAGCCAGCCAGTTTTGGCAAGCTCAACAATTCTTCCATCGATGATGGCACTGGTATCAAGCACCTTGGGGAATCCCTTCCTTGAAAATTTTTTGGAGATAGGAGAAACGGGTGAGGAAATTTTTCCAGATAGTTTTTCAATGATCTTCTCAAAGAATTCACCAATCTTTAATTCTTCCACCTTTTTACCACCAAGCATAATTCCAAGATAACCAAGCCCAAGGGCACTCATAACATATAGAAATACCTGCCACACCCCACTTGTGAATATCTCAAAAAAGGAAGAAATCAGTTTGGCAAGCCCAAGCCCAAGAATAAGCCCAAGGGATCCTCCAAGAATTTTTAGTAAAGGAATTTTTCTTATTTTTTCTTCAAGATAAATGGTGATAAAAGAAAGCCCTGCTCCAAGGAGAGCCCCAGTAATTACTAAAGGCAAGCCCTTTTGGTCATAATAAAAGTAATAAAAGATTCCACCACCGATAAAACTACTCAGAAATATCAAGAGAATTTGAAAATAATACTTCTTCAAGGACTTAACTTACCCCTATGAAGAATTAAGGGTTGCCATAATCTTTTTTTCTATTTCTTCAGGAGATAATTTTTCACAGATGGAGAGTTCAAGAACTAAGTGTTCCTTTGCCTTTTCAAAAATCTTTTTTTCTCCAAAGGAAAGGGGCTTTTTCTTTGAAACCTCAAAGAGCTCCCTTAAAAGTTCAGCCAATACAAAAATGTCACCTGTTTTCAATTTTTCTGTGTATTCCTTGTATCTTTTGTTCCAGTTTTCATTGCTGATAACCACCTCTTTTTTAGAAAGGCAGGCATAAACCTTGGAAGCCTCTTCAAGAGAAATAACTGGTCTTACACCTATCTTACTCAGAGAGTCAAGGGGGATAAAAATTTCTGTTTCGCTGTGAAAGGGTTTGAAAATAAAAACTTTAAAGGATTTTCCTTCTATTTCCTTTTCTTCAATGGAAGTGATTTTTCCAAGACCGCAACCAGGATAAACTACAACATCTCCAATGTTAAACATCCTCCTTCACCTAAACTTAAATTATAACAGATTTTTTTGGAATTTAAAGGGAAGGCTTGAGTACAAAAGTTGCAGGTTATAGTCTGTTTAAAGATTTTTGTATTTGCTGTGATAAAGATTGAGTTTATAGTGAGGGAAGACTTTCAATGAGAGCCCTACATGATTCCTCGCATTTTTTGAGTTGCTCCTTTTCCTCTTGGGTTAATTTTATTTCAAGAATTTTTTCTACCCCCCTTTTTCCGAGAATTACAGGAACACCAAGGAAGACTCCATTTATGCCATATTCTCCTTCAAGGAGGACCGAGCAGGTAAGCACCCTTTTTTCATCTCTAAGAATGCTTTCAGCCATCTCAATGGCAGAAAGCCCAGGGGTGGTAAAGGCACTCCCTGTTTTTAAAAGGCTTACAATTTCACCTCCGCCAAATTTGGTGCGCCTAACTATTTCATCAATCTTTTCCTGGGGAAGAAGCTCTGTTATGGGAATTCCGCTCACATTGGCATATCTAACAAGGGGGATCATAAGATCTCCATGTATTCCCATAACCAGGGCTTGAACATCCCTTGGAGAAACAGAAAGGGCCTCTGCTATAAAATAGCGGTATCTTGCAGAATCAAGAACCCCTGCCATTCCAATAACTCGTTCTCTGGGAAAACCTGTCACTTTATATGCCACATAAACCATGGCATCAAGTGGATTAGAAACCACAATAACTATGCTTTCTGGAGCATAGGTTTTAATTTTTTCTGCGCAAGACTTAACAATTTCGGCATTAATGTTGAGGAGATCTTCTCTTGACATTCCTGGTGTTCTTGGTTTCCCAGCAGTAATAATCACCACTTGACTGTCTTTAAGATAGGAAAAATCTTCTGTTCCGTAGATTTTTCCTGAAAAACCATAAAGTGGGGCGCTTTGAGCAATATCTAGGGCTTTACCCTGAGCAAGCCCTGGCACAATGTCAAAAAGCACAATCTCTTCAGCAACCTTTTTAACCAGGGCCCAATGGGCACAACTCGTTCCAACAGCACCAGCCCCAATTATAGAAAGCTTCATAACCTTTCCCCTTTTCAATTTTTTAAAACCTATTTTGTTTTTTAACTTAAAAGAAAAATTAAAAAAAACAAGCCAATATAGATTGAATCAATTGTGATACCTGAATCCAGTTCCATC
>CAZQQV010000018.1:0-25941 GCA_964595655.1 uncultured Caldimicrobium sp.
CAACAATATGGGACATTCCTCAAAAATTTTAAATTTAAATTTAGAAAGAAAACGAGTTCCCTTATAATAGAGACCCTCTTCCGGATTGAGCTCTACATCTATATTTCCAAAGGCATTAAATATGGCAAAACAGTCCTGATGCTTAAGAGTAAAAGTTTCAATAAAAAAGCTATTTCTTTCCATAGAAGAGGACTTTTAGGCTGCCTTGAGAAGAAAGGTCTCTTTACTCAGTTCTTGATAAAGCTTTAAATATTCCTCAGCCATTCTTCTTGCGGTAAACCTCCTCTCAAAAACTTTTCTGCAATATGCTCTATCAAGATCTTTAACTTTATCAAGGGCCTCTAAGGCCTCCTCTATGCTTTCCACTATGAAGCCCGTTTTACCATGTTCAATTATTTCAGGCACAGAACCACAATTCCAGGCTACCACTGGGGTTCCACAAGCCATGGACTCAATCATAACAAGCCCAAAGGGTTCTGGCCAATCAATGGGAAAGAGAAGGGCATAGGCCTTTCCGAGAAACTCATTTTTCTCTTTATCGTTAATTTCACCTATATACTCAACCCAGGGGCTTTTCAAAAGGGGTTTAATTATTTCCTTAAAATATACTTCGTCTGCCTTGTCCACTTTAGCAGCAATAAAAAGTCTCATACCAAATTTTTCCGCAATTTCAATAGCCCTGTCAGGCCTCTTTTCAGGGGAAATCCTTCCTAAGAAAGCCAGATATTCTCCCTTTGAAGGATAAAATTTATAAAGATTTTCAGGAAGGCCGTGATAAATGGTTGCCTTATAATTGAGAAAGGGAAGGGGTTTTCTTTGAGAGTAGGAGATGGATACAAAGGGATAGGCCCTAAATTTTTCAAAAAAGGGAATATATTCAGGAAGATCAAGTCTTCCATGAAGGGTGGTTAGAAAGGGAAAATTCATTCTGCTTGCCAGGGGCAAATGTAGATATTCAATGTGAAAGTGTACAATATCAAAAAGCTTTGCCCTTTTTATCACCTCTTCAAGCATATATAAATGCCAGACTAAAGAATCTCTGCAGGATTTATCAAGACGCAAAGCCCTTGGACAAATAGGGATGAGTTTTGCACTCGTTTCGGAATCTCCACTTGCAAAAAGGATTACCTCATGCCCCATTTTGACAAGTTCTTCAGTAAGATAAGAAACTACTCTTTCTGTGCCACCGTAAAGTTTGGGAGGAACACTTTCATATAGGGGAGAAACCTGAGCAATCCTCATGATTTACCCCCCTCTTAATGATGAAGTATTGTTGAAATGTTATTCAAAAAATAAGAAAACCTTTCAGATTTTCAAGAAAAGTAAGAATTGATAAAAAATTAAGCTTTGGAATTTCTTGCTTTTGCAGTAAAATTTAATTTATCTTTACAAAGAGTTTCTAAGGGGGGTTAAATTATGGAACATGTCTTTGATAGGTTGAAGGAAAATGAGAAAAGAGAGCTTGAGGAATTTTCAAAAGAGTATGTGAATTTCCTTTCTGAAGTTAAGACAGAAAGAGAGAGTGTTGAATATTTTAGAGAAAAACTTATGGCTTCAGGCTTTAAAGAGGAGGATTCTGAGAAGGGATTTTTTACTTTTAGAAACAAATTCCTTGCCTGCTGGAGAAGGGGACAAAGGCCTCTTTCTGAAGGTTTAAAGATAATTGTAAGCCACATTGACACACCAAGGCTTGACCTAAAGCTTCATCCTCTTTTTGAAAAGATGGACCTTGTTTTTTTGAAGACCCATTACTATGGTGGGATTAAGAAATATCACTGGGTGGCCATGCCCCTTTCTTTGCACGGAGTGGTAGTAAAAAAGGATGGGTCTCTTGTAAAAATCGTTCTTGGAGAAAAAGAAGAGGAACCTCTTTTTACCATATGCGATCTTCTTCCTCACCTTGCACGGAAAAAACAGGAGGAAAAAAAGCTTTCTGAGGCTATTCCTGCAGAAAATCTTAATATCTTAGCTGGAGGAATACCTCTGGAAAAAGAAAAAAAGGGAAAAAAAGAAGAGAAGGAAAGAATTAAAAAAAGAATCCTCAAGTTACTTGAGGAAAAATATGGAATTACTGAGGAAGACTTTTCTTCAGCTGAAATTTTTGCTGTGCCTGCAGGAAGGGCAAGGTTTGTAGGTTTTGATTCAGCCTTTATTGGAGGGTATGGACAAGACGATAGGATCTGTGCCTATACCAGTTTTAGAGCCCTTCTTGACATAGAAAAACCTCTATACACAGTTTTGGTTTTGTTTATGGATAGAGAAGAAATTGGCTCAGAGGGTAATACCAGTGCCAAAAGTCGAATTTTTGAGAGTTTGATCTATAACCTTATGAAAAAATTTAGTCTTTCCCCTACTCCGGACAATTTTTTTGAGATTATGAGCAAAACCAAGGCCCTTTCAGCAGATGTTACAGCTGGTATTGATCCCAATTATCTAGAGGTTCACGATGAATTAAACGATGCCAGAGTAGGTTACGGAGTGGTGATAAGCCGTTATACAGGACATGGAGGAAAATATCTTGCAAACGAGGCCCATGCTGAATATGTAAGTTATTTGAGAAATCTCTTTGAAAAGAACGGAGTTATCTATCAGGTTGCCTCTATGGGGAAAGTGGATGAAGGAGGTGGTGGAACGGTATCCAAATATTTTGCCTCCTATGGAATGGATATTGTGGATATAGGGCCACCTCTACTTTCCATGCATTCGCCCTTTGAAGTGGTTCACAAGGCAGACCTATATATGACCTATCGGGCCTTTAAAAGCTTTTTAAAGGAATAGATTTCAATGCCTCTTAAAAAGGGAGATTATGTCATTCTCTTTTGTGAGGGCAAAAAGTATCTGGTAAGCCTAAGAGAGGGGCTTTTTCACACCCATAAAGGGGCCATCGAGCTTTCTCAACTGGAAGGCAAAGAATACGGGGAAAGCATCGTCTCCTCTAAGGGAGAAAAATTTTTCCTCTTAAAACCCACTCTTTTTGATTTTCTCATGAAACTCAAAAGAGAAACCCAGATTATCTATCCAAAAGATATAGGTTACATCTTGATTAAACTTGGTGTTTCAGAGGGAATGACAATTATTGAATGTGGATGTGGATCAGGGGCTTTAACAACTGCCCTTGCCTTTTTTGCGGGAAAAGAAGGAAAGGTTATTTCTTACGAGAGGGAGGAAAGATTTATTGAGATTGCAAAAGAAAATTTAAGGCGTTTAAATCTTGAAGAGAGGGTAATTTTTAAACATAAGGAGGTGGTTGAGGCCTTTGAGGAAGAGGAGGTTGATGCCCTTTTTCTTGATGTAAAGGAGCCCTGGAGGCTAATTCCAGCAGCCTATCGCTCTCTTAAAGGGGGGCATCCACTTGGAATTCTTGTTCCCACAACCAATCAGGTTTCGTTAGTTTTAAAGGTTTTTTCAGAATATCCCTTTGCAGATATTGAGGTTTCAGAGATTCTTCTGCGCAACTATAAGGCTAATCCCGAACGCCTGCGTCCAGAGGACCAGATGATTGCCCACACAGGCTATTTGATCTTTGCCAAAAAGGTTTTGGAGAAATAATGGCAATCTATTTTCAATATTTGGAGATTGAACCTTTTCCTACAGAAAAAGAAAAAAGGCTTAAAAGCCTCATAAAAGCCGCTTTTCAAGTTTTAGGAAGGCGTTATAAAAATCTCACTGTGCTTTTTACCAATAACCAAGTGATAACTTCTTATAATGCAAAATTTTTGAAAAGACCCTATCCCACAAATGTTATTGCCTTTCCCTCTTTTGAGAGGGATTATCTTGGGGATATAATTATTTCCATAGAAAAGACATACGAAGAGGCCGCTTTCCATGGTCTTAATCCAGAGAAATATCTTTTAATGCTTCTTTTTCATGGTTTTTTACATCTTTATGGTTATGACCATGAAAAGGGGCTATATAGCCCCTGGCTTATGCTCAAAAATGAAATAAAATTAGCAAAAGCCTTAGGTTATGGAGAGGATGATATAATCAATTTTTTGCAGAGGAGGGAATATATGCCGGCAAAACTTGCTGTGAATGTTGATCATGTGGCCACAGTGAGAGAGGCAAGAAAGACTTATTATCCCGATCCCGTGCATGCAGCAGTTTTAGCAGAACTTGGAGGGGCAGATGGTATTGTGGTTCACTTAAGACTTGATAGAAGACATATTAAAGAAAGAGATGTGCGAATAATAAAGGAGATTATCAAAACAAAGCTCATTCTTGAGATGGCTATTGATAAAGACTTAATTAAATTTGCTAAAGAGGTCAAGCCCTATCAGGTAACCCTTGTTCCAGAGAGGGTGGAAGAGGTTACCACTGAAGGAGGGATGGAGCTTGAGGGTAGGGTAGAGGAGGTGAAAAAGGTGGTAAAGGAGTTAAATAAAGCTGGAATAAAGGTGAGCCTTTTTGTGAATCCCGATGAAAAGACCCTTGAGCTTGCCAAAAAAACCGGGGCTCAAATTGTTGAGCTTCACACAGGGATGTATGCTGATGCAGAAGAGGAGGAAAGGAGGCTTCAGGAATTGGAAAGGCTTGAAAGAGCATCTCATCTTGCAAAAGAGCTTGGTTTTATTGTGCATGCAGGCCATGGGTTGAATTATGAAAATATTGGGCCTGTTGCCGCTATTCCAGAGATTGAGGAATTCAGCATCGGCCATAGCATTGTCTCAAGGGCCATCATGGTGGGAATGAAAGAGGCTGTAAGAGAAATGAAAGAGCTAATTTTAAGGGCAAGGGGGTAAAGAGATGAAAATTGAAACCTTAATAGTTGGCCCCCTTCAGGTGTGCTGCTATATTGTTTATGACGAAGACACCCGTGAAGGAGTTATCATTGATCCCGGGGATAGTGATCCAAAGATTGTGGAAAGAATTGAAAAACTCGGGGTAAAACCTATTTATATTCTTGGAACTCACGGGCATCCCGATCATATTCTTGGTGCGGATTACTTAAGAAAAATCTTTAAAATTCCCTTTTTACTTCATCGAGATGATGAAAGGTTTTTTAGAAACCCTGAAAATTTTGTTACCTTTAAACTCTGGGGTTTTCCGGAAAATCCTGAGGCTGATCTCGTTTTTGAAGAGGGAACAGTTTTAAACTTTGGAAAGTGCTACTTAAGGGTAATTCATACCCCTGGGCACTCCCCTGGCTCTGTTTGTTTTTATAATGAAAAAGAGGGTTTAATTTTTACTGGAGATACCCTTTTTGTTGAAGGAATAGGAAGGGCTGATTTGCCAGGGGGTTCCTATAAGGTTTTAATGAAGTCTATTCAAGAAAAACTTCTTGTTCTTCCAGATGAGACAGTTATTTATCCTGGACATGATTATGGTTCAAAACTAACTTCAACGATTGGCTATGAAAAAAAATTTAATCCCTTTTTGAATGAGGATTAGGACCTTCCTATTCCTGAGTAGCTGAAACCAAGCTTTTTAACCACATCAGGCTCGTAAATATTTCTCATATCAATTAGCACTGGGGTTTTCATCAATTTTTTGATTTTCCCAAGGTCAAGAAAACGAAATTCGTTCCATTCGGTAAGAATGACCATGGCATGGGCATCCTTTACGGCCTCCTCAGGAGAAGAAGCATACTCCACTGGTAAATTTTTTACAGCCCCTTTGAATTCCTCCATAGCCACAGGGTCATAGGCCTTAACTTTGGCTCCCTTTTCAAGAAGAACAGGAATTACCGTTAAGGCAGGGCTTTCCCTTACATCACTGGTATTGGGTTTAAAGGAAAGTCCAAGCACAGCAATGGTTTTATTTTTTAAATCCCCAAGGAAGGCTTCAAGCTTTGATATAACTCTAAGTTTTTGTTTTTCGTTTACTTCAAGAACAGCTTCAAGAATCCTAAAGGGAGAACTAAGCTGTCTTCCCTGATGAATAAGGGCTTTGACATCTTTAGGAAAACAGGAGCCTCCAAACCCAGGCCCAGGATTTAGAAATTTGGGACCAATTCTTGGGTCAAGCCCCATTCCCTTGGCAACAACGGTTACATCAGCACCGACCTTTTCACAGAAATTGGCGATTTCGTTAATAAAAGAAATTTTGGTTGCAAGAAAGGCATTGGAAGCATATTTGATTAATTCTGCCGTTTCAAGGTTGGTGATAATGAAGGGAGTTTCTGCAAGATAGAGGGGGCGATAAATATCCTTAATGATGGCAATGGCATAGGCGCTTTCCCCTCCAATGATAACTCTGTCTGGATGCATGAAATCATCAACGGCATTTCCTTCTCTTAAAAACTCGGGATTTGAAATAATGTCTACTGAGGCATCCACTTTTTTATTCTTATCAATAAGCTCCTTTATCCAGCGGTTTGTTCCAACAGGAACGGTGCTTTTGGTAACAATGACCTTGTAATCATCAATGGTTTCAGCAAGTTTTAAGGCCACATCTTTGATTTGTGAAAGATCTGCAGAACCATCAGGAAGAGGGGGCGTTCCCACACAGATAAAAATTACTAAGGAATTTCTAACTGCCTTGGCAAAATCAGTGGTAAAATCAAGCCTTCCAGCTTTGAGATTTCTTTTGACTAAATCCTCTAACCCAGGTTCATAAAAGGGAATTTGCCCTTTTTTGAGTTTTCTGATTTTCTCTTCATCGATATCCACGCAGGTAACCTTCATTCCAAAGTCAGCAAGACCTGCTCCAGAAACAAGGCCTACATAGCCTGTTCCAATAACAGCAATGTGCATAACCTTTAGACCTTAAGAGCGAGATCTACTCGGAGAGCTTGCAGTAAGAAATTTTTTCTGTTTTTTAACCACTTTGTTTTTGAGAGGCTTTTTTGCAACCTTTGTTTGGTTGGCCTTTTTAGCAAGGGTCTTTGAAGATTTCTTTTTGGCATAAAGCTTTGAAGATTTCATTGTAACCTTGGCTTTAGATTTGTAATAAGCCTTAGGAGTAAGACTTACAGGTAGGTTTAGATTAACTGCGGTATTAATCACAACAGGAGAGATTTTATTTTCCAAAGCAAGCTCTGAAAATTTAATAAGCTTTTTAGTATCTTCCCAGAGGGCATCTCTATAAGGAGCACCAAGAACGGAGGTAATAATCAAGCGGTTTTTCACTTTGGCTACATTAACCAGACAATGTTTGGAAACTCTGGTATAACCGGTTTTTCCTCCAAGAATTTCCTCCTTCAGCTCATCTTCAAATAGAAGTTTATTTGTATTTTTGACAATTATGGTTCTTCCTTTTTTTGAAGTAATAACCTTAACTGGGGTGCTAATAATTTCTTTAATTTGAGGATACTTTAGTGCCTCATATAATAAGAGGGCTAATTCATAGGCTGTAGTGTATTGATTGGGGGCAGGAAGGCCTGAGGCTGTTACAAAATGGGAATTTTTAAGACCTAAAAGCTGTGCCTTTTTATTCATGAGAACCGCAAAGTTTTCCTCACTTCCAGCTACAGCTTCAGCCAAGGCAACAGCTGCCTGATTGGAAGATTTGATAAGCATTAAATGAAGAAGATCTTCAACAGTGTAAATTTCTCCCTCGTAAAGCGTAGGGGGGGTGCTCGGGGTTTCTTCTGCTGTTTTTGATATTCTTATTTCTTGAGAAAGGGGAAGCCTGTCAAGAACTATCATAGCAGTTAAAAGCTTAACGGTGCTTGCAGGAGGAATCTTTACATGAGGATTTTTGGCATAAAGAATCTGTCCAGTCAGCCCATCAATGGCTACTGCAGAAAGGGCGTTAATATTTTCAAGATATTCCGTATTGATTTCCGCTTTGCTGGAATGAACAAAGAGAAAAATAACACAAAATATAAAAAAAGAAAGAATTTTCTTCATTTTTTACCCCCTTTTAAGAGAAATTTGGTAGTTTAAACAGTAGTTTAATAAAAACTTGCCAATAAGTCAAGACCAAAATTTTTTTTAGTGAATTTCTTTGAATTTTTTAAGATTCCTTTTTATAATAAACCAAAGTTTTTCCAAGAAGTTTCTTTTCCATATCTGGAGGGTTGACAGGTGGAATCTCTGTTGCTCCCAAGATCAGATAGCCTCCTTTATTTAAGGTGTTCCAAAGAGCGTTGAAAACCTTGGTTTTGGTATCTTTTCCAAAGTAGATAAGGACATATCTACAAAGAATTAAATCAAATTTTTCTTTAATTTTTTTTTCAATTTCTAATAGATTCAAATAATCGAATTTTACCAGGGATTTAACTTTTTCGTCTATTTTCCAGGAGCCACCTTCCTGTTTAAAGTATTTGACAAGAAAGGTAACGGGAAGCCCGCGGTTCACCTCTATTTGATTGTAAACCCCTTCTTTAGCCTTTTTTAAGGAGCTTTGGGAAATATCTGAAGCATAAATATAAAACTTATAGGTAGATAGATACTTGGAAAAGTATTCTAAAATAAGCATAGCAATGCTATAGGGCTCCTGGCCTGTGGAACACGCAGAAGACCAAATTTTAATTACTTTTTCCTTTTCTCTTTTCTGGATGAGATCTGGTAAAATATGATTTTTAATTGCTTCAAAGGGGTGTTGATCTCTAAAAAAATAGGTTTCATTAGTTGTAAGGGCATCAACAATCTGGTTTAGTAGGGTGGGAGTAAGCCCAGTTTTTACCTTTTGATAGAACTCCTGTAAATTCTTATAACCAAGGGTTAAAGCAAGTTCGGTAAGTCTATTTTCAAGAAGATATTCCTTTCCAGCTTGATAGGAGATACCACTCACCTTTTCTACAAGGGAAGTGAAAAAATCAAAGATTTCCTGATTCATACTCATAGACACCTGAATATTTCCTTTAATCTCCTTGGAATTTCTGACAATGGTAAAACCTCATCGGCAGCTCCGCTTTCAATAACTGCTCTTGGCATTCCAAAGACAATTGAAGTATTGGCATCCTGGGCGATAACAGCGCCTCCTTTCTTTTTAATAGCCTGAGCACCTTCTGCTCCGTCCCTTCCCATACCTGTTAGAACCAAAGCTAAACATGTGCCATTATATATCTCTGCTAAAGATTCAAAAAGAACATCAACTGAGGGCCTGCAATTGTTTTTTGGAGGCCCCTGATGTAGATGGATAACCTTTTGATTACATTCTTTTTTTACAACCATATGATAGTCTCCAGGAGCTATATAAGCCACACCCTCTTTAACAGGCTCCCCCTCCTCAGCCTCTTTCACCTGAATGGCGCTAATTTTGTTAAGCCTTTCCGCAAGCTGTTTGGTAAAAAGAGGAGGCATATGTTGGACTACAAGAATAGGGACTGGGAAATTGCCTGGAAGCTCTTTAAATATCTCTGTTAAGGTCTGGGGGCCTCCTGTTGAAACTCCAATTCCAAGAACTCTGTATAATCCTGACTTAATTCTTGTGGCTACTTTGGGTAGGGTTAAAAGAGGGGCCTTGACTTTCTCTGTTGCCCCTTTGATTTTTGGCAAAAGCTCTTCCTCAATCTTTTTTACACTCTCAAGAAAGGATTTGGTTGAGGGTTTTGGCACAAAGTCAAAGGCTCCAAGGGAGAGGGCCTCAAGGGTGGCTCTTGCTCCCTCCTGAGTAAGAGAGGAAAACATAATAACCCTGGCAGAAGGAACCTCCCTTTTCAAAAATCTTAAGGCTGTCAAACCATCCATTTCTGGCATTTCAATATCGAGGGTAATTACGTCAGGCTTTAAGGCCTTCGCCAATTCAATAGCTTTCTTACCATTTTCTGCCTGCCCTACAACTTCAATTTGGGGATCCTTTTTGAGAATATCAGTGATGAGTTTTCGCATAATGGCAGAATCATCTACTACAAGAACGCGAATTTTATCAGACATCTTATTAGAATCCTTCAAAGAGGTATCTGATCTTTGTTTCAAGCATCTCCTTATCAAAGGGTTTCATAAGATATTCATTGGCTCCAGCCATAATAGCATCAATCACACTCTTTTGCTGATTTTCTGTAGTTACCATCATAACCTTAATTTCTGACCACTCAGGATTTTCTCTGAGTTTTTTTAAAAATTCATATCCGTTCATCACAGGCATATGCCAGTCAAGAAGAATGAGGGAGATGTCAGGGTTTTCTTTAACCACCTTTAAAGCCTCTTCACCATTTTCAGCTTCAAGCACAAAAAATCCCAATTCTTCAAGATATCTCTTTTCAATTTCTCTTATGGCTTTGGAGTCATCAACAACTAACGCCTTTTTCATCACCAATCCCTTGGTTTGGCTAAAATTTCTCTTACCTTAAGATTAAAAAACATATTTGAAGGCATGGCCTTTATTATGGCAACTGTGTCAGCCCCTCGGGCTGTGCCAGCAACGGCAATTACATCCTCTGGAGGAATCAAACCCGCATCACAGGCCATAAGGGTGATTTCCACACAGACCTTCAGACCCTGCCCAAAAATTCTTAATGTTTGGGCAATAAGTGTTTCCTCAGAATAATGAAAGCTTGATCTTATGGCTGCTCCAAGACCTCTAAAAACCATGGTTCCTGTGTAAACCTTGGCAGAAAGGGCCTGAAGTTCCTTCCTGACTTCCTCTGTCATTTCAATAGTTCCCGGTTCTCTAAAACCATAATTGTGAGTAACCACAACGAGGTTAACTTTTTCGTCCTTTAAAGCCCTTGCAAATTTTAAGCCCGTATCTCCATAGGTTGAGGCAACAACTATATGCTTAATTTTCCTTTCTTTTACAGCTTTTAAAACTATTTCCAAACAGGCCTCTGTATTTTCTGGCCCTGGTTTATCAAAATACACAGTCATCCTATCCCACCCTTTCTAAGAAAAAGCCAGGCTTTGTCTCTTTTTTTGAAAGATTAATTTTAATTGATTTTTCCAAAAGAGAAAGCTCCTTTTTTAAATCAACCAACTCCTCTTTTGCAAGATTGTAAGCGGTATTTTCAGAAAAATATAGATCCACATATATAAAATTTGGGGAATAGGAAAAAATGGCTTCAACAAGGCCAAGATATTGAAAAAATAGCTTTAAAACAAAAACCTTGACCCTATCTCCCTTTTCTTCAGGAACGGGCAATTCTATGTAACCCCAGGATTTTTCGTCTAAAAAAACAAAGGGTATAAAAACTCTGTCCTCCTCTATGATAAAATCACTCATTTTAATGTTTTTACCGATTACCTCATCCAGGTCTTTCAAGGGAGTCTTTTTATCTTTTTCTCCTCTTAAAATCAATTCTTTTAAAACTTCAGAGAGCACTCTTAACTCCTTTGTGGAACTTTCTCTTGGTATATTTAGCAAAGGTTTTTCCTTGGCAAGAAGATAGAGGAGTTTTACCTCTTCTGATTCTTTAGAACTTCCAAGAACTTCAAGAACTATGGGGCCTTCAGACTTGAGGACCTTGACTCTCAATAATTCACCAGGTTTGAAATCTTCGGGATTAAGTGTTCCTGCAAGTCTTGCCTGAAATTTATAACCTCCAAATTCAAGATACAAGAGCTTTCCTTCAATTTGCAAAACCCTAACCGTTAATTCCCTTCCAGGCCTTGTAAAGTAGCTCCAGAGATTTTCTGGTAAATAATAAATAGGAAGAGGACCTGTGATTTGCATTTATCTCTCAGCTAAAGAGATTCTTACTCTTTAAAATTAACTCAACCTCTCCTTCACTTAGGCCTGTCTTTTTGGCTATTTCCTTAATGGAAAGGCCCTTTTTGTATAAAAGAATAACCTCTTCTTTTGGATGAAGAGGTTTATTTTCAGAACCTTCTTTAACATCTTTTAGTTCCTTGAGCTTTTCAACAAGGGCTTGAGCTCTCTTTATGCTTTCTTCAATTTCTTCCCAGGGGAGATTTAAAAATCTTTTAACCTTTAGATAGAGAAACACTAATAAAAGGATAATAATGATATCAAAGGCCAAAAGCCCCCAGAGCAAAAACTCTCTCTCCACAGGCTAAACCCTCAAAAGAACAGGCTCAAATTCAATCTTTGCAGGGTTTAACTGATTGTTAGCCTTTTTTATATCTTCTAAAATTTTCCTTTCAAATTCAGAAAGTTCCTTTTCACTTTGCCAGATCAAAGGAGGGGTATGTTTAAGCTTTTCGGAAAAGAATCTTCGAAGAAGGAGTTCATTTTTATGAGCTACCTTGAGCTCCTCATAGGATTGAAAGTAAAGATAAATGTCACACTTTAAAAAAGTATTTTCATTCAGGGAAATTAAGAAATTTTTAAGTTCCAAGCGATAGGGGAATTTTTGGGTGTCCTTTGAAAGCCCCTTAAAGGTTATTACCCTTTTCTGAGACAAATCTTCAGTTTTATTGGAAAAATTACCGGTTTGATTGGTAGTTTGATTAGTAGTTTGATTGGTTGGGGAAGAAGTTTCAGAGAGAAGATTTTCCCTTTGATTTGTCTTTTCAGATGGTTGGGTAGAAGATTTTAGAAAAAAAATTTTATATATGGTGAAAAGTCCACCTAAAAGGGAAATAAAAAGAAAAATAGCCAAGAATATGAAGAAAAAAGTTTTAAAAGATCTCTTTTTAAGTTGTTTTTGCGCAGTTTCTTTTTCTCTAACTTCCTCTTTTTTTTCTGTATCTTCTTCAAGGAGTTCTTTAATTAATTCTTCTGTCTTTTCCTTTGATTCCTTGGGAGATTCTTCCAAATTAACCTCCGAAAACTTTCTCCAGCTTTTCCTTTAGGGTTTCAGGAGTAAAGGGTTTAACAATATACTGGTTTACTTTATACTTTATGGCTTCAAGAATATTTTCTTTTTGGGCTTCTGCAGTGACCATGATGAAGGGAATATCCTTTGTTGCCTCATTTGATCTTACCGCCTTCAGAAGTTCAAGCCCGCTCATTTTAGGCATATTCCAGTCAGAGATTATAAGATCTACCTTTTCTTTGGAGAGAATTTCAAGGGCGGTTGTTCCATCATCAGCTTCAATGATGTTTTTAAAACCAAGCTGAGTTAGAATATTTCTGATGATCTTCCTCATGGTTGAAAAATCATCCACTATGAGAATTTTAATGTTAGGATCTAAAGGCATAGCCTTGTGCCCTCCTTTTTAGTTTATTTTATTTTAAAATAGCTTCTCAATTTTAATAGGGCCTGTTGATGAATTTGCGAAATTCTTCCTTCTGTGTATCCAAGAACTTTAGCAATCTCTTTCATATTGAGATCTTCATAGTAATAGAGGGCAAGGACAAGTCTTTCCTTTTCACTTAAAACTTGTAGGGCCTCTTCAAGCTTTTCCTGAAGTTCCTTTAACATATATTTATCCAAAGGATTTTCTTTTTCTGAAGAGGAGGCAATGAATTCAAAAATGTCGTCGCTGTCAAGGTCAGGCATTTTTTGCTTTAGGGTCTCAATGTCAATAAAGGAAACTCCTTTTATGTTTTCAAGAAGTTTATGATATTCCTCTAAGGATATACCCATGGCCTCTGCAATCTCTTCTTCTTCAGGCATTCTCCCAAGTTTAAGGTAAAGTTCTTTAACCTTTTCTTCAAGCTCTGTAGTTTTTTCTCTTACGCTTCTTGGTATTATATCTGCTTTTCTTATTTCATCAAGAATAGCTCCTCTTATCCGATATTCTGCAAAGGTTCTAAAATTAGCTTTTTTGGAGGGATCATAACGATGATAGGCCTCAATAAGACCAATGATCCCTGCTGAGACAAGGTCTTCCTTGGAAAGCACAGGTTGCCCCAAATAGGCGTATTTGCTTGCAAGATGGTTTATTCTGGGAAGAAAATCCTCTATTACCTTTTCAAGAGGTTCTTTAAAGGTGCCCTTTCCAGTCATTTTTTTCACCCTCAAAGTTGAGAAAATCTCTCTAAAAACTCCTGAAACTCAAGCTCCTTTTTTTGGGATCTTTGATAGAGCAATTTATAGGCTATTTCTTTGACTTTGGCACTAAGCTTTGTATCAGGACAAAGAATTAAATAGGGCACCTGAGACCTTATAGCTTTTTTTACGCATTCATCATAGGGTAAAATTCCAAGTAGACTTAATTTAACCTCGGGTAAAAATTTTTCAATCACATAGAGCAATTGCTGGTAAGTCTTTTTTCCCTCTTCTTCGCTTTTAGCCATATTTACTACCAATTGAAAATTTTTAACTCGGCCTTTTTTGGAAACTACTTTCATGTAGGCATAGGCATCTGCCATAGAGGTTGGCTCTGGAGTTACAAGAACAATTCTTTCATCTGCCAATTGGGAAAAGAAAAGAACATTGTCTGTAATGCCTGCAGAAATATCAAAAAAGAGAAAGTCATAGGGATAGAGGGCTTCTTCCATCTGGGCCTTTAGAAGAAGTTTTTGTGATGAATTTAGCTGAGTGAGCTCATAAACCCCTGCCCCAGCTGGAATTATAGAAAATTTGTACTCCGTTGGATAGATAATTTCTTTTAAAGTTAAAGTTCCATTAAGAACATATCTTATGTCAAATTTGGGAGAAAGACCAAGCATTATATCCACATTGGCAAGCCCAAGATCTGCATCAAAAATGACAACCCTCTGATTTAATTGACTTAGGGCAAGAGATAGGTTTATGACAAAACTTGTCTTACCAACTCCTCCTTTACCACTTGCTACAGAAAAACTCCTCATAGAAACCTCCGCTTAAGTTAAAATTTTTTCTGTGCCTTTTAATAAATAACTTAAAAACCTTTCTTTTTCTAATCTTTCAAAGTCTTCGGGAATCCTTTCTCCTGTTGAAGCATAACTTGGGAGAGGAATATCAGAATGCAAGAGCCAGAAGAGTGTAAATCCATTGTAGAGCTTGTCAAGAAAGGAAAGACTGATATTTTCAATGGGTAGTTCCTTAATTTCATTCCAGAGCCTGAAAAGATTTTTAGGATTTTCGGAGGTTCTTAAAACCAAGTGGAATCGCAAAAAGGGATAAGCCTGAGATAGTTCTGTCAATTCATAAAGGGAAAATTTTTTTCCCATACTGGGGGAATCAATTAAGATGTAATCAAAGTTACTACTTAAATAACCATATTTTTCACCAAAATCCTCCCAATCAATTTGATATAAAGGGATTTCAAGAAGTTGTGAAAGCTTTTGGGTTTGCTCTTTTCCACCAATTTTGTAATTATCCGCATTCAACACAACCACCTTTGAATTTTTTTTAATTTTAAGCCAGAAGGCCATTTTGAATATCAGAGTGGTTTTACCTGCCCCTGGCTCCCCTATAAAAACTTGAACCTTAGAAAGGGGACTTACCCCTTTTTTTTGAAGAAGCTCCCCCAAAAATTCCTTTAAGGGTTTTTCCGTTTTTTCAAAAAGCTCAACTATTTCTTCAGGCACCCCTTCTTTAAGTAGAAAGCTATATTTTCCTGAAAAATCCCTGTTTTTTAAAAGTAATTTAATGTCCCTTTTAATTTCTAAAATTTCATTTCTTAACATTTCTAAATCTGGATTCTCATAACTGGAAAATTGGGAAAAATTTGAAGGATTTGGTACTGTCTGAGGTTCCTTTTCATCAATGGCTGCAACAACTTCATAGTAGGAAACGCCATTTTCCTCTACCTTCCCAGAATCAAGAATCACCGCATCCTCACCAAGCTCTGCCTTGACCTTTTTTAAAGCCTCTATCATATTTTTGGCTTTAAATTTTTTGATTCTCATTCTTTACTCCCTAAGAAGCCTCACTACCTCTAAGATTTCAACCTGTATGTCCCCTGGTATCTCTGCTTGAGATATAACAGGAACATATTTAAGGCTTCTCTCTATGAGTTTTCTTAAATGCCTTCTGATAGTTGGCCCGCAAAGGATTACAGGCATAATATTTTTCTGGCTTACTCTTTCCACAGCTTGAGTGAGGGCTGTAACAATTTTTGCTCCAATTTTGGGATCAATCATGAGAAAGACTCCCTGATCTGTTCTTTGAAGGCTTTTCTTGATGAGATCTTCAATGTCCTCTCCTACTAAAAGGGAGGGCAGTTTTTGTTCATGGAGATAGGGTTTAACTATGAATCTTCCAAGTCTTTGCCGGACATATTCTGTAAGAATTTCAGGATCCTTAATGGTTGCGGCATAATCACTTAAGGCTTCAAAAATGGTAACAAGATCCTTGAGAGGGATTCCTTCTCTTAGAAGATTCTGAAGAACCTTCTGAATGGTGGTAAGATTGGCTACATTTAAAGTTTCCTCAACCAGTTTGGGATAATATTTATTCATGGTATCAATGATTTTTTGAACTTCCTGTTTGGTGAGTAATTCATCAGCATAAGCCTTGATGACCTCGGAAAGATGGGTGGTGATTACCGTTGAAAGACTTACCACTGTAAAACCTGCCATTTCTGCAGAGTCTCTCAGATCTTCAGAGATAAAATAAGCCCGCATACCAAAGGCTGGATCTGTGGTAGGAATAGCTCCCTCAGGGGGAAGGGTGTCAGGACTTGGGGGAATGGCAAGATAGTAATTGGGAAGAAGTTCTGCTTTAGCAACCTCAACCCCTTTAATAAGAATCTGATACTCTCCAGGTTTCAGAGAAAGATTATCTCTTACATGCACAGAGGGGATCATAATTCCTATTTCATGGGCAAGCTGTTTTCTCAGGGCCTTGATTTTATCAAGAAGATCTCCTCCTTGGGCCTCATCTGCAAGATAAATTAGGCCGTATCCAAGCTCAACGGCAAGAAGTTCAACAGGTTTAACCTCTTCAACCTCTGGAGGCGGAGGCGGAAGCTCTTCTTTGGGTTTTACTTCTTCTTTCTTTAATTGTCTGTAGGAAATAAACCCGAGGGAGAAAAGAAAAAGAGAAAGAAGGAGGAAGGGGTAAAAGGGTAACCCTGGAATCAGCCCAAGAGCAAAAACAGCACCTGCTGCAAGAAAGAGAGCCTCAGGCTTCATGGCAAACTGTTTGGCTATGTCCCTCCCCATACCAGCCTCAGCAGCAGCCCTGCTAACAATGATACCTGCCGAGGTTGAAACCACAATGGCAGGAAGCTGTGAAACAAGACCATCTCCTATAGTTAGGATGGTATAGGTTTTTGCAGCTGTTGAGAGATCTAATCCCTTTTGCAAAGTTCCAATAAGTATTCCTCCCAGGATATTAATGGAGGTGATTACAAGACCAGCTATGGCCTCACCTCTTATGAACTTTGAGGCACCGTCCATGGCTCCATAAAATTCAGCCTCTTTAGCAATCTCTTCTCTTCTTCTTCTTGCCTCCTTTTCATCAATAAGACCTGCACTTAGGTCAGCATCAATAGCCATCTGTTTTCCAGGCATGGCATCAAGGGTAAACCTTGCTGCCACCTCAGCAATTCTTCCTGCACCCTTGGTGATAACCACAAAATTTATAAGAACAAGGATTAGGAACACAATAAAGCCCACAATGAAGTTTCCTCCCACAACGAATTCTCCGAAGCTCTTAATGAGATGCCCTGCAGCATCAATTCCTTCATGTCCCCTAAGAAGGATAACCCGGGTTGTGGCAATATTCATGGTGAGTCTGAATAGGGTTGTTATGAGAAGAAGGGATGGAAAGGCAGTAAAGTCAAGAGGTTTATTAACCTGCATGGCCATAATAAGAATCAATAGAGACACCGAAAAATTAAGGGAAAGGGCAAGATCAATGAGGAATCTTGGAAGGGGAAAGATGACCAAGGCAAAGATAAGGATAATCCCCAAGACTGCTGAAATGCTGTAGAGATCAATGAGATTTTTAAGCTTCAGGGTGCGTTCCATTTAGGTCAGCTCCACCTCTTATTTTTTATTTTGTAAACATAGGCAAGCACTTTGGCAACAACCTGATAGAGTTCTTCAGGTATGTATTCTCCCACCTCAACCTTTTTATACAAAATCTGTGCCAGAGGAGGATCTTCATAAATTGGAACACCATGTTTTTTTGCAATTTCCTTTATCTTAAGGGCAAGATGGTCCACTCCTTTAGCCACAACCTGGGGCGCAGGCATTTTCTTTAATTCGTATTTCAAAGCCACAGCATAGTGCTCGGGGTTTGTGATAACCACATCCGCCTTGGGAACTTCAGCAAGCATTCTTTTTCGACTCAGCTCTCTTTGTTTTTGCCTAATTCTTGCCTTTACCCAGGGATCACCCTCTGTCTGCTTAAGCTCTTCCTTTAATTCTTCCCTTGTCATCTTTAATTTCCGCTCAATACTCCAGCGGGCATACAACCAATCCAAAGTGGCTACAAGAAATAAGACAAAAAGAAGTTTTCCTAAAAGATCCTTTAAAAGGGCCTTAAGGCTATAAAGTAAATAAAAACTACCTGCACCAAGGAGTTTTATAAGCTTGTCAAAATTTTGACTTATTATCCAGTAACTTATTCCACAAATGATAGCTAATTTTAAAAGGGCTTTAACAAGCTCAAAAAGAGAGGTTAAAGAAAATAGTCTTCTAAAGCCTTCAATAGGATCAAGCCTTTCCCACTTAGGTAAAAGGACCTCAGTTGAAAAAACCCCGCCTCCTGTTTGTAAGAGATAAATAATTATGGCCGTAAGAGAAATAATAAGAAAAAAGGGAAGTAGAAATTTCAAAATTGAAAAGAAATAGGTTTTAAAAAGGTGTAAAAATTGGGAGGGTATAATTTCGCTTCCAAAGTTTGAAAAGCTAAATTTGAGAATAAGAAGAAATTGTTGAAAGAAAAGAAAACTTAAGACTAAAAAGGAGAGAAAGCCTGTTGAGAGAATGGCTACAGAGGAGAGTTCTCTGCTTTTTACAATTTGTCCCCGGCGCCTTGCTTCCTCTCTTCGCCGAGGCGTTGCCTCTTCGGTTCGTTCCTGGGCTGGTTCTTCAGGCATGCCTCTATACCTTTAAAAGAAAGGCTAAAAATTTTACAAAATCGTTAAAATAGATTTTGAATAGCCTGGGAATGAAGACAAGCATAATTCCGAAAAAAAAGAGGCCAATGCCAAGGGTGAGAGGAAAACTCACAAATAGTACATTGATCTGAGGAATAAGCCTTCCAATTATGGCAAGGATTATATTTATAAGAAGCATAAAAACAAGGAGAGGAGAAAGAATTTTAATAGCTATTTCAAAAAGAAGCCCGCTTTTGCTGAGTATAAATTCAAAGGGTCCCTTTTTAAAAAGAAAACCTCCAGGGGGTATTTCATAAAAGGACTTTACAAGAAAATAAATCAAATAGTGGTGAATATCAAAGGTAAAGAATAGAAGAATGAACATTAAATAGAGAAATTGAGATATGATGGGCATACTTACACCGCCAAGGGGATCAAAGGTTTGAGAAATTCCAAAGCCCATCTGGAGCCCCACAAGTTCTCCACCAAGCTGAAGGCCAGATATAATCATTCTGAAAAAAAGGGAAATAAGAAAAATCAGGAAAAAATCAGAAATTATCAAAAGGAAAAATTCCATAAAGGAAGAAGGGGGGCTAAATTTCCCTATAAAAAGGGGTGTAAAAACTAAGGCAAGTATTAAGGATAGCGCAATTTTAACCTTAGGTGGAAAAAAGGTGCCTGCAAAAATAGGAAAGAGAAAGAACAAAAAAAGGGTTCTTAAAAAGAGGGCTAAAAATATATAATAATTTCTTTCCAAAAGATTTATAAATTCTACAGGCATATCACTTTATCAGGCCTGGTATATTCAGAATCAAATTTTCTGTAAAGTTAACAAGTTTTTTGATAAACCAGGGAATGCAAAAGAAAAGAACAAGGACCATGGCAAGGATTTTCGGGACAAAGGTGAGGGTCATCTCCTGAATCTGAGTAACCGCTTGGAAAATGCTTATGGCAAGCCCCACAACTAAAGCTGTGAAAAGAAGGGGAAAGGAGAGATAAAGACTTAACTTAATAGCCTCTTTAGCAAGTGTCATCACAGTGACATCTGTCATTTTCTCTACACCTCCTATTAATAAAAGCTTTTTACGAGAGACATAACAAGAAGATTCCATCCATCAACGAGAACAAAAAGGAGAAGCTTTAAAGGAAGGGAAATCATCATAGGAGGAAGCATCAAAACTCCCATGGAAATGAGAACACTTGAAACGACAATGTCAATTACAAGGAAGGGAATATAAAGTAAAAAGCCAATTTGAAAGGCTGTTTTAAGCTCACTTATCATAAAGGCTGGAATAAGAGTAAAAAGGGAAACCTCTTCTCTGTTTTTAGGTTTTTCCTCATTGCGAAGACTGATAAAAAGAGCAAGGTCCTTCTCACGGGTATTTTTCAGCATGAACTCCTTTAGGGGAGTTGAGGCCCTCTTGAAGAGTTCTTCTTCGCCTATTTCTTTATTCATGTATGGCTTTAGGGCATTTTGATAGATTTCTTTAAAAACCGGGGCCATAATGAAAAAGGTTAAAAAAAGGGCAAGGGAGATAAGCACCTGATTGGGAGGAGTTTGCTGAAGCCCCAGGGCATGTCTCAAAATGGAAAAAACCACCACTAAGCGTGTAAAGGAAGTAAGCATGAGGAGGAGGGCAGGGGCTATGGACAAAAGGGTCAGCAAAAGAAGCACCTGAAGAAAGATGCTGAACTGAGGAGCATTTTGAGCTCCCTCTACACTCAGTTTGATTGTGGGGACTGCCAAAGCCAAAAGATTAATCATTTTTTATCTCCCCCAGATTGGTAAAGCCTTTATCTGTAAGCCCAATAAGAAATTTTTTTCCTTCAATTTCGATTAGCAAAAGTTGTGCCTTATATGAAAGGGGCTTTACTTCAAGAACTTTTATAAGGGAGGAGCTCTGGTTTTTAATTTGATACTTTTTGTAATAATGGGCAAGAAGAGGAAGGGCACTAAGTATAAGAAGGAGAATACCTATGGCTTCAAGGTAATTTAACCAGGGCATTCTAACTTCCCAGTTTTCTAATTCTCTCTTGAGCACTTATAATTTCTGTTATTCTTACTCCAAAGCGCTCATTCACTACAACCACTTCACCCCGTGCCATTAGTTTTCCGTTAACATAGATTTCAACGGGTTCTCCTGCAAATTTTTCAAGCTCAATCACAGAGCCCTGATTCAGTTTAAGGAGGTCCTTTATGAGCATTCTGGTTCTTCCTATTTCCACCGATATTTCAAGGGGTATGTCTAAAATGAAATCAAGGTCAGGATGGATACCTACTTCCTTTGGAGAAAGCTCTCTGAGAGGAGCTTGGGTCTGAGGAGCTTCCATTTTAGGAGTTTCTATCTTAGAGGGTTCTGCCAGGGGAGTTTCTCCTGCAGAAGCTGAGCTTTCTTCTTCAGATTTTTGCGAAGCAGAAGAAGCCTCTTTTAACGCCTCCTCCCACATGGCCATAAGATCATCAGGATTTAAAGCCTCTTCCCTTTTTTCTTCTTCCATCTTTTCCTCCCTCAAATCTATTCTTCCTGGAGTTTTACAAAATCCTCTATTTGAATGGCCAAGTGTTTCTTATAAATACCCAGTCTTCCCAGTATTTTAGGAATATTCTCAATATAAACCTCTATGGGCTCCTCCACTTTTTTTTCCAGCACAAGAACATCGCCTTCCCTCAGGTGCAATAGGTCTTCAAGGGTTATCTTTGTTTTTCCAAGGAGGGCCTTGATTTCCACCTGGCTTTCTAAAACTGTACTTTCAAGAGCTCTTTTCCACTTGGGATCAATAACCTCTTCAATTTGATAGGGTGAAAAAAGCTTATCTTTTATAGGCTGTAAGGCACTCAAAGGATAGCAAAATAAAATCTTTCCGCTCAGATTCTCGAGCTCCACATTGAAACCCGTGACAATAACAGTTTCCTCAGGCTGAAGGACCCTTGCAAACTGAGGATTTACCTCACCCCTTACATATTTTGGTTTTACAGGATGAATATTTCTCCAGGCCTTTTCAAGTTCAACGAAAATCATATCAACCACTTTCTTTATAAGCCTTTGTTCAATGGGAGTAAATTCCCTTCCTTCAACTTTAATTATCTTTCTCTCTCCACCCCCAAGAAATCTTTCAACAAACACAAAAACAAGGGGTGCATCAATAATAAGAAGATAATTTCCTTTAAGGGGCTCAAGTTTGAAGATATGAATAGAGGTGGGAACGGGGATTTTATTCATAAAATCTTTGAATCTTTCCATCTGGGTGGGAAGCGGAGTTAAATCAACCATTTCCCTTAAAAGAGTGGAAAGACCAAGTCTTAACGAACGGATGAGATAATCATTGATAACATCAATTCCAGGGATTTTAAGCCTTGTTGATATAGTGAAGTGCTTAAAGTCAAAGGGTTTAACTTTGTCCTCGGTATCCTTCTTTTCAGGGGTAGTATCAATCTGGCCACTTTCTAATCCAGCAAGAAGGGCATCAATTTCTTCCTGAGAAAGAATATTCTCCATCTCTTACTCCACAATATATTGAGTAATATAAATATTCGTAATTATTTCTTCTCCCAGCTTTTCATTAATTTTGGTAATTAATTCCTGTTTGATCTTTTCTTTTACCTCGGGCACAATGACTTC
Organism: uncultured Caldimicrobium sp.; assembly: GCA_964595655.1. Taxonomy (GTDB): domain Bacteria; phylum Desulfobacterota; class Thermodesulfobacteria; order Thermodesulfobacteriales; family Thermodesulfobacteriaceae; genus Caldimicrobium. The sequence continues at coordinate 22,271 of CAZQQV010000018.1, forward strand.
CTCAACGGTTTTCCCTGAAAGGGTAGTAATAATAGTATCCTTTATAACAGCCTCTTTTTTCTTGATTTCCTCTTGGAGTTTTTGATCGGGGATTTCAAGGGAAATTCTTATTTGAAGAAATCTCTTTCCTGTGGGGTCAAGAAGATTAACAATGATGGGTTCTAAGTCTATATAAAAGGCCTGTGTGGCTTTTTTGCTCTTCTTTGCGTGAGAGGCCTTTTCTTCCTCGCCTTTTTTACCAAGTACAAAAAACACTCCCCCTCCAGCTATACCTATAATCAAAAGGCCTAAAATAAGAAAAATTAAAAGCTTCTTTTTGCTCTTTTTTGGAGCTTGGACTTCCTCTTTGGTTTCCTCTGCCATAACCTACCTCCTCTTTTTAGTAATTTATATGCAAAACTTATACCTGCCTTAAATTATAATAATTCAAATTTCTTTTTACGTCAAAGTTTTGACTTAAGAGATTTTATCGTCAAAGTTTTGATGGTATTCCCAGTAAAGAAGGAACCATTTAAGAAGAGCACCCTGAGAGAACCCTGAAAGCCCCCTTTGGGAGATTACTCTGTGACAGGGATAAAGAAGGGGAAGGGGATTTCGTGCAAGGATTTGTCCAACTGCCCTTTGACCCTTCGGAAGGCAAGCCTTTTTGGCAAGCTCAGAGTAAGTTATAATTTTACCAAAGGGAATTTCTCTAAGAAGTTCAATGACTTTCTGAGAGGTTGGTTTTAGGCTTAAACGATGGGGCAAATCTAAAAAGGGCTTTTTTCCCTTAAAAAATGCATTTATCTCCTTTAAAAACTCTCTAAAATAAACTTCAAGAGAAGGATGGGGAATGAAAATTTCTTTCTTGGGGTATTCCGCATAAAAACGAAAATTTAGTTTAACAAGTTCAAAGGAAGAATTGAAAGACAATTCAAATTCAAAGGGAAAGATTTTTAAGTATCCCTTTAAAAGCTTAGGGTTTTCCAATTTTCTTTTTTGGGAGGGGAAGATATTCAACGGAGGGGGTGGCTCTTGTGGGTTGGGGAAAGAGTTTCATAAGCTGATAGATTTCAACGGGCATATCACTTCTTACAGGAAGACCAAGTTTTTTGGCCTCTTCAAAAGTGATGGGGTGGTCATGGGTGAAATAACCTTGAGATAAAATTTCTGCAAGTTCTTCAATTTTTTCAGGGGGATAGCGATCATTGAGAATGAGTTTTAGGTTTTCCTTCATCTGTTTTAGAGCCATCTCGGCAATATCAGCAAGAATGAGGGTTTTGTCCTCAATCTTTTCAAGGGGTTTTTTCTTAGTAAGTCTTAAAATGGAGGCTGCAGGATAGCCTTCAATTTGTGGGTCAACAGGCCCAAGAACGGCATGTTCATCCATAACAATTTCATCGCAGGCAAGGGCAATGAGAGTTCCTCCACTCATGGCGTAATGAGGAACAAAGGCTGTGACTTTGGCAGGATGCTTCTTTATGGCAAGGGCAATCTGGAGAGCTGCAAGCACAAGCCCACCTGGGGTGTGCAAAATGATATCAATGGGCACATCCTTGTCTGTTAAATGAATGGCCCTTATAACTTCCTCAGAGTCATTAATATCTATATAGCGCATAATGGGAAATCCAAAAAAACTCATTGTTTCTTGCCTGTGAACAAGAAGAATTACCCTTGAGCCCCTTTTTTCCTCTATTTTTTCTATGAGTTTTTGTCTTGCCATTTCAAGAAATTTTTGTCTGAGAAAGGGTTGCATGGCAAGGGCAAAAAAGATTAGCCAGAAGAGTTCAAAGCCTGTCATAAACGCCTCCTTTATTTGAGTCTATCTAAGTCAAAGAGGGAGCCAAAAACGCCATATTCATCCCTATAATAGCGACATCTCTTTTTGCAGAAAAATTTATAAGTCAAAGCTCCAGCAAGAAAACCGCCAAGATGGGCAAACCAGGCAATGCCTCCCACATCGCCAGGTAAGGCAAGAGAAAATAGCCCACTATAAAACTGTATTAAAAACCACACCCCAAGATACAAAAAGGCAGGAACCTCTACAAAGAAGGGAATGAAAAGAATGGGAATTAGAACCAAAATTCTTGCAAGGGGATACATCATAAAATAGGCTCCCATAACTGCAGAGATGGCTCCACTTGCTCCCACAAGGGGTATTGTTGAATCGTGATAAATAAAGGAGTGAAAAAGGGTAGCAAGAATTCCTGTTGTCAGATAAAAAAGCAGGAATCTAAAGGATCCCAAGCGATCCTCCACATTATCACCAAAAATCCAGAGGGTCCACATGTTTCCTATTAAGTGAAGCCAGCCTCCGTGCAGGAAAAGATGGGTAATTAAAGAGAGATAGGAAATTAAGGGATGATGCCCTGTAAGAACGGCAAAATAATCATCAAAAAATCTTGCTGGAACAAAGCCCCAGGTCAGGAAAAAAAGATGCCTTTCCTCTTGGCTAAGGGAGACTTCATATAAAAAAACTAAAATATTTATAATTATTAAGCTCCAGGTAATAATGGGGGGTTTTCTTCGAGGATTTAGATCCTGAAGGGGTATCATCCGAGGGCTCCTATAAGTTCTCCGCGCACCTTCTTTCTAAAGGCCTCACTTTTTTCAACAAGCCTTGAAAACTCATCTTTTGAAGAGGGAACTAAAGAAAATTCATACCCCTCATTAAGGGTTTTCTTGTGGGCCTTAAGCTTTTCCCTCCCTCCCTCAAGAAAAAGCTTGATCAATTCTTCAAAAAGATAGGCCTCCTTGGAAAGGGCATAAAATTCGGCGCTTCTTAAGGCATAGCGATTTCCATTAAAAGAGAGACTAACTCCCTCTTCTTTTCTTAAAAGTTCTAAGGCCTGGACATCTGTTATGCTATCTCCACAGTAAAAACCCTGAGAAAGAGGTTCTCCCAATTCCTGAGAAATTTTTTCACAGGCCTTGGCCTTCTCAGTCCCCCCGATGGGATTAACCTCCCTTAAAAAAACTCCACAATCCAAGTTCCAAATAGTTTCAAAAAAGATTTCTTCAAGTCTATCAAGAATCCTTCTTAAATTAGAAGGAAGGTCTTCAGGCCTTGAGGCCTCTTTTGGAAGCTCAATGGGCGGATAGTTTAAAATTTCCTCATAAAGCTTTTGGAGAAGGGCTTTTTCTCCCTGAGAGAGCTTTACTTTGTCAAGGTCAACCTCTGTGCAAAAAATCTGAGACATAGGAAAACCAATTTTTTTCGATAGGGCAGAAAGATAGGGCTTGTAACTTGTGCTAATAATAAAGGTAGGAAGAATTTTATTAAGTTTTGGAAGCACCCTTTCCACACCTGGCAATAAAATAAGAGTCTTTTCTGAGAATTCTTCAAGAAGCTTGTTTGTCCCTCCAAAGAGTCTGAGAAAGGGAAGAATGAGTTTTAGGGTATCTCCAGCTTTATAGCCTGGTTTTTTCTTTATATCTGCAAGATAATCGTCAAAGCGAGAAATTTGGGTAAAAAAGTATTCTCCCTTTGGGAGAAGATGAGCGGTAAATTCAAAGGCATTATCATTTAGAGTTATAGGACCCTCACAATCAAAGGCTACAAAAGGCATATTTTGAATTATATCTTGTTCTTATTTTTAAGCAAGATGAGTCAAGGAAAATATTGTAATGATTGAGAATTTCTAAAAATCTAAGCTTTTAACATTGCTTTAATATTTCTTTAAAATTTTTTT
>CAZQQV010000019.1:0-25698 GCA_964595655.1 uncultured Caldimicrobium sp.
CCTTAACTCGCTATCAACTTTTTGCCTTTCTTCCTCAACTTCCCCAAGTTCAATTAAAATATCCTCAATGGGTTTGAGTTCTTCCTTCTCGTTCAGAGAAACATATCTTGAAGGACTCAGGTTATAATCGTTTCTTCTTGCTTCTTCTATGGTTATAATCCTTGAAAATTCCTCAATTTCCTTCCATCCAAAGTAAGCGTCAAGGATTTTTTTAATGTTTTCTTCGGTGAGATAGTTTTTTGGTCTCCCCTTTGCAAACTCCTTTGATGCGTTTATAAGCAAAATCTCTCCTTTGTGTTTTTTTGCCTTGTTTATTACAATTATGTTTCCAGGTGCTGTTGTGTTGTAAAATAAATTGTCTGTAAGCAAAATAACTGCTTCTATAAGATCTTGCTCAACAAATTTCTTCCTTATCTCTTTCTCTCTATCAGTTCCAGAGCTTCCTGAACCCCTGGTAACAACTCCCGTATCTATAACCACAACAAGTTTGCCATTTTCCTTTAGAGATGCGAACATGTGTTGAATCCATCCCCAGTCAGAGCTCTGATTTGATGGGGGAATTCCAAAAGAGAATCTATTATAAGGGTCATTTTCAAAAACCTCAGGTGGAAATTTTTGATTCCACATCGGATTTGCAATAACCTTGTCAAACTGCTTAACTCTACCGTTATCAATAAACTTCGGATTCCTTATTGTGTCTCCTACTTGAATATCTGCATCCATATCATGGATAAAAGCATTCATTTTAGCCATTGCGTAAGTGAAAGGATTTATCTCCTGTCCATAAAGCTTTAGAGGCCTTTTGATTTCTTTTTTCTTTTCTCTCAAAACAAGCTGGGCTTTTATGAGCAAGCCCCCAGAACCACAGGCAGGGTCGTAAACCTCTTCGCCTTCTTCTGGGTCAAGCAAATAAGCCATTAATAAACCAACTTCTCTTGGCGTATAAAACTCCCCTGCAGATTGTCCAGAACCCTCTGCAAACTTTCTCAAAAGATATTCGTAGGCTCTTCCCAGAATATCTGGCTCAACATCCTCTAAACCAAGTCTGTATTTGCTCAAGATTTGCATCAGCCTGTGAATATGTTCATCGCTTATTATTCTCTGCCCAGCTTGGGTGGCATTGAAATCAACAATGTCTATAACTCCTTGCAATTTTGGATTTTCCTTTACTATTTTCCTTAAAGCCTCTGTTAATTTTTCTCCAATACCTGTAGTAATCTTTTTTACATTCTCCCAGAGGCAATCCTCTGGAATATAAAACCTTATAAGTTTTCTATCTTGAGATGCAAGCTTTCTTGCAATCTCTTCGCTTCCAAACTCTTTAGCAAGCTTTTTTATCTCATCTTCATAAACATCGCATAACCTTTTATAGAAAATTAAAGGAATAATGTAATCCTTGTATTTTGAAGCATCCACAGGTCCTCTAATACTACATGCTGCTTCCCACAGCCAGTTTTCAAGGGTAGATATATCAAGTTTTCCAAACCACATTTTTCCTCCTACATTGTTTTAATTTATATAAAATTTAACTCAAATCATTTATCAACCAACCTCTCTTTTTCAAAAATAAAAAAGAGTAAGAAAAGAGGTATAAGGGCTATAAAGAAGGTGAGGAAAAAGAAGTAAAAATATCCCAGGGTTTTTGCGCCATATCCACTTACACTTCTTGAGAGAACAAGGGTGAAACTAAAAAGGGTGGAAAAAAGGGCATATTGACTTGCAGAGACCTCCTTTTTACAGATACCTGTCAAAAAGGTTAAAAAGGCAGCTGTGCCAAGCCCTCCTGTAAAGCTTTCAATGATACTGGCTGCATAGATGAATTTTTTGTATATTCCAGGATAGGCAGCCAAAGTGTATCCCAGATTAGAGAGGGCCTGAAGAACTCCGAGCCTAAATAGAGCCTTCTTTACACCCCATTTTTCTGTAAGATAACCCCCAAGGAGAGATCCTGAAATGGTAAAAAGGGAGCCCAAAGTTCCAGAAATAAAACCAATTTCAAGCTTACTAAAACCACTATCTACCCAAAAGGGATAAATCATCCCCCCAAGAAGGGCATCTCCAATCTTATAGGTGGCTACAAAAGCCAAAAGTAAAAGAGCTCTTTTTCTATGAAGAAGATCTTTTACAGGATATAAGTACTGTTCAAAAAAGGAAAAAGAAATTTCCCTTTGGGTTTTTATTTTTAGCTCCCTTTGTGTAAAGATTATAATGCCTCCAAAGGCAGAAAGTCCTGCCAAAAAAAGAAAGAGAGTCTTGAAATGAAAGTATTCAGCAAGGGCAATAAGAATTCCACCTGAAAAAATAAGGGCAATTCTATAAGTGGAAAGCCTTACTCCATTTGCCTTTCCCAATAATTCTTGAGGGATAAACTCAATAATGAATCCGTCAAGGGCAGTATCAAGGAGAGCTGAAAAAAAGGTCAATACAAATAGAGTCACGAAAAAAATCTGTGAGTCTGGGCTTAAAAAAGCAAGAGAAAAAAGGCTAAAGGAAAGGCCAAAGAGAGAAAGACTAATCCACAGGGACTTATATCCGTAGCGATCAATTAAAGGGGCCCAGATGGGCTTCAAACTCCATAAAATCCCCGCTGAAGATACAAGCCCAATTTTTACAAGATCCACCCCTTCTGTGCGAAGATAGACAGGCAAAAGGGTGTAAAAAAATCCAAAAGGAAGCCCCGAGAAAAAATATAGAACCCCAATCCAGAAAAGAGGCAAAAAAATTACTCTTTCCACAGGGTCTTTACTTTAATCTAATTTTTTAAATTTGACAAAGTTGATGTATGAGTTTTTGCATTCCACAAGGTGGCATGGAGAGTAATAATTCTCTTGTTAATTGAAAAAGTTTTTGTATAATAACTGAAACCGAATTTGATTCTTAAAATTATTCATAGGAAGGAGGGAAAGATGGCCTTTTTGCTTGCTATTTTCCCAATAATTGTTGTTCTCATTGGAATGATTTTTTTTCATCGTTCAGGAACTTTTGTTTCAGTTATTGGATGGATTCTTGCAGCCCTTCTTGCAGTTACCTATTTTCACACTCCCTGGGAAGTGGTAATTGGAGCATCCATTGTTGGTATAATCAAGGCCTTTGGTATAACCCTTGCAGTTATTTTTACTATGTTTCTCATTTTTCTTATGAGAGAAACCATGGCCTTAAGCAAAATCATTGAATATGTGAGAGGAATAGCTAAAACCAAAGAAGAGCAAACTCTATTTCTTGGTATGGGCTTTGGAACCCTTTCCACAGCTTTGGGGATGGTAACTCCAGCTATGTTCCCCCCAATTTTTAGACTCCTTGGCTTTACTCCTTTTGCTGCCATTGCTGTGAGTATCCTCTGTTACGATCCCCTAACCTCCTTTGCCCTTTTCTCCATTCCCATAACCCTTCCTGCAGAGGTAGCCTACAAAGTTTTCAAAATCACTCCGCCTGGAATTGACTCTCTTCAGAGTTTTATTTGGGACTATACCCTTAAAATAACTGCCTTTTTACCACCCATATCTGTTGCCTTTGCCCTTCTTATGCTTTGGACTGTTGGAGGAAATGATGCTTTAAGAAGACACTGGCCTGCAGCTTTTCTTTCAGGCCTTATTCTTTCCTTCACTGCGCTATTTCTTGCCTGGACCCGCATTGTTCCTGTGGAAGTAATTGGAATTCTCTCTGGCCTTTCCACAATGATTTTTGTGAATATTTATTATAGAAGAAAGAATAATCAAAAAGAGGTCTCCACTGAAAGACCTCCTTTTAACAAAGAACTTTTAGTGGCCTCATCCCCTATTTTAATTTTGATTCTTCTATCCTTTGTAGTGAATTTTCCTCCAATCAAGGGATATCTCTCTAATGTGCTTGGCGATAAGGAAATTATTCATGTCTTTGCAGATAAAAAGGAGGATCTTAATATTCTTGCCAATGTGTGGTTCTGGATCTTTGTAGTTTGCCTTCTTTCCATTGTTATTCTTAGGCCTTCTAAAGAAGTTTTAGGAAAGGTCACCAAGGTTTGGATAACAAGAATTTGGGGGCCCTTTCTTGCTTATTCTCTCTTTTTTGCCGTGGCTTTTATAATGGCCTGGTCAGCCATGGAGATTGTTGAGGGAAAATTAGTTCCAGGGCCCTATTTTAAGGAATATAACATGAACATAGTTATTGCCCAAACCTTTGCAAAGGTTTTTGGAAGTGCCTATCCCCTTGTGGTTCCCTTCCTTGGGCTAATAGGAACCTTTGTGGGAGGAAGTACAACAGCTTCAAATGTGCTTTTTGCCAAAATCCAGTGGAGCACCACCCTGCAAGTGCTTGGGCCTCAGGCCTTTATGTGGGTTTTTGCAGCCCATGCCGTTGGTGGAGGAATTGCCTCTGCCATCACACCTTCAAAAATAACCAACGCCGCAGCAACCATTGGAGTTAGCGGAAGAGAAGAAGGAAGATTTATTAAAGCCACCCTTTTGCCCGTTATTCTTGTTACCCTCATCACAGGTATAATTTTAATGGTTTATCTCTATCTTTTCCCATAAACCCTTGAAAGATCTCTCTAACCTTTATGGGGGCCTTTATTTGCCCCCCTTTATGCCTCTATCACATAAAAACCTTCTGCTTTTATCTCATTCACAGGCATTTCTTCCGGTATTTTCAATTTCTATAGCTGCCCTCCTTCTTTTTTTATCTTTAAGGTAGGCTCAAGAAAGGCAGCCAATCAAAATTTTTAAAATTTTAAAGGCCTCTTCCCCTTTAATTCAATTTGGCCATACACAAAATAATTTCAAATGCTTGTAAGGGAAGTAAAACTGTTATATAATCAAGATCTAAACTAAATTAAAAAAGTCAAAAGGGAAGAAATGAAAAAGGGAAGAATTGTTGTAACAGGCGGAGCTGGCTTTATTGGTTCCAATGTGGTCTCAGCCCTAAACGAGAGAGGAGAAGATAAAATTCTTATTGTGGATCACCTTAAAGAAGGTATCAAGTGGAAAAACTTGGTGGGTCTTAAGTTTGAGGATTATATAGATAAAGAGGAATTTCTTGGGCTTGTGGAAGAAGAAAAAATTGGCCATATAAAAGCCATTATTCATCTTGGGGCCTGCAGTGATACCACAGTCAGGGATTTGCATTTTCTTTACAGCAATAATTATAAGTATTCTCAAAAGCTCTGTCTTTTTGCTCTAAAGAACCATATAAGGTTTATTTATGCCTCTTCAGCTGCCACATACGGAGATGGCTCCTTTGGATTTAAAGATGATGAGGCTCTTTTATTTAAATTAAAACCACTAAATCCTTATGGCTTTTACAAACACCTTTTTGATCTATGGGCTTATCAAAAGGGGTTTCTTAAGTTCATTGTAGGGCTTAAATATTTCAATGTATTTGGAGATAAAGAGTTTCACAAAGGTGAAATGAAAAGTGTAGCCCTTAAGGCTTATGAACAAATTAAAAAAGAGGGAAAGGTTAAACTTTTCAAATCCTATCATCCCGATTATGAAGATGGAGGACAACTTAGAGACTTTATCTATGTTAAAGATGCTGTAGAAGTAACCCTTTTCTTTCTTGAACATCCTGAGATAAATGGATTATTTAATGTGGGAACAGGAAAGGCAAGGTCCTTTAAAGATCTTGTCACAGCAATATTTAAGGCCCTTAATCTTTCTCCAAATATAGAATATGTTGAAATGCCTGAAATGTTAAGAAAACAGTATCAGTATTTTACTCAGGCAGATCTCACTAAATTGAGAAAAGTTGGTTACAATAAACCATTTAGAGAACTGGAAGAGGCGGTAAAGGAGTATGTGAATTTTTTAGAAAGCTCAGCCTCTTATTTTTTAAGTTGAAATGGAAGAAATTTCTATAAAGGAACTAATTAAAAGTCTTCTTGGTATTAAAGAAAAATCCTTAGAGGAGTTTACACCCGAGGAAATAGAGTTTTTTAAAGATATCCTTGCTTTGAGAGATTTTGCCGTAAGTGATTTTCTTATCCCCCGCAATCAAATTGATGCTATAGATGAAGACCTAACCTGGGAAGATATTAAAGATTATGTGATAAAGCATCCAAGGACATATTATCCCATTTACAAAGGGACCCTTGATCATTACTCAGGGTATATTTCACTCAAAGATCTTGTGAGAGGGTTTTCTGCAAGTTTTTTTAACTGGAAAGACTTCGTTAAGCCACCTCTTACCCTTCCAGAAAATCTTCCCATTTTTAAAGCCATGGAGAAGCTAAAGGAGAGGGATTTAAAGCTTGCCTTTGTGGTGGATGAACATTCCGAATTAACAGGTATTATAAGAATAAAAGATATCTTTGAATATCTTTTATTTTCGCCAGCCAAATGTTTTCGTGTTGATCCAGAGGGGTGGATAAAGATTCCTGCAACAACCAAGCTCCATCTTCTTGAAAAATGTCTCAACATAGGTTTTCCAGAGGGAGATTATGATACCCTTTCAGGCTTTATTATTTTTCATCTTGATCGTATCCCTCAAAAGGGAGAAAAATTATCGCTTCCACCAGTAGAAGTGGAAATCCTTGATGCCGATGAAAGAAAGATTAAAGAAGTTCGCCTCAGAAAAATATCTTGAGGCCCTTTTCCTCCCCTCAGCTTCGGCTCTTTTATTAAGTCTTTCTTTTCCCAAGTTTGATATTTCAATTTTTATATTTTTTGCCCTAATTCCTCTCTTTTTTTCCCTAAAAGATGAAAAAATTTGGGCTCGCCTCTTTAAAAAGGTCCTCCTCTTTGGGGTTCTTCACTATGTCTTCTTGCTATACTGGATAGTTTATACCTTGGTAAAATATGGAAATCTTCCTTTCCCTTTGGCTCTATTTTTGTTGCTGCTTCTTTCAGCCTATCTTTCCCTCTACTGGATTTTCTTTTTTATAGTAGTGAACTATCTAAATCTCTTAAGAGAGCCAAACTTCTTAAAGGGAGTTTTTTCTGCCCTGGTTTTCGTTTCCTTTGAATATTTAAGATCAATCCTTTTTACAGGCTTTCCTTGGGGGCTTGTTGGCTATCCCCTTTCCAACTTCTCCACCCTTTTGCAAATAGCCGATCTCTTTGGAATTTGGGGACTAAGTTTTACTGCCATTTTATTCAATTATTTTTTCTACTTCTTCTTTGAAAATCTCAAAGATTATCCTAAATTAAAAAGGGGTTTTTCCTTAAATGCCCTCCTCTTTGGTTTCTTTGGAATAAGTCTCCTTCTTTATGGACAGTTGAGCTATAACCATTGGATGAAAACAGTTAAAGAATCAAGGGAAATTCTACGGGTAGCCCTTCTTCAAGGAAATATTCCGCAAGAACTTAAAGAGGCAAGAGAGACAGAGCTTTCCCTGAAAGTGTATGAAAACCTCACCCTTCAAGCCTTAAATGAAAAGCCAGATTTAATTGTTTTTCCTGAAACTGCCCTTCCCTTTTATTTTCCCTATGAAAAAGAGCCCTCCCTAAGATTTCTTTCAACTCTTGAAAAAGTAAAAGCCCATGCTGAAAATTTAAAAACTCTGCCACCTTCCATAATTTTTGGAACCTTTAGAGCAAAATTTGAAAAGGATCTCCCCATTGTTCATAACAGCCTCCTTGTCTGGAATGGAGAAGAAATTGAAGATCTTTACGACAAGGAAAAACTCGTTCCCTTTGGAGAGTATGTGCCCCTTGCCAAATATTTTCCCTTTTTGAAAAAAATTTCTGTAGTCTCAGACATTATTAAACCAGGAATAAGTAAAAACTTGGAATTCAAAAGAGAGAAAAAGAAAATTCAGGTACTTCCCCTCATTTGTTTTGAAAGTGCCTTTCCGCAGATTTTGGTTAAGAGGATGAAACTTGGGGCCTCTTTGATAGTTATCACTACAAATGATGCCTGGTTTGGAAAAACTTCAGCTCCCTATCAACACTTCCAGATGGCCATAGTCAGGGCGGTTGAAGGGAGACGTTTTGTTCTTCAGGCTGCAAACACAGGTATTTCTGGAATAATTGATCCACTGGGAAAAATTCTCAGAAAAAGCGATCTTGAAAAAGAAGAAATTGTAACAGGAGAAATAAAACTTCTTAATAAAAACACCTTCTTTATAAAGGCAGGCTATTTATTCCCGATATTTTCTCTAATTATCACTCTTTTTATGGTAACATTTTCCGTGCTAAAAAAGAGAAAAGGCTAAATTTACAGATTTAATAATTTCCTAATGACTATTAAGTAGTCTCTTAAATGTCTAAGAATTAAAAAGCGATGTCTTACCCTTTCTTTTGCATAATATCCCATAGTGGAAATAAATTCAGGATTAGCAAGGAGTTGTTTAATTCTCATGGCAAGCCCTTCCACAGAGTGAACGAGATACCCCGTAACTCCATGAACGATCTGTCTTTTTATACCACCTACATCGGATCCTATCACAGGTTTTCCCTTCCACATGGCCTCTGAAACCACAAGCCCAAAGCCCTCTCGTATAGACTTTTGAACCACAATGGTTGAACCACGCTGAAGGGCATTTATTTCAATGTGACTATCAGGGGGTAAATTCAAAATAAAAATATCCTTATCATTTCTGGTCATGTTAAGTAGTTCTTTATATACCTCTTCTCCCTCTGGGTCATCGGCTGCAAAGGAACCAACAAGAATCAGCTGGCAATCATACCTTTTTTTAACAATTCTAAAGGCCTCAATAACACCAAAGGGATCCTTTAGGCGGTCAAATCTTGAAACTTGTGTAATAATGGGCCTTTCAAGATCAAGCCCAAATCTACTAAGAATTTTTTTAATTTTTTCTTCAGGAAGATCTATGTTTTTGGGATGAAGGGGATCAATGGAAGGCGGAATAATATAGGCTGGAATTTTTATACCTTCATATACAAATTCTGGCATATGAAAAATACAGACATCGTAGGCATTAATAAAGTTTTCTATAAAAGCCCAAGCATAAGGATGAGGAGTAGAAGTATCAATGTGGCATCTCCAGATCCACTTCTGCCCAGGAACTTTTTTTATAATTAACCCCATTGGTTGAGGATCATGAATAAAAACCACATCGTAATTTTCTGTATTAATCTTTTTAAGATTTTCATAGGTGATTTTTAAGTAATGAACAATTTCCTCACTTTCAATACTTCCCGGATAGGGATAATGAAGAAAATTATGAAGCCTTTTGGTAAACTCAAAAAATTTTTTATCTCCTTCAATAACCTTCCAGTCTGTTTTAAGGCCCAATTCATTCATTAAGGGCACAAAGCGATTTAAAATTTCAGCAACCCCTCCACCCTTTGCAGTGGAATTAACATGTAATACCCTTATACCCTGTAAGCTTTTAGACAATGCGAAAAGTTCATTTATGCACTCTTCACCAACATATGGTATATAATCAGTAATAGTTATCTTTTTCATCTTACCTCTCTAAAATTTTTATAATTTCCTTTTTAATTTCATACAAATTCATACTATAAATGTCAAGATTATTTATTAACTCTGCTTTTTTTGTTTCACCAATCATTAATAACCAAGCTGAATAGTCATTAATTAGGGTTTTCTTTTCAAGCCGTGAAGTAATAAGATGATAAAATAAAGAATTTATACTGGAAATCTTAAAAAATTTTATAAATTCCTTAAAATCATTAGCCACCATATTACACTCAATAATTTCTCTTTCTGCTGCAATGAAAATAAAAGGATAAACAACTTTTTCCTCAGGATATTTGACATAATATTCATCAAGAACCGTTAAAAAAGCTCTTCTTAATTCTTCAAGATCATAATATTCTAAGGGATCAATTACAGAAATTTTTTCCGCAAGAACTAAATAATTATTCTTGTATAACCAATAAGCAAAACTATTATTGTAGTGTGTAGGGAGATTATGATAATTAAAAATATTGGCATAGGTATGATAAAACACTGATGATTCATCAATACTTCTTAATGTTGCTATAAAATCCTTCAAGGTATTCACTTTTACTCCTGTTGCCTTTGGTATCCAAAACTCTGCTTTAAAAACAAAGGGTTTAGTCATGTTTAATGAACTCCTTTAAAAGGCTTCTTATCTCTTTGTAGGAAGAAGCGCTATATTTAGCAAGGGATTTTCCAGGGCCAACCTTTATGGTAAAGGCATCTTTTGGCAGGCTTTTGAAGAGGTCTTCGTCAGTTATATCATCTCCTGCAGCAAGGATAAAATCAAAGGGCTCTTCTCTTAAAAAAAGACTCGCAGCAGACCCCTTATCTGCCCCAGCAGGTCTTACCTCAATTACTTTATTACCTAATATAATGTTCACTTGCATAGTTCCTGTAAGTATCAAGAGTTCATCAATAAGCTCAGTTACCCTTAAGCGCGCAAGCTCTGGATCAGCATTGCGATAATGAAAACTTACAGAACAATGTTTTTCTTCAATAAAAGACCTTGGAAGCCTATCCACATAAATTTCCATAATATTTCTTATAGCCTCTTTAAAATCTGAAGAAACATTTCCTAAAGGCATCCACTCTCCTCCCCTTTTCTTAATAAAAAGCCCGTGTTCTGAAATGAGATTGACTTTAATGTCGTTAAACCACCTGTCAAGATCCTCTTTCCTTCTCCCTGAAATTATAACCACTTCTGTTGCAGAGTCCTCTGTTAACCTTTTTAAAAGCTCCTTCAATTCCTGATCAGGAATAGCCAAATGAGGCATGGAAACAATAGGTGTAAGGGTTCCATCATAATCAAGAAAAAGTATTTTCCTCTTAGCCCTTTGAAAATACTGCTTTATCTCGCTTAAATGATATTTAAGTGCCTTAGTTTCAGTTTTTTCCTTAAGTTCTCTTAACTTGTTTAAAGAATTAATAAAATCTTTACCCCATTTTACAATGTCATATCTTTTCAGTCTTTCTTGCATAGTAAGCAGCCTCTCTCTTTGGGTTTCCTCTGGCATATCAAGGGCTGTCTCTAAGGCAGTAACAAGCTCGTTTAAAGAGTTGGGATTGACAAGAATAGCTTCACCCAATTCCTTTGCAGATCCGGCAAATTCAGAAAGAATTAGAACCCCCTTTAGATCCCTTCTTGAGGCCACAAATTCTTTGGCAATGAGGTTCATTCCGTCTTTAAGTGGAGTAACAAGGATAACATCTGCTGAAAGATAATGAGCAACAAGCTCATCAAAATTAAGAGACCTGTAGTAATATAAAATGGGAATCCATTCAATAGTTCCAAATCTTCCATTGACCTCGCTTATTTTTTCCTCAAGTTGTTTTTTCATTCTTTGGTAATGCTCAACCCCCTCTCTTGAGGGCACAACCACTATCATTAAAACCACCCTTCCGTGAAGATCAGGCCTCTTCATTAAAAGTGCCTCAAAGGCAAGAAGTCTATTGTAAATCCCTTTAGTATAGTCCAAGCGGTCAACGGAAAAAATAATTCTTTGACCTTTAAATCTATCTTTCAATATTTTAACCAATCTTTTAACTCCTCTTTTATTTGCGGCATTATAATATAAGTCAAAATCAATACCCATGGGGAAGGTGTCAACCTTTACAAGGCGATTTTGATAATAGAGTTCTCCCATTTTGTGATCTATCCCAAAGGTTCTCATGAGAGTTCTAAGAAAATTGGAGGTATATTCATAGGTATGAAAGCCAATTAAATCACATCCCAAAAGTCCCTCAAGAAGCTCTCTTTTCCAGGGAAGTTGCATAAAGATTTCTGGTGGCGGAAAGGGAATATGAAGGAAAAAACCAATCATGGCTTCAGGGAACCTCTCCCTTATCATCATGGGAAGAAGCATCAAATGATAATCATGAATCCAGATAATAGAGTCTTTATCAACAAATTTAAGCACCTCCTCACAAAATATTTCATTTACCTTAATATAAGTTTCCCAGTATGCTTCCTCATAAACAACATAACTTGGAAAGCCATGAAAGAGGGGCCAGATAATTTTGTTACAAAAGCCGTTATAAAACTTTTCAACTAACTCCTTGGAAAGATAAATCGGATAAGAATGTTTAGCCCTTGCCTTTTTTCTTACAAGCTCAAATTTTTTTCTATCAAGATATCTTCCCGGCCAGCCAATCCAACGATATTCTTTAAGAAATTCAGCTTTTTT
Source organism: uncultured Caldimicrobium sp. (assembly GCA_964595655.1). Lineage (GTDB taxonomy): Bacteria > Desulfobacterota > Thermodesulfobacteria > Thermodesulfobacteriales > Thermodesulfobacteriaceae > Caldimicrobium. The sequence continues at coordinate 12,030 of CAZQQV010000019.1, forward strand.
GATAAAAGTTAAAAGGCCAGAAACAAGACCTCCTGGACTCCTTACAAAGGATAAATCAGCTTGTACCGAAAAGGGTAATCTATTACTGACTATTATTAAAGTGTTCATTTTGTAATTCTTATATTTTATTTTAGTTTCTTAACTTTCCCCTGTCAATGTTTTGTAGGCAAACTCCTATTTAATGGGTTTCCGGTTTGGAGAAAAATGTTTATAATTAACTTATACATAAAAGATAATAAGGAGGGTTTTCATGCCTGAGGAAACCAAGAGGGAGATTCCTCCAGAGGTTATTGAGCGGGTGAAAAAACTTAGAGAGGAAATAGAGTATCATAATTACCGCTATTATGTGCTTGATAGCCCTGTTATCTCCGATGCTGAATATGATGCTCTTATGCGAGAGCTTCGCGAGCTTGAGGCTCAATATCCAGAACTTATCACCCCTGATTCTCCTACCCAAAGAGTGGGGTTTAAGCCTGCTGAAGGGTTCAGGGAGGTTGCCCACAAAGAGCCCATGCTTTCCCTTGATGATGCCATGGAAGAAGCTGAAGTCATCGAATTTGACAAAAGAATTAAAAGATTTCTCAATCTTCCAGAAAATATGCCTATTGAATACACTGTTGAGCCTAAAATTGATGGGGTTGCCGTTGAGCTTGTTTATGAGGATGGTGCGTTCACTGTGGGCTCAACAAGAGGTGATGGTTATGTGGGTGAAGATGTAACCAATAATTTAAAAACCATAAAAACTATACCCTTAAGGTTGAGAAAATTTACAGACGATGCCCCTGATATTCCAAAAAGAATTGATGTGAGAGGAGAGGTTTATCTAACAAAAGAGGAATTCAAACGTATAAATGAAGAAAGGATTGCCAAAAAGGAAATTCCCTTTGCCAATCCAAGAAATGCTGCAGCAGGGTCTTTACGCCAGCTTGATCCTCAGATTACTGCAAAAAGGCGCTTGGACATTTTCTGTTATGGGGTGGGATATGTGGAAGGCTATCAATTCAAAACCCAGTGGGAAATTCTTCAGATTCTTCCTAAATGGGGATTAAAGGTAAATCCTCTTGTAAAAAAGGTTTCAAATATTGAAGAGGCCATAAAATATCATCACGAAATTGAGAAAATAAGGGATACCCTTCCCTATGAAATAGACGGAATTGTCATCAAGGTAAATGATCTTTCCCTCTGGGAAAAGCTTGGAACCAAGGCTCGCTCTCCTCGTTATGCCATTGCCTATAAATTTCAGCCCACTCAAGCAACAACTCAACTTATAGATGTGGTTTTTCAGGTGGGACGAACCGGGGCAGTTACTCCTGTTGCCATTCTCAAACCAGTGAAAATTGGAGGTGTAATTGTAGAGAGGGCAACCCTCCATAATGAAGATTTCATCAAAAACTTAGATATTCGCATCGGTGATTATGTGCTTGTTCAAAGGGCTGGGGATGTTATCCCAGAGATAGTTATGCCCATAAAGGAGAGAAGAACCGGAGAGGAGAGGGAAATTCATTTTCCCACTCATTGTCCCATTTGTGGAAGCAAGCTTGTCAAAAAGCCAGGAGAAGCCATCTGGAGATGTCCCAATAAGGCCTGCTATGCCCAGGGAGTGAGGCGCATTCTTCATTTTGCCTCTCGTAATGCCATGAACATTGAAGGCCTTGGAGAGAAAGTGGCAAGAGACCTTGTTGATAGAGGGATGGTTCAAACCCCTGCAGATCTTTATTATCTTAAAGTGGAAGACTTTATGAAACTTCCAGGATTTGCTTATAAAAAGGCCAAAAATCTCTACAATGCCATTCAAAAAAGCAAAAAAACCACTCTTGCAAGATTTCTCTATGCCCTGGGGATTCGCCATGTGGGTGAGGCAACAGCCCAACTTCTTGCGGAAAAATTTAAGAGCCTTGACAAACTCATGCAGGCCTCTATGGTTGATCTTGCCTCTATTCCTGGAATTGGCCCTGAGGCTGCTCGTGCCATTGTGGAATTCTTTAAAGACGAAGAAAATCGCAAAATGATTGAAAGACTCCTTCAGGCAGGAATTACCTTTGAAGAGGAAGAAAAGGTAGAAGAAATTCCCAAAGTCCTTGAAGGCCTAACCTTTGTCTTTACCGGAACACTGAAAAACTTCACAAGGGATGAGGCAAAAGAATTGGTTACCAAACTTGGGGCAAGGGTTACTGACTCTGTGTCAAAGAATGTGAATTTTGTGGTTGTGGGAGAATCCCCTGGCTCAAAATATCAAAAGGCCTTAAGTCTCGGAGTGAAAACCATTAACGAAGAGGAATTTTTGAAACTCCTTGAAGAAAAAGGAATTACCTTGGCTGATATTAAAACAAAGATTTTGAAAAAGGAGCAATCTGAGATTAAAACAACCCTTTTTTAAAAATAGCCTTTCTTACTTCTTCCATGGTTTCTTGAGCAACCCTTTTTGCAGTCTCACACCCTTTCCTTATAATCTCAAGCCATTCTTCCTTTTCTTCCCATTTTTTTCTTCTTTCCCAGAGCGGACTTAACGCCTCTATGACTTTTTCTGCAAGCCTTTTTTTACACTCCACACACCCAAGAACTGCCCCCTTGCAGTCTCTTATTACCTCCTCTTTTTCTTCAGGGGAATAATAAAGCCTAATTAAATTAAAAGCCACACACCTTGCCTCAGGATCACCGGGATCACTTTTTCTTGGCCTCTGCGTATCTGTAACAAAAGAAAGAATCTTTTTTCTTACCTCCTCAGGAGAATCTTTAAGGAAAATGGCATTTCCATAGGATTTACTCATTTTTCTGCCATCAATTCCTGGCACTTTGGGCACTTCAGAAAGCAAGGCCTCAGGCTCTGGAAAAAGCCCCTCTCCATAAAAGTAATTGAACCTTCTTGCAATTTCGCGAGTTAACTCAAGATGGGGCACCTGGTCAAGCCCAACGGGAACTTTTTTGGCTTTGTATATGAGAATATCAGCTGCCTGAAGCACTGGATAACCAAGAAACCCATAGGTGGCAAGATCTTTTTCCTGCAAATTTTGCATCATATCTTTATAGGTGGGATTTCTCTCAAGCCAGGAAACAGGGGTAATCATTCCAAAGAGAAGATAAAGCTCTGCATGTTCTTTAATTTCTGATTGAACAAAGAGCACTGCCTTTTCTGGGTCAAGCCCCGCTGAAAGCCAGTCAAGAATAAGCTCGCGGGTATAAGCTCTTATTTTTGAGGGATCCTCATACTCTGTGGTTAAGGCATGCCAGTCAGCCACAAAATAAAAACACTCGTATTGATTTTGAAGGTTAATCCAGTTTTGAAGAACACCGTGAAGGTGACCAAGATGTAAAGGGCCTGTTGGCCTCATTCCACTCACAATGCGAAGCTTCTCCATTTACTCCCCCTTCTTATTCTCCTTGAGAAAGCCTTGGCAGGAGGAGGATTTATTTTTCTGGCCCTCCTTCTGAGGCCCCTGTGGAAACCCTCAAACAGGGATTCCTGCCTTAGGAAAGATATATCTTGTAATAAAAACCCAAAGCACAATAGCTCCAATCAAAATTAATATATCCCACATTATAACCCCCTCCATTTACGGTTTTTGTTGCGGCTTGCGTAATAATTTTTAATTTTTGCAAGCCAATATTTTCAACAACAACTCTCAAGTTTAGAAACCCTAAGATATAAACTTTAGAGCCCTCTCAAGCCTTCTTTTAACCCTTTCTTTTCCGAGAAGTTTCATCACCTCAAAAAGCGGTGGACTTACCGTTCTTCCCGTTAAGGCAACCCTTATTGCCTGAGCAAGGTCCTTAAGTTTAAGCCCCTCTGCCTCTGCTAAGGCCCTAAACTCCTCTTCAAGCTTCTTTTCATCCTCAAAGGAAAGAGAATCCATAGCAGAGATTAGTTTTAAAAAAAGGGGCTTTATTTTTTCAGTAAGATATTTTTCTCTTGCCTTCTCCTCTGGCTCAATATCTTCAAGCAAATAAAAATCTATCATTTCTGCCATTTCCTTTAAAGTTTTAACCCTTGGCTTTACCCCCTCAAGAATTGCCACTAAATAATCTTCAGAATACTTTTCTAAAGGATAATTCTTCAAAAAGGGTTTTAAGTGGGTTAAAATCTCCCTTGTCTCAAGAGTTCTTATCCAGTAAGCATTGAAGGCAAGCATCTTATCTGGATCAAACCGGGCTGGAGAGAGATTTACCCTTGAAAGGTCAAATTTTTCAATTAACTCGTCCATACTAAAGTATTCCTGATCTCCATAACCCCAGCCAAGCCTTGCAAGATAGTTAACTACAGCCTGAGGAAGATACCCCTCTTCACGGTATTCAAGAATGGATCTTGCCCCATGTCTTTTTGAAAGCCTTGCCCCATCAGGCCCAAGAACCATGGGAATGTGGGCAAAGGCTGGAGGCTCTACCCGAAGGGCTCTATAAATCATAAGCTGTTTTGGAGTATTGGATATATGGTCATCTCCCCTGATGATATGAGTTATACCCATGGTAATGTCATCAATTACAACGGCAAACTGATAGGTGGGAGTTCCATCGGATCGCAAGATAATAAAGTCATCCACCTCATCAGGGGGAAATACGATTTTACCCCTAAGAAGATCCTCAAAGACAATCTCTGAAATATCCTCAGGAATCTTGATTCTTAAGGCCCTTCCTGGACCTGGAGGAAGCCCCTTTTCTCTACAGGCACCATCATACCTTGGTTTAAGGCCCTTTTCCATCTGGGCCTTTTTTTTGGCTTCAAGCTCCTCTTTGGAGCACTCACAATAATAGGCCTTTCCCTCCTCAAAAAGGCGTTTTGCATATTCCTGATAGAGATCAAGACGTTTACTCTGAAAATAAGGCCCTTCATCCCAGTTAAGGCCAAGCCAAAGAAGAGCCTCTTTTATGGAATCCACATATTCTTCTTTGGAACGCTCTTTATCAGTATCCTCAAAACGCAGAATAAATTTACCATGGTTGTGCCTTGCAAAAAGAAAATTAAAAAGGGCAGTTCTTGCCCCTCCCAGATGGAGATGCCCAGTCGGACTTGGAGGAAAGCGGGTTACCACACTCAAAGTTTACCTCCTAATAAATAATTATTCCACCATAGCCAACCACAGAAGAATAATCCCCTGTAATATCTCCAGAGGTTTTATAGTCAACCAAAAGTGCCCCTTTTGCTCCAAGCTCTTTGCAGGCAACAATGGTTACCGATACCGGAATTACACCACACATACTGATATTTTCCTTTATTACCACTTTTATTAAACCCTCTTCTGATAATTGAAGAATCTCCTCTATGGCAAGGCTATCTTTCTTCTTTGCCACAGTGTGAGGCACATAATGACTGAAATCAGAGCTTGCAACTATTAGGGTCTTTTTTCCAGTCCTTGTGGTGTAAATTTTTATGGCTCTTGCTAAGGCCTTCCCGAGCTCTCTGATTTCATCTATATCAAGCTCAGAAATACAGAGGGGCACTATCTCTATAGAAGAATTCAAAATTTGAAGAAAGGGTAGCTGAACCTCAAGGGAATGTTCCCTTAAGTGAGCCCATTTGTCTTGTTTAACAAGGGTTGTCTCAAAAAGAAGCTCTGCAAGATCCTTTGCAATTTTTGCTTCTCCAAGGGGGGTTAGAAAGCTATCTCCCGGAAAGAGGGAAACCCTTTCCCCAAGCCCTGTATGATTAGGCCCCATAATTATGGCCACGTGTGGAGGCAAAATTTTTCCGTAGACCTTTCCTGCAACTCCTCCGGAATACATATAACCCGCATGGGGAGCAACAATTCCTAAGGCTGGTATTTTCTCCGGGGAAAATTTAATTAAAGCCTTTAACTCTAAGAGTAAACTCTCTCTATCTCCTGGATAGAAATATCCTGCAACAGCAGGCTCTCTTCTCATTTATTCTTCCTTCCAGTGGGTTTTTATATATTCCAGGTCCTCAGGGGTGTCCACTTCTGGATAATCTCTTGGAACGAGGGTTACTGCAATGAGGTAGCCGTTTTCAAGGGCCCTTAATTGTTCTAATTTTTCAGCCTCCTCTAATACTCCTGGAGCGAGCCTCACAAAAATATCAAGAAAGCCCTTTCTGTAAGCATAAACACCAATATGCTTATAATAGGGAGGCTCTTTACCTGGGGCCCTAAAGTAAGGTATAGGGCTTCTTGAAAAATAAAGGGCCCTTCCCCTTTTGTCCATGACCACTTTTACTTTATTTGGATTTTCAAGGTCCTGTTTTGTCTGAATGGGAACTGCAAGGGTTGCCATAGAGATATCTTCATAGAGAAGAAGAGGTTTCACAAGAAGAGAAAAATATTCTTCAGGAAAGAGGGGCTGATCTCCCTGAAGGTTAATTACTATGTCCTCTTCATCAAGCCCGAGAATATTTGCAGCTTCAGCCACTCTATCTGTTCCCGAGGGTTGATGAGAGGTCATAATAGCCTTTCCTCCAAAATTAACCACGGTATCAAATATTCTTTTATCATCAGTTGCCACATAAACTTCTTGAAGCCCTGACTTTAAAGCCCTTTCATAGACATGTTGAATAAGGGGCTTTCCCCAGAGCTGGACAAGAGGTTTCCCAGGAAAACGAGTTGACCTATATCTTGCTGGAATTATGATAACTTGTTTCATATTTTACATATTAATTCAACTTACAAAAAAATAAAGTAGATCTTGAATTTTAAGACTTTGAGATTAAGATTAAAAAAACTTTCAAAAAGGGGTTTAAATATTAATGTCAAGAGTTAAGGTTTCCCAATTAGCAGAGGAGCTAAATTTAGATGTAAAGGAGCTTCTTCAAAAACTCAAGGAAAGGGGCTACTCCGTAAAATCTGCCTCTTCCACGCTATCCGAGGCCGAGGCTGCCCAGATCAAAGAAGAATTGAGAAGAAGGTCTGAAATTATAATTATCAAAAAAGAGGAAAAAAAAGAAATTGAAAAAACCCTCTTTGAAGAAGAGAAACCCAAAAGAAAAAAGCTTGTCATAAAGAAAAGGGCCGAAGAAGTAAAGGAAGAGCTTCCAGTTGAAGGGAAACCTGAAGAGGTTATTCCAGCCGAAATCCCTTCTGAAGTTCCTCCTCCGCCTGAAGTTATTGAAAAGGAAGAAAAATTAACCATAAAAACCGAAGAGGAACTTAAGGCCCCTCCTGAGGCTGAAACTTCTGAAGTCGTTGAAGAGGCAAAACCAGAAAAGAGAGTGGTTACTGAGTTCAGACCCCGTAGAGAAAAAGGAATCAAGCCAAGACCTCCCAAAGAGGAAATAGGCGCTCCCAAACCTGAAGAAGTTGAAATTCCGGTAGGGAAAGAGGAACCAAAAAAGAAAAAGAAAGAGTTTTTTGAAGAAGAAAAGAAAAAACCTAAAAAGAAGGCCCCAAAACGGGGCAGAGAAGAAAGGGAAGAACTTGAATTTTTTGAGAGTGAAGAAGAAATTTCCCTTTTTGAACCTCTACCTGAAGAAGAGGAAGAAGAAAGAGTTGTAAAACCTAAAGTTCCTCCTAAAAAAGAGAAAGTTTCAGAGAGGCCTCCTACCCTTCCACCTAAGGAAAAAAAGATCAAGATATTTGAATCTATTCAGGTGGGTGAGCTTGCCAAATTAATGGGAGTTAAGGCGTCAGAGGTCATTAAAAAGGCCTTACAGCTTGGCATGCCTTTAACAATAAACCAATCTATTGATGCTGATACCGCTGCCATTCTTGCTGATGAATTTGGTTATCAGGTGGAAAAGGGAACAATTGAGGAAGAGCTTCTCCTTCAGTATACTCCTCCTTCCCCAGAGGAGCTAAAACCAAGACCACCAGTTGTCACCGTGATGGGGCATGTGGACCATGGTAAAACCACCCTTCTTGATGCTATAAGAAAAACTGATGTGGCCAGTCGTGAGGCAGGGGGTATTACCCAACATATTGGCGCCTACATGGTAACCCTTGATGATGGAAGAAAAATTACCTTTATTGACACCCCTGGGCATGAGGCATTTACTTCCATGCGTGCAAGGGGTGCCCAGGTGACAGATATTGTTATTCTTGTGGTTGCTGCTGATGACGGGGTTATGGATCAGACTAAAGAGGCCATTGAACACGCAAGGGCTGCAGGAGTTCCCATCGTGGTTGCCATTAACAAGATAGACAAGCCCAATGCCAATCCCGAAAGGGTTAAATCTCAGCTTGCAGAACTTGGTCTTGTTCCTGAGGAATGGGGTGGAGATACCTTGATGGCCAATATTTCTGCCAGGAATAAAATTGGAATTGAGGATCTCCTTGAACTTGTTCTGCTTCAAGCTGAAATGCTCGATCTCAAAGCAGCCTATGACAGGCCAGCAAGAGGCAGAGTTATAGAGAGCAAGCTTGATAAAGGAAGGGGCCCTGTGGCCACTGTGATCATTCAAGAAGGCACATTGAGAGAGGGAGATGCCTTTGTTTGTGGTCTTACCTATGGAAGAGTAAGGGCTATGTTTGACAGTTATGGAAATAGAGTTAAAGAAGCAACTCCTTCAACACCAGTTGAAATCCTTGGTTTTGAGGACCTTCCTTCTGCTGGAGACGACTTCATCGTGCTTGAAGATGAAGAAAAGGCAAGAAGGGTGGCTGAGTATCGCCAGAGAAAGGCAAGAGAAGCTGAAGCTGCTCAGGTAACAAAGATCAGCCTTGAAAAGCTCTTTGAAAAGCTTAAAGAAGGTGAATTAAAAGAACTTAAGATTGTCCTTAAAGCAGACACTCAAGGCACCCTTGAAGCCCTAAAAAGCTCCCTTGTTAAACTCTCCACAGAGAAGGTCAAAGTATCTGTCATAAGAGCTGGAATTGGAGCCATAACTGAGAGTGATATTATGCTCGCCTCTGCCTCTGATGCCATTGTTATAGGGTTTAATGTAAAACCCAATTCTCAGGCCAAGGAATTGGCCAAAAAAGAGGGGGTAGATGTAAGATTTTACGATGTGATTTATCATGTTCTTGAGGATATCAAGAAGGCCATGGCTGGCCTTCTTGAACCAAAATATGAAGAGGTTATCACCGGGGTTGCCGAGGTAAGAGCCACCTTCAAGATTTCCAAAGTTGGGGTGGTAGCAGGATGCTATGTAAAAGAGGGTGTTATCAATAGAAATAATCAGGTAAGAGTCATAAGAGATGGAGTTGTGGTTTACACTGGCAAAATTGCTAGCCTTAAGAGATTCAAAGAGGATGTCAGGGAAGTTCCTGCTGGTTATGAATGTGGTCTAAAAATTGAAAACTTTAACGATATAAAAGAGGGTGATATTATTGAGGCCTTTGAGGTTAGAGAAGTTGCCCAGGAGCTCTAAAATGGTTGTGGGAATAGCAAAAATAGAGCTTTATTTCCCAGAACCTAACTCTTTAAAGGCAAAGAGGCAAATTCTTAGGGCCCTAATTCAAAAAATTGAGGCCAATTTTAAAAAGGTCTCCATTGCAGAGGTTGACGGGCATGATCTCTGGCAACGCACTGTTCTCGGTATAAGCATCGTAGGAAAAGATCAAAACTTTGTGGATAGCAAACTCACAAGCCTCATAGAGTTTATTCAAAAAGAGGGCTCCCTTGATATTGTTAATGCAGAAATTGAATATCTCTCTTATTAAGGATATCCCTTAAATGTCAAGACGGCCTGAAAAGGTTGCAAGCCTTCTTAGAGAAGTGCTCTCAGAGATTTTACTTCACGAACTTAATGACCCTGTTTTAAAAAATATTATAACCATAACAGATGTTAAAATAGGCTCAGACCTCAAGAAAGCAACGGTTTATTTTCGCGTTTTTGGCGCGGACCCCTCTGAAGTTGAAAGGGCCTTAAAAAGATCAAAGGGCTATATTAAAAGGCTTCTCTCTCAAAAAATAACCATAAAATTTTTACCAGATCTTGAATTTGAGAGGGATACCTCGGAAGAAAGAGAAAAAAGGCTTGATGAGCTCTTTGAAAAAATAAAAAGCTCATCTTAATAGCTATGGAAATAGCAAAGATTCTATCTTTAATTGAAAAATCAAAAGAGATTGTGCTTGTTACCCATCAAAATCCTGATATTGACGGCCTTTCTTCCATGCTTGCCTTTTCTCTAATATTTTCGAAAAAAAATTCTCTTCCCCTTGTGGAAGAATTGCCAATAAATTCCCAGTTTTTACATGGGATTGAAAGGATAAAAATAATTTCAGAAGATGAATTTTACCAACCTGATTTGCTTGTGGTTTTTGATGCCCAATGTGAAAAGAGGTTGCCTGAAAAGGTAAGAAGCTTACTAAAACCCAAGGAGGTATTAATTTTTGACCACCATCAAGAGGAAGACTGCGCTCCCTTTCTCTCTTGTGCACCCCTTAAAGTCATAAATCCAGAGGCTCCCTCAACTACCTATATTATTTATAAATTTTTGAAGTCAGCCTCTCTCAAAATCACGCCTGAGGTTGCTGAAAATTTGCTTTCAGGTCTCTATTATGACACAGGAGGCTTTAGATACGAAAATGTGAAGGGAGATATTTTTCTTGTGGCTCAGGAACTTATGGATTTAGGAGCTCGTCCAAGTTTTATTGCCAGAGAACTTTTTGAAAACATCCCTTTTGAACAAATTGAATTCACCAAATTGGTTTTAGAAAGGCTTGAATTGTTAAAAAAGGGAGAAATTGCCTTATCCTATATAACAAAAGAAGATTTTGAAAGACTTGGGGGAGAGGCCTATCTTAATGATCCTGCAAGTCTTTTAAGAAGCATTAAAGGAGTTAAAATTTCAGCCGTAGTGAAAGAGGTAGAAAAGGGTTTTCTTAAGGTAAGTTTAAGGAGCAAAGCTCCCTTTGAGGTGCTTGAACTTGCAAGAAAATTTGGAGGCGGTGGACACAAATATGCCTGTGGCTTTAAAGTAAAAGGCGAAAACCTAAGGGACTTTCTTAAAAAATTCAAGAGGGAGCTTGAGGCCTTTCTATGAAGGAAAAACTTTCGGGAATCCTTGTCATAGACAAACCCCAGGGGTTTACCTCTACAGAGACCCTTGAAAGGGTTAAAAAACTCTTAAGGGTTAAAAAGGCAGGGCATGGTGGAACCCTTGATCCCATTGCTACAGGCGTTCTCCCTATATTTTTAAATGAAGCTACAAAGGTTGCCCAGATTTTTTTAGAGGGTGACAAGGTCTATGAGGGAACCTTTGAGCTTGGTTATACCACCGATACCTATGACATAACTGGTGAGGTCCTTGCAAGATACGAAATTAAGGATATTACCCTGGAAAAAATCAAAGAGATCGCTGAGAAATTTGTGGGAGAAATTGAACAGGTGCCTCCTCCTTTTTCAGCTTCTAAATTTAGAGGAAGACCGCTCTACAAATATGCCAGAGATGGTCTTTTCATCCCTAAGGAACCTAAGAAAGTGAAAATTTATCAATTTGATATTACTTCCTTAGAGGGAAAGGTTGTTTCTTTTTATCTTAGGTGTTCCAAAGGGACCTATGTGAGAAGTCTTATTCATCAGTTAGGGCAGGACCTTGGCTGCGGTGCTGTGCTTTCTTCTCTTAAAAGGCTTCAAAAAAGTGTTTTCACCCTAAAAGAGGCCTTAACCCTTGAGGAATTAGAAAAAATCCTTAAAGAATCCCCTGAAAAGATTAAAGAATTTGTTATTCCAGTAAATCAAGCCCTTGAGTTTTTACCCAAAGTGGTGATTAGTGAAGACTTTGCTAAGAGAGTTAGAGAGGGAAAACAAATTAATAGAACTGCCTTTCTTTCCCTTATAAAATTTCAAAAACTCAGCTTTTCCCCTTCTGAAAAATGGATAAGGCTTGTTGATCCGAGAGGAAAGCTCGTTGCCATCATTGAAAATCCCTTACTTTCCAAAGAAAAACCTTATGTCTCCTACTTTCGCGTTTTTAAAGATGAATCTTAAAAAAATAAAAAGTTTCTTTTTTCTCCTTTTAAGATTTTCCCTTTCTTTTGGAATTCTCTTTTATCTTTTTAAAAGGGCAGATTTGGCTAAACTAAGGCTCCTCTTTACCCAGATAGATCTGAAGTATTATTTTTCAGCCCTTTTTTGTGTGGGTATCTTTCAGAGCCTTGTTGCCTTGAGATGGAAAAAGATTTGTGCCTCCTGGGGGTTTGAAGAAAGTTTCTTTTTTTATTTAAAAAGCTATCTTATGGGTTTTTCTTTGAATACCCTCTTTCCAGGGATTGTTGCAGGAGATACTTTAAGGGGGTTTAATCTTTACAAAAAGGGGCTTGAGTGGAAAAAATCCAGTTTCAGCGTAGTTCTTGACAGGGCTCTTGGTCTCATGGGAATTATGTTTATTCTTGCCTTTTCTTTGAAAATTGGATCAAGCTATCTTCCAGAAAGGCTTTATAGCCTCTTAAAATTTATTGTTTATCCCTCCTTTTTGGGGTTCCTTGGAGTAGTTTTTATTTTAACCTTTTTCAGTAAAAGCCATTTTTTAAATCCTTTGAAACTTCCTCATGTCTTAACCCCGTTGATTCTTGGAATTATCATTCAGATTTTCTTTGTCTTTCAGTTTTTATTTCTTGGAAGGGCCTTACATCTTTCACTTTCAACTTCCGCTTATTTTGTGCTCATACCTGTAATTAGCTTTCTCTCAGCTCTTCCCCTTAGTATTTCAGGGCTTGGTGTGAGAGAGGGAACCTTAAGCTATTTTCTTCATCATTTGAATTATCCTGTGGAATACGGTCTTTCCATGGGACTACTTGCTTATAGTCTCATTCTAATTTCAGCCATCCCTGGTGTAATTTTTTATCTCAAAGGGAAATGGACTTAACCTTTTTTCTAAAAAGTTTTATAGCCCTTTTTACTATCATAGATCCCATCGGAGGTGCTCCTTTCTTTTTAAGTATCACAGCAGATTATGATGAGACTGAAAGGAAAAAAATTGCCTTAAGAGCAAGTATGACGGTTTTTATCATTCTTTCACTTTTTCTTTTCTTTGGAGGTTCCCTCCTTTCAATTTTGAATATTTCTCTTCCTTCATTTAAAATTGCAGGGGGAATACTTCTCTTTTTAACAGCCTTTGAGATGCTCCTTGGAAAGGTAAGAAGTGCAAAGACCACTCCTGAAGAGGAAAAAAGGGTTCAAGAAAGGGAGGATGTCTCGGTGGTTCCTCTTGGAATACCCTATCTTGCTGGCCCTGGGGCCATAACCACTGTTATTATTCTCTCTGAAAACAAAACCCTAGAAGAAAAATTTTTGATTTTCCTTTCCCTTTGCTTAGTTTCAGTGACAACCTATCTTATTCTTTCTAATTCCAGCAAAATTTTTAAGTTTTTTGGAGAATTGGGGACAAAAGCTGTGGTTAGACTTCTCGGTTTAATTCTTGCAAGCATTGCTGTTGAATATATTTCCCATGGAATCAAAGCCTATTTCAACCATTAATATCTTTTTAACTTTAATATTCCTCTTGCCTTTCCTCTTTACAGGTTTTTATACCCTCCAAAACTGCTCTAATAGAATTAGTCCAAATTGCATCACCTTATGTGAAATTTTTAGGCCTAATTTTAAAGTGTATTTTAACTCATATAGGTTAATCACTTTTTCTTGGATTTCTTGGGAGTAAGCATTATGAGGGATCCGACCGCAATTTCCATAAATAAGAACTTTAGGCCCTAACTTCTTAACCTTTTTCTTGAGGCGCTTAAAGTGTCTTATAGAGATATTTATGCTTTGAGCCCCTTCTTTAGAAGTTATAAAGCCTTGGATAGCCTGTTGGATGATGTGATAGCGGTGAGCGTATTTCATAAACCA
>CAZQQV010000020.1:0-24534 GCA_964595655.1 uncultured Caldimicrobium sp.
GTTTTTTAAGTCACATCAATATTTCAGCTAAAATGAGCCTGCTTTGATGAAAAGGGGAAATTTCTTGGCTGGGTGTTAAAGATAAAGATGGGGCTAAGCTAAATAAGAAATTTCGCCTGAACTAACCTTGAGAATTTCACCATCCTTTTCAAGAACTAAAGCTCCCTTTTGATCAATATCCACAGCCTTAGCTATTAATCCCCCCTTTTCCTCCACATTATAGTGATAGTAAACCCATTTTCCCAAAGTATCCGTGTACTTTTTATACTCTTCAATAAGAGGATTGAGAAGCCTTTCTTCATAAAAGCTTTCTAAATCAAAGTTCCAAAGCATTTTAAAATAGTAGTTGATATATTTTAAAAATTTAAAAAGTACCTCCTGAAGGGGGAGCTCTTTTCCAAGAATTTCTTTCAAACTTATGGCAGGAAGAAACTCAGGAGGATTATTATTTACATTCATACCAATTCCAATAATAAACCATTCATTCCAGGTTTCCATTAAAACACCAGCAAGTTTTTTTCCCCTGAAATGAAGGTCATTTATCCACTTGAGATATACCTCTTTTGCCCCAAGAGATCTTGCCGTTTTAACAAGGGCCAATCCTATAACCAAGGAAAGAAGCCCTTTATTTTTTTTCAAAAGTTCGTCATAAAGGGTTATAACGACCCAAAGGCCTCCCTTTTCTGCAAACCACTTTCTCTGAAACCTTCCCTTGGCATTTAAGACCTCCCCCATCCAGAGGATTCTTCCATTGGCTGTGCGGGGATAGAGGGTAATGAGTTCTTTGGCCTTTTCCATCCCCCTTTCAAGGGATGGAAAGTACCAGATTTCCTCACCAATAATTAAAGGGACCACTCTTCTTTAATGCGCTGAATTATTCTCTCAAGGTGAGGAAGGTCTTCAACGGGACAAAGCCCAAGAAGAGGCTCTCCAGCCTGGACCAAATCAAAGGGCTTAAAATAAATTTTATAAATTATATAATTTCCCTTTTCTTTGAGAAGAATCGGTGTTTCCCTTTTCATAAAGGTCATAATAAGAAGTTCATCTCCTTCTTTAACCATTACCTTTCCAAGACCTTCTTTTTCAAGCCTCTTTCCTAACTCAGGGCTTAGAATATATCGGGCTGTTTCAGGAGCTCTTATTACTAACAAGGCATTTAAAATAACTTCCGAGATGATCTCCTCCTGCGAGAGGGGATGTCTTATTTCAAGAATTTTTTCTCCTGCTTCAACGAAACGATTTAAAAGGTCTATCCTTAAGTTTTGGACAATCCCATCATACTGAGCCCTAATGATTTTGGGATTTTTTTCTCTTTCTAGGATAAAAAGAGGTGTTCCAGGTTTTTCAAGCCACTTACCTGATGGTCCCTTAACCTCATCCTCTTCTTTCACTTTGAACTCAAGGATTTTTCCTGTGTGAGGGGTAAGAACAGGATAAATTTTGTAAGGTTTTGCTTTAAAGCGCTGCAAAATCTGGGTTAGCTGAACAAAATCTATTTTCATAAAGACTTACCTGTAATAGAGATTTTTTCCTCCCATGGTAAGGAGGGCAAAAAAGAGTTTTTTCCTGAGTTCTCTTCTATCCCAGATCCCCTGGATGTGCCCTCTTCTTAGGGCATTTTCTACACTGTGATAATCAGGAGGAACGGGCTGACCTGTAGTTTCAAGAATAACCCTTGGGCCGGCAAAGCCAAGGCGGGTTGATTTTAAGGCAAATTGATAGGGGGCTGAACCAAGGAAACTGGCAACAGGCCCTGCATAAGAGTTATTATCATAAATAACAATGTATAGCCCGCCACTGTCCACATAGTCCCTAACTGCCATAGTGCATCTTGGCATCTGAACAACACCCATTGTGCCCTCATGGATGCGTATTCCTCCTGTGGTATGAACAAGAGCAATAAAGGGTCTTCTTGAGATTTTGGCAAACTCAATAGCCCTAATAAATTTTTCTCCTTCAGCAACTCCCACTGTTCCCTGTCTGAAATCAGCAACAAGCATAACCGCAACCACACTTATTCCACCAATTTTAGCTTCAAAGGAAAGAAGGGCAGAGCTTAGGCCTGTTTGTTGTCTTGCGGCTTTCAATTTCTCTGCATAACCCTCAAAGTTAAGAGGATTTCCTGAGGCAATTTCGTCATTAAAGGTCTTAACACTTCCCCTATCAAAAATGTTATTTAAATACCAGTGATACTCCAAAGGGAAATGATAACCACAATTGGGACAGACTCCACAAAATTCTCCGTAGAGATCAGGCACCCATAAATCCGGACAGCCATATTTTTCGGCTTGAGGACAGGTCACCGTTCTATCTTGCAAGGCAAGGGGATTCACATAAATCTCGGTTTCTTCCTCTATCTCCCCTGGCATTCTCACCTTTGGTCTAATTTTCTTTCCCACAATAAGATTGTAAACACTTTTAATGGGGTCAGAGACAGGTTTCAAAATAAGGGAGGATTCACTGGCAAGCTCTTCAAAAAAGCGTTTAAAGGTTTTTTGTCCGCTTTTTAAAACGCGATATTTAACTTCATAAGCTACACATTGTCCCAGTTTTGCTCCCCTTTCAGCAAGCCCTTTGAAAAAGCCCTTGGGCTCAAGAATAGCCCACTGAGTCATTTTTCTATACTTTGCATAGCGATTTTCAATAAGTATCTCTTTTTCATCCTCAGAAAGTTCCCAGTTCACATAGTAGGAGAAGTTTTCATAGTTTTGCTTTGATAGGGCATATTTTCTTAGCATTTTTAGGCTTCGAGTTTGCAGAACTACTTCATCTGTTGCTTTTATGATTTCGTATTTCAATCTTTTGTAAAATTCATAGTCTCGTCTTCTTGCGCCAAGAGGTGGCTCTGGAATAATTCTATCAATGGTTCCCAGTTGAAGATTATCTTTGGCTGTAAGCTTTAAGGCTTTTGCCATCTTTTCAACAAGCTCGCGAGGAGGCCTTCCATCTTTGAGTTTGGCTTCAATGGCTGCTGCTCCCTCAGGACTGATAACAGAATAATAACCCTTTTCAGCCATAAGTCTCATATCTGTGAGTCCAATGGCCTCTGCACCCCCTGAACCCCCCTCAGAAATAAAAGAAATCGTTGGCACAGAAAGTTTACTCATATAAAAGAGATTTCTTGCAATCTGTTGAGCAGCCCCTGGATAATCCTCAATGGGATAGGCTCCAGGGGTAAAGATATAAAAGTGAATGGGAATACCCTCAGTTTCAGCCATCTTCATGTATCTTAAAGCCTTTTCATTTCCCCAGGGAGTTGCACTTCCGCCTCTTCTGTATTCTTCTCCATGACCTTTTTCATGACCAATCACCATAACCTGATGAAAATAAACCTCATCCCCCACCCGCCGCGTTAGAATAGCCTTAGCACAAATGATAGCTGGATCAAGATTTAACTCACCATCTCCACCCAATTCCACATAGCTGTCATACACATTTTCCAGAATATCAAGAAGAGTAAATCTCTGGGGATGACGCACAATCTTGACAATCTCATAGGGAGTCAAAGTCTCCTCAGCCTTAAGTAAAATTTTTTCTAAATTTTCCTTGTAAGTTTGTATGAAAGAAACTATCTTTTCTTGGGGATAGTCATAAAATTTGTGATAAAACTCAGTAAGCTCATCACATATATTGCCAATGGAAAGAAAATCTTCTCCTTTAATATCTTTTATGTATTCAGCAAGTTCAATAAGATCTTTTAGTTTTTTATGTAGTTCTATAAGCATGGTTCATTAAATGCTTAAGAATTGATATACATCGTTAAGTTTTTCTTTTAAAAAATTAGTGTTTGTAATAAGAGGCTCTCCTTTAAAGGTATGGCCTTCAATAACCACTTCTTCTAAAAATTGTTTGCTTCTTGCAATGAGGGTCTCAAAATTTTCTCCATAAATAATGGCTAAGGCTAAATTGGGATCAAATTGAGTAGGAATGGTATAAGATTTGTCCCTTGGAACATGGGTTCTCATGGTAAGCCAGGGATGTTCTTTGTAATCAAATTTGGTTATAACCCCACTTAACGGAGTAAAGCCCTTTTTAGTATCCTCTGCGATAAGCCTGAACTCAAGGCTCATCCCACGAAATTCTATATCCCTCTGAGAGTAACCTAATTTTTCGTTAAAGGCAACTCTTATTTGTTCTTTGAGAAGGTTTACAGGTTTGTCATTCACAAAGGAAATTTTAGCTGATATTTCGTTTTCCACTTGAATACGGGTATTTACTTCCATAAGATAGTATTTTCCATCAGGGGTAACCAGCCACTCAAAGGTTCCCACACTATCGTAATTGAAGTGTTTGGCAAGATTGAGGGAGTGTTGAATAATTTCTGCTTCAATCTGCGCAGGGTCAAAATTATATTGCCCCCTTTGATAAAAACCAGGGGCCAATTCAATTCTTTTTTGTCTAAAGGGGCTTTGAATGGTGCAATTTCTCGTTCCAAAGTGAACATACTCTCCATGCTTGCTTCCTAAGAGTTGAACCTCAATATGCTGAAAAAGAGGGATTTTAATTTCAATGATAACTCCTTCGTCCCCAAAGAGTCTTTTGGCATAGGCTCTTATCTTTCGAAAAACAGGCCTTATTTCTTCCAGGTTTTTGACTTCCTCAATTCCCATTCCTCCTCCACCAGCCACCGCCTTAACAAGAAAAGAGACCTCCTGAAAGCCTTCTTCTTGAGCTTGCTCAAGAATCTCCTGGGCTTTGAATTCCGCCTCAATTTCATTATAAATTGGCTCAATAGAGCCAGGAATAATAGGTATTCCAAGCTGATGGGCAACCTTTTTCATATAAAGCTTGTTTCCCAAGTCTCTAATAGCCTCCCAAGAAGGCCCAATCCAGATAAGAGGCCTTTCCCTCTTTACAACCCTTCTTGCAAAGCGATAGTTTTCAGAGAGAAAACCATAACCAGGATGAATGGCAGTGCACCTTTCTTCATCAGCAACTGCAAGCAAGTCATTCATATCCCTGTAATCGGAAATACGATATTTTTTCTTGGCAAGTCTTACATGTAGAGATTCTTCATCTTCTTTGGTATAGACTGCTACATAATCAAGCCCTAAAAGTTCGCAGGCCTCCATTATACGGAGGGCTATTTCACCTCTGTTTGCAATGAGAACCTTGTCTTTCATGAGAGGCCTTTAAAAAAGAGGGTTTCCCCTAAGAAAGAGACAGTTTTCTCTTGCTGGCCCGGTGCTAACAATACTTATAGGAACGCCAAGATAGGTCTCAATTCTTCTGAGATAGTTTTTGGCAGCTTCAGGCAACTTCTCAAAGGAAGTTATGGAAGTAAGATCTTCCTTCCATCCAGGAAGTTCTTCATAAAGAGGTGTTACTTCTCTTAATTCATCAAGGGTGCTTGGGAAAACATCCAAAGATTTCTCTCCAATTTTATAAGCTGTGCAGATTTTTATGGTATCAAGGCCTGATAATACATCCAGTTTGGTAATAGCAATGGAAGAGATGCCGTTTAATCTAACTGCGGTTTTTACCATCACTAAATCAAGCCAGCCACATCTTCGCGGTCTTCCAGTGGTAGATCCGTATTCGCCGCCTCTTTCTCGCAAGTATTCTCCCAGCTCATCTTTAAGTTCTGTGGGGAAGGGACCCTCTCCAACCCTTGTAGTATAGGCCTTAACAATACCAAGCACTTCATCAATAGCTGTTGGGCCAAGTCCACTTCCACAACAGGCATTTCCTGCAAGGGTATTAGAAGATGTCACATAAGGATAGGTTCCATAGTCAACATCAAGAAAAGTCCCTTGCGCCCCTTCAAAGAGAATCCTTTTGTCTTGTTTTCTCGCCTCCCAGAGGAGATAAGAGGTATCAGTTAAATAGGGTTTTAAATATCTTCCGTATTCCAGATATCTCTCATAAATATCTTCAAATTTTAAAGGCTCAGCCCCAAGATATTTAAGATAAAAATTTTTTTCCTCAAGAACTACCCGGAGTTTTTCTTTAAAAAATTCAGGTTTTGTTAAATCAATAAGCCTAAACCCCCTTCTTCCTACTTTGTCCTCATAACAAGGACCAATTCCTCGGCCAGTGGTCCCAATTTTGTCCTTTTTAGCCTTTGATTCCCTTGCAAGATCAAGGGCTTTATGGTAGGGCATAATGGCATGGGCCCTTTCACTAATTTTTAGTTTCTTACTCGAAATGTCAAGGCCTTCGTTCTTTAATTTTTCAATTTCTCCAATTAAAACTTCAGGATCAACCACTACTCCATTTCCTATAACACAGGTTGTGTGAGGATGAAAAACTCCAGAGGGAATTAAATGAAGTATATATTTCTTTTGATTTATTACCAGGGTGTGGCCTGCGTTATTTCCGCCCTGGAATCTTACCACAAAATCGGCTTTTTCTGTAAGAACATCAACGATTTTTCCCTTTCCTTCATCTCCCCATTGAGTACCTACCACAACAAGTGCGGGCATTTTGAGCCCTCCAGAAGGAATTCTCAAAAAATTTATTATAACATATCTTTCTTCTTCTCCCAACCAGGAAGAAGATGAAGCTCAAGAATTTGTTCTATCTTAACTTCAGAGGGGGCACCTGTAAGTAAACACTGGCCTTTCTGGGTTTTCGGAAAGGCTATTACTTCTCTTATGCTCCTTTTTCCGAGCATAAGCATAATCAGTCTATCAAGACCAAAGGCAATTCCACCATGTGGGGGTGCACCATATTCTAAAGCCTTAAGAAGAAAACCGAATTTTTCTTCTGCCTCCTCTTTAGGTATTCCAAGAAGACCAAAAATTTTTTCCTGAAGATCTCTTCGGTGAATACGGATACTTCCTCCTCCTATTTCTATCCCATTTAAAACAATATCATAAGCCCGAGATCTAACCTTTAGAGGCTCACTCTCAAGAAGAGGAAGATCTTCCTCTTTGGGATGTGTAAAGGGGTGATGAACAGAAACAAGCCTTCCTTCTTCATCATCCCACTCAAGTAAAGGAAAATCAACAACCCAAACAAAATAAAAGCTCCTTTCGGGAATCAAATTTAGCTTTTTTGCAAGATGGTTTCTTAACTCTCCAAGGATGTTATGGGTATTTTCAAAGGTATCAGCTATAAAAAAGAGGGTAGCCTTATCTTCTGTTAGTTGAAAGATCTCTTCTAATCTTTCAAGAAGCGGAGGCTCAAAGAACTTCACAATAGGAGAGCTCCACTTTTCTTCAAAGGTCTTTCCTTCCTTGGTATATTTTATCCAGGCAAGACCCTTTGCCCCAAGGTCTTGGGCATACTTGGTAAGCTCTTCAATTTCCTTTCTTGAAAAATGAGAGGAAACCTTTATTCCCTTTACAATACCTCCCTTTTCAAGAGCAGATCTAAAAACCTGAAATTGCGAGTTCTTGGCAATTTCAGAGACATCTTTAAGTTCCATACCAAATCTTAAGTCTGGGCGATCTGTTCCATAGGTGGTTAGGGCATCAAGATATTTGAGCCTTGGGAAAGGTGTTGTAAGGGTAATTCCAAGGGTTTTCTCAAAGAGATGAGAGAGTAGCTCCTCAACAAGGGTCATAACATCCTCTTCGGTAATAAAGCTCATTTCCAGATCAAGCTGAGTGAATTCGGGTTGTCTGTCTGCTCTTAGGTCTTCATCTCTGAAACAACGAACAATTTGATAATACCTTTCAAAACCAGCCACCATAAGAATCTGTTTAAAAAGTTGAGGGGATTGAGGGAGGGCATAAAATTTCCCAGGATAGAGCCTGCTTGGAACAAGAAAATCCCTTGCCCCTTCAGGGGTGCTCTTGGTTAAAAAGGGGGTCTCAATCTCAAGAAATCCCCTGGAATTGAGAAACTCCCTTATGGTTTGATTAACCCTGTGCCTAAAAATAAAGGGCTCATGCCCATTTAGCGCCCTCATTTCAAGATAACGATATTTAAGCCTTACTGCCTCTGAGACCTCAGAGAGATCCTCATCCATAGGAAAGGGCGGAGTTAATGAAGTATTGTGGATCTCAAGATCCTCAGCTACAAGTTCCACCTCTCCAGTGGGAATCTTTGGGTTTTCCATGCCAGGCGGTCTTCTTCTTAAGACCCCTTTTACAGAAATTACATACTCAATTCTCAAAGAATCTGCTAATTCATGAATTTTAGGATCAAGGCCCTCTTCGAAAACCACCTGAAGAAGTCCTGTTCTATCTCGAAGATCAATAAAGATAACCCCTCCATGATCCCTTCTCCTTAGGACCCATCCAGATACTATTAGGGTCTCATCAATAAGGTGATTCCCAATATCACCTATAAAATGAGTTCTTTTAAGGCGCATGCCCTCCTCCAGGGATATTCAAATTCAATCAACGGCTCTAATTCTATCAGGAATTAAAAAAAATAAAACCTTATTTGAGATATTTTTAAAGAGGTATATTGAAAAATTTTAAGGCATTAGCAGTGGTTATTTCTCCAATTTCTTCCAAGGAGATATTTTTTATTTCTGCCAGCTTTTGGGCAGTATAAATTAAAAAGGCTGGTTCGTTTCTTTTTCCACGCATGGGATGAGGAGTTAAAAAGGGACAGTCTGTTTCAAGAACAATTCTTTCAAGGGGAATGAAACGGGAAGCTTCCCTTAATTCCTCTGCCCTTTCAAAGGTGATTACCCCAGGAAGAGAAATAAGACTATTAAACTCAAGGATTTTCCTTGCAACCTCCTTATCGGATGTAAAACAATGAAAAAGCAAAGGAAGGTCTTTGAAGGGCTTTAAAAAGTCAAAGACAAAATCCCAAAAGGCCCTATCTCCCCTTAAGTGAAGGACAGCTGGCTTTTTTCTTTCTTTGGCAAGAAAAAGAAGCCTTTCAAAGTGTTTAATTTGTTCTTCCTTAGGGGAATATTCCTTTACCCAGTCAAGACCGATTTCACCTATGGCAGAGCACTTGCCTAGATTTTCTTCAAGCCACAAATAATCCTCTTCAGTAAGCTTTTTTACTTCGTGGGGATGAAATCCAAGGGCTATTTCAATAAAGTCGGGATATAAATTTTTTAACTCAAGGGCTCTTTCTCCTGTTTTTCTGTCAATGCCAACCACAATGCACTTGATAATTCTAGATTTTTTGGCCCGTTCAATCACTTCCGGAAGGTCCTTTTTAAAATCTGAAAGATTAAGATGGGCGTGAGTGTCAATTAATTTCATTTTTAGCCCCCTTTAAAGATAAGAAGCCCAAGGATACCAAGTCCCATAAATATAACAGCAGCACTTGAAAAGGGAAGATCAAAATACACAGAAAAAATAAAACCAAAAATAATAGCTAATAAATTAAAAAAAAGGGAGAGAGAAATTGCTTGAGAAAAAGAAGAAGAGATTTTAAGAGCCATAGTTGAACTAAAGACAAAAAAGGAAGACACAAGAAGCACCCCCATTAATTTCACTCCCACTATGCTTTGAAGGGTTACCAAAAGCAAAAAAAGGGCTTGGGATTTTTTGAAATCAATTCCTGGAATCTCTTCTTCAAAACACCTTGCAAGCCATAGATCTTTAAAATAGTAAAATAAAAAAAGTGTAATGAGCATGACAAGGAAACTTTCCACATAGTCCTTTTTATCCACTGTCAAAAAGGAACCAAAAAGGTAATTTAAAAGGGTCATATCAAATTGAGAGGTTTTACCAGCAATGACCAAAGCAAGCCCAAGGGATAGGTAAGTCAAAATGGAGGTTGAGGTATCTTCAAAAATACGGAGAGTTTTTGTGAGAAAATGAATGAGGTATCCCACAAAAAGAGTTACTATTAGTAAAAAGGGAAAGTGAAGAAAAACTGGAAGAAAATTTTTAAATAAGGAAAGGAGTAAAAGGGATAATAGAAGAATATGGGTTATGGCATGGGGAAATAGTGAATTCCTTTGGAGGACAAGAAAAGGGGAGGTTAGAGCAGTGGAGATGGCAAAACAAATTCCTGCAAGTATTCCCCACTTGAAAAGTTCAAGATAAAATTGTAGCTCCATGTGTTTACCAGTGAGTATGCTCAATTCTATGGAAATCAAACCCAGGAATTCCCTTTTCAGCAAACACACAGAATTCTTCGTGGACACCATGAAAATAGAGTCTTTGATTCAGACAAGCCACTTTGTTTACTTCCTTGGTTATAAGCCAAGTTTCATGGGTGATCAGAATAATAGTCATTCCTTTTTTATGAAAATTTGAAAGAATTTCATAAAAGGATTTCTGGGATATGAAATCGAGCCCCACTGAGGGTTCATCAAGAATGAGTAATTCTGGTTTTAAAACCAAAGCCCTTGCAATATAGGCCCTTTGAAGTTGCCCAAAAGAAAAATTACAAATCTTCTTATTAATTAGGTCTTTTAAGCCAAAAATTTCAAGAATCTCTTCAAGATATTTTTCATCAATCTTTTTTTTATACCAGATGGAGGGAAGATACAGAAATTCTTTTAAAGTGAGAGGAAAAAGTTGATTTAGGTTTTTTCCAGCCCTCTGAGGGACATATCCAATTAAATGCCAATCTTTGAACTCTGTAAGGGGCCTTCTCCAGAGATAAATTTTCCCCTTTTGAGGCTTTAAAAATCCAAGAAGGCAACGTATAAGTGTTGATTTCCCTCCCCCATTTGGCCCAATAATGGCAAGAAAATCCCCCTTTTCCACCTTTAAATTAATTTCTTCAAGAATAATTCTGCCATTTAGCGCAAAGGTAAGATCTTCAATGAGAATCATTTTCTTTTTCTTTGATTTTTTCCCAGAGAAGGTCCATCTCTTCAAGACTTAAATTTTCTAAGGAAAGACCCTTCTCCTTGACAATTTTTTCCATTTCTTTAAATCTCCTTTCAAATTTATCAAGGGTTGCCTTTAAGGCCTCTTCAGGATTAATCCCAAGTTTTCTTGAGAGATTGGCAACAGTAAAAAGAAGATCCCCTAATTCTTCACTGATTTTTTCTTTTTCCCCTTTCCCAAGGGCCTCTTTCAATTCCTTTATTTCTTCTTCAAGTTTAGGAAAAAGGTCTTCTGGGTTTTTCCAGTCAAACCCAACCCTTCCTGCTCGCTCTCCTATTCGATAGGCCCTTTGAAGGGCTGGAAGGCTTCTTGGAATATTACCCAGAACAGAATCACTTTTTCCCTCTCTTTCTTTGATTTTTTGCCATTTTGAAAGGACATCCTCTGCACTTTTGGCAACCTCTTCACCAAAGACATGAGGATGCCGTCTTATCATCTTCTGAAAAGTAAGATACAAAAGATCTCTTAGGGTAAAATCTCCCTTTTCTTCGTAGAGATAAACAATAAAGAGAAGAAGAAATAAAAGATCTCCCAGCTCTTCTTTTACCTCATTAGCTAAACCCTTGCTGATTGCCTCATATGCTTCATAGGCCTCTTCAATAAGATATTTTTTTAGGGTCTCTGGAGTCTGCTTCCTATCCCAGGGACACCCTCCCTCTCCTCTAAGGGTTTCAATAATCTCATAAAGGGAGGAGAAATCCGCTTTGGTATTAAACTGGAAATCAGGTTTCTTAGGCATTTTAACCTGCTTTAGAAAATTTTTAAATATTACAACTTGCTTGAAATTTTTTCATTATATGAGGTATTAAGCCTCCATCTTCAAGAATTTCTCTCATAAATGATGGCAAGGGTTTGAAAGAATAGGTTTTTTTCTTTGTATGATTTATAATCTTTCCTCCCTCCACATCTACTTCGAGTTCATCTCCTGTTTCTGCCTCATTTGCAGCCTCAGGGCACTCAATAATGAGAAGTCCTGTATTAAAGGCATTTCTGTAAAAGATTCTTGCAAAGGATTCGGCAATCACACAGGCAACCCCACAGGCCTTAATGGCAATAGGGGCATGTTCCCTGGAAGAACCGCACCCAAAATTTCTCCCAGCCACAATGATATCCCCAGGTTTCACTTTCTTTGAAAAATCAGGATCTGCATCCTCCATACAGTGTTTGGCAAGCTCTTGCGGATCAGTTGTATTGAGATACCTTGCAGGAATGATTACATCTGTGTCAATGTTATCTCCAAATTTCCAAACTCTTCCTCGAATCATCTTTCTTTTCCCCCTTAAACAAATTTTTCAAAGGATTTTCAATCTCTTCTATGAATTTGTTAAGCTCCTCTTTGTTTGTCTTAACCTCCTTTAAGAGGAGTTTATCATCTACCTCCTATTACCTATGAAAAAAGATATTTCTTAATTTGGCAAGGCCTATCAACTTTTCCGTCAACTCTTTGGATAGAATTGATGTATCTTTTGCCTTTTTAATACAATCCACATAATCGCTACAGGTTTTATTTTTTCAACTTTAACAAAAGATAAGTTAAAATATCACATATGGCCTCAACTGCTGTAATTAAGAAAAGAAGGAGTCCATTAAAAAAAATCTCCATCTGAAGGCCTGGGGAAAGGGCTCTTAAATCAACTGAATCTACAGGGAAAATGATTTTGCTTTCAAGAAGATTAGAAAGCTCAATTAGGCTTGAGAGGGAAAAGTGCTCCTTTCCAAAAAGGGCTATATCAATATCATGAAAGGTTTGCCCCTCTGCAAAGGATCCAAAGAGATAGGCAAAAAGTAGATTTTCTTTTGATTCTAAGGTTTTTTTAATAGTTTTAAGAATTCTTTTCTTTTCCTCTAAAGAGATTTGAAAGGGTTTTTTGAATTTTAATTCTGGTTCAATCATTATAGGCCGAGCTCCTCTGGGGTTCCGATATAGCCAAGCACAGCTGAAGCAGCAGCCACAGCTGGCCCTGAGAGATAAACTTCGCTTTCTGGATGCCCCATTCTTCCTACAAAATTTCTGTTTGTTGTGGCAACAGCTTTTTCGCCCTTTGCAAGGATTCCCATGTGTCCTCCCAAGCAAGGACCACAGGTGGGTGGTGAAATAATAGCTCCAGCCTCAAGGAAAATCTCAATTAACCCCTTTTTCAGGGCCCTTTTGTAAACTCCAGGAGTTGCGGGAATTATAATACACCTTACATTGGGATTTACTTTTCTTCCTTTGAGAATTTTGGCAGCTATCTCTAAATCTTCAAACCTTCCATTAGTGCAGGAGCCTATCACCACCTGGTCTATGTAAATTTTCTGTGAAAGCTCCTTTACAAATTTTACATTGGAGGGAAGATGAGGAAGGGCTACCACTAAATCAATTTTTGAACAGTCGTATTCTCTGATATCAATGTATTTTGCCTTTTTGTCAGGCTTAAGGATGAGAGGATCCCTTTTTAGTTTTCCTTCAAGGAATTTCAGAGTTTTTGAGTCAGCCTCCATAAGTCCCACTTTTCCGCCAGCCTCAATAGCCATATTTGCCATGGTGAAGCGCTCAGCCATGGAAAGCCTTTTAATTACCTCACCGGTAAATTCCATAGCCTTATAAAGGGCTCCGTCCACTCCAATATCGCCTATGGTGTAGAGAATTAAGTCCTTTCCTGTAACCCAGGGCTTAAGTTTCCCATAATAAACAAACTTTATGGTTTCAGGGACTTTGAACCAGGTTTTTCCCGTAATCCAGGCTGCAGCAAGGTCTGTGGAACCAACCCCTGTGGCGAAGGCAGAAAGCGCCCCATAGGTGCAGGTGTGACTGTCTGCCCCGATTACAATGTCTCCTGGGGCAACAAGACCAAGTTCTGGAAGTAAAGCATGTTCTATTCCACAGGCTCCTCCTTCATAGTAGTGTTTTATTCCATATTTTTTAGCAAATTCTCTGCAAATTCTCACTTGCTCTGCACTTTTGATATCCTTGTTGGGAGTAAAGTGATCCATAACGAGGACAATTTTTTCTGGATTGAAAACTTTATTGATGCATGTGGATTCAAAAACCTTTATGGCAAGGGGACCTGTTATATCGTTTGCAAGAGTTAAATCTACAGGTACTTCCACAAGCTCTCCAGGCTCAACCTGCGGTCTTCCCAATTTGTAAGCGAGAATCTTTTCAGCAAGGGTCATAGGGGCCTTTTTCATAGGTCTTACTCCTTGAAATTTTTAGAGTTAAATAATAACTTTTTTTTGAGTTATTTCAAGGAAAGGAAGAGAAAATGATTAAACCTAAACTTTTAATGAGCAAATGTTTTTTTGAGGCTGTGCGCTATGATGGGGGAAAAATTGTTGACCCCCTAGTGGAAAGGCTAAAACCCTTTTTTGATGTGATTGTCTTTTGTCCTGAAGCTGACTTTGGTCTTGGGATTCCCAGATTACCTATCAAAATTCATAGAATCAAAGGTGAAAGGCATCTCATAGAAGAAAAAACAGGAAGAAATTTAACCCATGAAATAAAGGCCTTCTGGCTTAGATATCTTTCCACATTACCTTTCCCTGATGGAGCTCTTCTTAAAAGTAAGTCTCCATCCTGTGGTGTTGGCACAGCCAAACTCTACGAAGGGGAAAAAATTATTGGAAAAACTGACGGGCTTTTTGCAGATACTTTGAGAGAAGTTTTTCCTTATCTTCCCCTTGAAGATGAAGGAAGGCTGAGAGATAAAAGTCTTTATTATCATTTTTTAACTGCAACTTTTCTTTTGGCACGCTTCAGAGCCGAGGTTACCTCTCAAGATATAAAAAGCCTTCTTGATTTTCATAGCAAGGCCAAATACCTTTTAAAAACTTACAATGAAGAGCTTGCCAAAAAGATGGGGAAACTGCTTGCTGATAAGAATTTTTCTGTTGAAGAAAAATTTAATACCTATCAAAACTTTTTAAGATTGTCTTTAAGGAAAAAACCGGACAAAAAAAGACATGTGAATACCCTTTATCATCTTGCAGGGCACTTTACAAAAAGATTAAGCTCAAAGGAGAGGCATCATCTTCTAAGTCTTATTGAAAAATATAGAGCGGGCTTGGTTGATTTAACAGTACCTCTTAAATTAATAAAAAGCCTTGCTTTAAGATTTGAGGATACCTATGTCTTAAATCAGATTTACTTAGAACCCTTTCCTTCTGAACTCAGGCTTCCTTCAGGTGTTTAATTTCAAAATCTGTAAGAATTTCTCTAATCAAGTTATCTTCAGTGGGATAAAAAGAAATTTGCACTAAACCCTCTTTAGCATTAAGAACAGTAAGAATTGCAAGGTGGTCATATCCCTCAAGTATAAATTTAAGGAGAGTTAATTTTGAAGGGGAAATTTGGACATAAAAGCTTTTAGATTTAGATAACATATAAATAAAAAGGGGAGGCTGTTAAGCCTCCCCCTGGAAGTCAAGAAGAAATTAACCTTCCTGTTTGGGCCTGCGTGGTCTTCTTTGAGGTTGAGGGTTTCCTGCGTCAAGGACTCTTACTTTGGAAGCTTGTTCTCCCTTAGGCCCCTGAACGACTTCGAACTCAACAGTCTGACCTTCTCTAAGGGTTTTGAAGCCCGGCATGTCTATGGCAGAAAAATGCACAAAGACATCGCCGCCTTCCTCCTTAGAGATGAACCCATACCCCTTCTTCTCATCAAACCACTTAACCTTACCTCTAAACATGTTACACAAACCTCCTTTAATTTTGTTTCTTAAAAGTCAAGCCTACACCAAAAAAATTTTTTGTAAAGAGCCTTTATGAATTTTTTTTAGGGCATTGTCCAAATAACTTTTTTGACTAAAATAAAACTTGATGAGATCTAAAAATTTTTCAAAAATTTTTGCTCTTTTTTTGATAACTTTTCTTTTTTCAGCCTGTGAACCAAAGGAAAGGTTTTTAAATACTCTTAGTAATTTTAAAAATACCTTTACCGAGAGGGCTAAAGCCAAATTATCAGAGATTCCCTTTATTAAGGGCTTTATCAAACTTCCTCCCCCTCCCAAAGAGCTATATGAAAATACAAAGGCCAAAATTGAAGAATTGCGCTTATCTAAGGCAAAGGACATCTATTCAAAGGAATATCAGGAGATAATGAAAAGGTGGAAAGAAATAGAGGCTCTTTATAATAAAAAATATTACCGCTCAGCTGAAAGGGCTTTAAAAGAGGTTTCAAAAGAGGTAGATTCTCTTTTAGAAAAGGTAAAGGAATATGAAATAAATTTAAAGAAAAGGGCCCTTTCAGAATATCAAAACAGAGAAAGGGAACTTCTATCACAGGTTTCTCCAAGGGATAAAGAAAAGTATTTAAGGATAAGGCTTTATCTCTGGAAGCTTAAAAATCTAATTGAAATGGGTGAGTATGAGAAATTTGAAAGGGAACTTAAAGGTTTCTCCCTTTAGCAAAGAGGGGATTTTTCTTTTTTTAGCAACAGGTGCCTTTGTAGGATATATACCTCCTTTTCCAGGAACCCTTGGAGCCCTTCAGGGGATTCTTATCTATTGCCTGACTGTGAAATATTCTTTTTCTTTAAAGCTAATAATTTTTTTTGGAGTTACCCTGATGGGTATTTATTCTTCCAAAATTGCCTCTAAATTGATGCAGAAGGAAGATCCTGATGAGGTAATTATTGATGAAATAGGGGGTGCCTATCTTGCCTGTCTGGGAAAGGAGGCCTTTTTTGAGCTATTTCTTGTTTTTGTTATTTTTAGAATTATTGATATATTAAAGCCCTACCCTTTAAAAAGGGTTGAGAAAGTGCCTTCGGGCTTAGGTATCATGTTGGATGATCTTTTAGCTGGGCTTGCAACTAATCTGATTGTCTCTATGATAATTTTTGGGTGGAACAGTTTGCAATGAAAGGGGCTCTTCTTTTTATTGGAGATGAGCTTATAGCCGGAAGAATTCTCAATACCAATGCTGAATTTGCAGCAAAGGTCTTTTCAGCCCTATCTTTGAATATTCTTGAAATCTTAACCATCCCTGATGAAGAAGAGCATATTATAAAAACCCTAAGAAGGCTTTTTGAAGAATACGATTTCATCATTACCTCTGGAGGTCTTGGGCCTACAGAGGACGATCTTACCGTTAAAGCCCTTTCCAAAGCCTTTTCTCTATCATTAAAGGAGGACAAGGCCCTCCTTTCTGCTATCTTTTCCTCACAGGAATATCAAGGTAAAGAAGAGATGGCAAGAAAGATGTCTTTGCTTCCTGAGGGGGCTCAACTTCTTGATGAAGAATATCGCATGCTTGGTTTTTATCTCCCCTTAAAAAATAAAAAACTCTTTTTTTTACCAGGTGTTCCAGAACAATTTCAGTATCTCCTTGAAAAAAGGGTAATTCCCTTATTGTGTGAAGTAGGAGATGAAAAAAGTTTATGTGCAGAAGATAAGATTGTTAAGAGTTTTATCTTTTTTGACTTAAATGAAACGGATTTAAATTATTTTATTTCTGAGCTTAACAATAAAGAAAAAATTAAAATTGGTTATTATCCCATTTTTCCAGAGGTTAAACTTGTGCTTTATGGTGAAAAAGAGGAAGTCGAGGGGCTTTCTCAAAAAGTTATAGAAAGATTTAAAATGAATCTGGTTTCTGACAAGGAAGAGTCTTTGAATGTGGTTATCGGAAAAATTCTTCTTGAAAGGGGTTTAAAGATTGCAACTGCAGAGTCCTGCACAGGAGGGCTTCTTGCAAGTCTTATAACCAGTGTTTCAGGAAGTTCTGCCTATTATGAAAGGGGCTTTGTTACCTATTCTGCTGAGAGCAAAAGGGAAATTTTGGGAGTAAGCCCAGAGACTCTGGAAGTTAAAGGAATTTATAGTCATGAAACTGCTCAGGAAATGGCTCTTTGTGCCAAAAAAATTTCAAAGACCGATTTTTCCCTTTCAACTACAGGCATTGCAGGGCCAACTGGTGGAACTCCCGAACTTCCAGTGGGAACCGTTTTTATAGGGCTTGCAACTCCCAGGGAAGTTTTTTCCTTTCATTTCTATTTTACGGGAGAGCGAAGGGCCATACAAACACTGGCAAGCTTTACAGCCTTGGATATTTTGAGGAGGTATATCCTATATGGTAAGGGCTTTTTTAGCTATAGATTTGCCAGAGGAATTAAAGAAAAAGCTCTCTGAGCTCTCTAAAATTGAGGCACCAGAAAAGACCAAATTGAAATGGGTAGAAGAGGAAAATCTCCATATTACCCTTCATTTTTTCGGAAATATAACTGAAAAACTTGCAGAAAGAATTCTTAAAAAATGTAAAGAGGCCTTTGAAGAATTTGGCCCCTTTACTCTGGAAATTACTGAATTGGGACATTTTTCTAATAGAGGAATACCGAGAGTTATCTGGATAGGAATTTTTGATATCTCAGAAACCCTTTTCAGGATTCACAAAGCTTTAAAGGAAGTTTTAAAAAAATTAAAGCTTGAACAAAGTAAAGAGGAGTTTCATCCTCATATAACTATTCTTAGGGTAAAGGAAGTAAATGAGGAAGAGACCTTTAAAAGGTTCTATGAGGATTTGAAAAAGGTTGCTCAGTGGTATAAAGGATTGAAATTCCCTGTCCGAGAAATTATCCTTTTCAAAAGTGAGCTAAGCCCGAGGGGTCCTAAATATACCCCCATTGGCAAAATCCCTCTGGAGAAAAGGTCATGAAGAATTTACAGGAAAAATTTTTAAAACTTTATAATTTTGCCATAAATTTGACTTACAATATCACTATTATTATTTTAATCTTAGTGCTTGGCTTTACCTTATATAGAATTTTTTTAGATCTTGGAAATCTTCTTTTTGAGAAAACTATAAGACTTGGAGTGAAGGATCTCATTACTAGTGTGTTGACTTTAATTGTTGTGCTCGAGCTTATTAGGGCCTTTGTAGAATTCTTTGAGCATCATCGTGTAAGAATGGAAATTCTTCTTGAGATCTTAATTGCCTTTGGGATTCGTGAATTCATGATTCTTGTTTTTCAGGGAAAAATAGAAAGTGTGGATGTTTTTTACTGGACCCTTGGAATTTTCGTATTAGTTCTTGGGAGAAGCCTTACCATTTTGATTAAGCCAGGAGGCAAAAGAAGCCCTAAAATTAAATTTTCAAGGATTTTAAAAAGAAAAACTAAAACTGATTTCTCTTCATCAAATACATGAAAATAAAGTTAGTATTATTAATTTTATTTGGAGTTTTCTTTTTCCTTTTGTGTTTGTTTAATCCCCTTTTTTCTCGGTTTTCAGAAGAGGGATCACCTCAGTATGGGGATATGCTTATTGTTGGAAGTATTGCGGATGCAAGTATCCTTGTTCCCATGTTAGCAACAGATGCCATGAGTCACATAGTTGCAGATAAAATCTTTCGTGGAGTGGTAAAATATGCCCCTGATATGACCATAGTAGGTGATCTTGCAGAGTCCTTTGAAATTTCACCTGATCAAAAGAGTATCACCTTTCATCTCAAAAGGGGAGTGAAGTGGGAAGATGGGGTTGAGGTTACGGCATATGATGTAGAATTTGGCTTTAAGCTTATAACTGACCCCAATATTCCTTCAGCTTATGCCAGTGATTTTCTTGAGGTTAAAAAATTTGAAGTTCTTGATCCATACACCTTCCGAGTAACCTATAAAAAACCCTTTGCCCTTGCCCTTTCCTCTTGGGGGAACCTTGTGGTTCTTCCCAAACATCTTTTAGAGGGCAAAGATCTTAAGTATTTACAGAGTGTTTTTGGAAGAAAGCCTGTGGGAAATGGGCCTTTTAAATTTAAGGCCTGGGAACCACAGAGCCAAATCAAATTAGTTTATAATCCCCTCTATTCTGAAGGAAGGCCCTATTTAGATGGTCTGATTTTTAGAATAATTCCTGATCCTTCAACCCTTTTTATGGAACTTCGCTCAGGAGGGGTTGACTGGATTAGTCTTACTCCCCTTCAATATTTAAAAATTGAGCGTGAAAGAGATTTAAAAAAAAATTTTCAGATTTATCGCTATCTTGCCTTTGCTTACACCTATGTGGGGTATAATCTGAGAGATCCCCTATTTAAGGACAAGAGAGTCAGAAAGGCCCTTTGTTATGCCATTGATAAAGAAAAAATTGTTAAAGGAGCCCTTCTTGGCCTTGGGGTTCCAGCCTATGGTCCTTATAAACCTGATGCCTGGTTTTATAACCCTGCGATAGAAAGTAGTTGTCCATATGATCCAAAAAGGGCTATTCAACTTCTCAAAGAGGCTGGTTTTGCCCCTGGAAAGGATGGTCTCCTTTACAAGGATGGAAGACCCTTTGAGTTTACCCTTCTTACCAATCAGGGAAATCTTTCAAGGCTTCTTACTGCTCAGATTATTCAACAGGACTTGGCTAAACTTGGTATCAGGGTGAATATAAGGGTTATGGAATGGACAACTCTAATTCACCAGTTTATTGATAAAAGACGCTTTCAGGCAGTAATTCTTGGCTGGACAACAGGACCTGATCCAGATCTTTACGATATTTTTCACTCATCAAAGATTAAAAGCCCTGGTCTTAATTTTATTGGTTATCAAAATAAAGAGGTTGATCGTCTTCTTGAAGAGGGAAGATACACCCTTGATAAAGAAAAGAGAAAGAAAATATATTTCAGGCTCCAGGAGATTCTTGCTGAGGATCAGCCCTATACTTTTCTATATATTCCTATGAGTCTTGAGGCCATACATAAGCGTTTTAGAGGTATAAAACCAGCTCCCATTGGCATTTCCTATAACATAGAAAGATGGTGGGTTCCAAAAAATGAACAAAAATATTTAGTTCCATAAAGGGGGAATAACAATGGAGCAAAAGATTGTATTTTTTGAGGCTAAAGATTGGGAAAGAGAATTTTTTCTCAAACACTTTAGAGATAAAATTTTAAGTGAATATCCCAATTTAGAGCTCTTCTTTGTAAGTGTGCCACTAAATAAAAACACAGCCAAAAGTTTTCAAGGAACAACAGTTGCAGTTATTTATATAAATTCTTTAGTGGATGAGGAAACTGTTAATCTTCTTCCCTCTCTTAAGTTTATTATAACCCGCTCAACAGGTATGGATCACATAGATTTACTCTGTTGCAAAAAGAGAAATGTTCTGGTTTCCAATGTACCTCTTTATGCCTCAAATACAGTTGCTGAGCACACCTTTGCCTTAATTTTTGCTCTGGCAAGAAAATTGAAAATTAATTTTGAAAAAATTCAAAGATATGATTTTACCCGGGACGGTCTTATGGGGATGGATCTTTTGGGGAAAACTCTTGGCGTTATCGGAACCGGAAACATTGGAAGTCATCTCTGCAGGCTCGGATATGGTATTGGCATGAAGGTTCTTGCCTTTGATATTGAACCTTCAAAGGAACTTGAAGAAAAATATAAAGTTCAATATGTGTCTCTTGATACCCTTTTGAGGGAATCTGATGTTATCACTGTTATGGTTCCCTATTATTCTAAAACTCATCACATGATTAATCTTGAGAACATAAAGCTTGTTAAGGAAAAGGCTATGCTTATTAATACAGCAAGAGGGCCAGTGGTTGATACAAGGGCCCTCCTTTGGGCTCTTGAAAATGGAAAACTTCAAGGAGGGATCGCCCTTGATGTTTTTGAGGGAGAGAGACTCTTACTTGAAGAATCCTATCTCAAGGATGTAGAAATTCCCCCTGAAGTTATGAGAAAAACTCTTTTAACCCTTCATCTTCTGAAGTATCCCAATGTAATCTTTACTCCTCATATTGCCTATTACACTGAAGATGCCATGGAGAGACTTATTGATTATGTGATAGAGGAATTAAAACACTTTCTTAAATATGGGGTCTCTAAGATGGAATTTGAAGGATATTTTTAGCTCTTTCGTAAACCCTCTCTGGTAGTATTTCTCTAAGGCATTTATAATGTCCTTTAGGACAGGTTCTTTCAAAACAGGGAGAGCAATCTAAGTTTGCCTTCAAAATTATTGCCTTGGGATTGAGGGGACCTGTATATTCAGGATCCGTAGAGCCAAAAATGGCAATTTGAGGAATCCTTAGCACTGCCCCAAGATGCATAAGACCTGAATCATTGGAGATTAAGAGAGAAGAAAGCTTAAAAATACCAGCAAGAAGAGTGATTTCTGTTTTCCCGCAGAGATTGTAAACCCCATTTAAGCCTTCACTTAAAATTTCCCCCTCTTCAATCTCTTTTGGTCCACCTACTATTAATACAGGATAACCCTCCTTTGAGAGCCATTCAGCAAGTTTTCGGAAATAAGAAAGAGGCCATTTTTTGGCAGGCCCATAGGCAGCACCAGGGGCAAGAAGAACAAGAGGAGCTGAAAGGTCAATTTTTAGGCCCTTCAAAAAATTTTTGGCTCTTTCTCTTTTTTCCTCAGAAATATACAAAACAAGCTCTCTTTTAATAACAGGAAATCCGAGAGAGTCAAGAAGATAAAGATACTTATCTCTCTGGTGCATTTTTTCCTTCGGAGGTTTAACCTTTTTGGTTAAAAGGAGTGTTCTAAGGTTTCCTGTATAACCCATGCGCTCTTTTAAACCCGCTCTAAAAAAAAGCCAAGCTGAGGAAAAAGAGTTAGTAAGAAGAAGGCCCTTTTCTTCCTTATAGGGTTTGAGGGTTTCTAAATTTTTTTGAGTATCTCCCTTGAAAAAGGCTAAAAGCTTGGTATTGGGAAAATCCTCAAAGAGTTTTATGAAGCTTTCTGGGCCAAAAAGTATAATTTCTTCAAGATCCTTTAAATTTTCATATACAGGGGTTGCCATAAGGGCATCGCCAAGCCAATTAGGAATCCTGATAAGCATTGAAGATCCTCTTTACGACCAAAGTGGCATAACTTCCCTTTTCAAGAAAAAATCTCAATCTGTAAGTGCCTTCAGATATTTTCTCGCAGGAGAGGTTTTCAGGAATTGTAATAGCAGGTCTTGGATAGGTTTTAAAAAGGAGACCCTTTATGAAACTTCTCAAATCCTTCAAATCCTGAAACCCCTCTTTTTCTAAAATTTTAAGATAAATACTTTTTAAAGGAATTTCAGGAGTATCTTCAAGTTGAAGTTTAGGTGATGGAAAGGGAATTTTTAGATTTTTTAAAAGCTTAAATTTTTCCTCAGTTAATTCCCTGTAAAAATAAAAATCTCCAAGGAAAAAGGGGATAGAAAATTCAACTGCTTTTATGTGCTTAAGAACCTCTTTTAGGACTTCATTCCATAGATAGCTTTGATAGACATTTCCGAGGTAAAAGAGATATTCCTTATCTACAAGATTTAAGGCTCTTTTAAAGGTTCTTTTTGAAGGGTTGTGTTCTGATAAAAACTGTAAAAGCTCCCTTTCCCATTTAAGCCTTGCGAATTTAATACATACTTTCCAGTTTCGCCAGTTTTCTTTAAGACAATCCCTTAATTTTCTGGAATAGGTGAATTCATCTGGGCTACTTTCAGCAAGTATTAAGTATAGGGCCTCTTCATAGTTTTCCAAAATGATTTCTTTGGCAGCAAATTTACCACTTGAACTTACTGAAGAAAAACGCTGTTCATCGAAATAATTGGGAATTCCAAAGGCTTTTACATATTCCACTTCGCGAAAGATTTTCTCCTCAGGAAGATCCACCTCTCGAATTATGATTTCAAAATTATTTCCGAGAAGGTGATCCTTTGAGAGGGCTTCTTTTACCTTTCCCAGATAGGTAAGTTCAAAATTGGGCCCTTTTAAATCCTCCTTGGGGCCCCCTTTTATTGTGATGTATTGAGTGGAGACAGCCTTTTTATCTTTAAGACCTCCATAGCCAAAATATTTAAGGGGCAATTTAAAGGTTTTGGCAATCTTTCCCAGGGCATCCCAAGTGGTAAGATTTCTTTTTTTAAGAAGATAAAGAGAGTATTTCCCTTTTTGTGAAGGATAAAGAGTTATAACTTCAGATACTATAAAATCTTCAGGATGGAGTTTGTATTTAAAGGCCACAAATTAACGATTAAGACCTTCCATTATTCCTTCAGGGATGTCAAAGTTAGCAAAGACCTGCTGCACATCATCGTGGTCATCTAAGGCTTCCATGAGTTTAAGTAGAGTTGAGGCTGTCCCTTCATCAGTTACGGGAACAAGGCTTTTGGGAACCATGGTTATTTTAGCTGAAAGGATTTCAATACCAGCCTCATCCAAAGCCTTTTTAATCTTTTCAAATTCTGAAGGATCAGTAATGATTTCTACCTCGCTCTCATATTCCTTAGTATCCTCTGCTCCGAGATCAATAGCAATCTCCAAGGCTTTCTCTTCGTCTTTTTTGGGAACTACAATTAAACCCCTTTGTTCAAAAATCCAGGAAACAGCTCCTGGCTCAGCAAGACTTCCGCCATGTTTGCTAAAAATGTGCCTGAGTTCAGAAACAGTTCTTTTGCGGTTATCTGTAATTGCTTGAATAAGAATTGCTACTCCCCCAGGGCCGTATCCCTCAAAGGTAGCTTCTTCGTAGTTTGTTCCCTCTTCAAGCCCAAGGGCCTTCTTGATAGCTCTTTCTATGTTTTCTTTGGGCATATTGGCAGCTCGAGCTGCTTGAATTGCTGCCCTTAAGCGGGGATTGAGTTCAGGGTCCCCACTTCCACCTTGTTTTACGGCAATAATGATTTCACGAATCAGCTTAGTAAAAAGTTGGCCTCTTTTGGCGTCTTGAGCTGCCTTTTTTCTCTTTATTTGCGCCCAATGGGAATGCCCCGCCATGGCCACCTCACCACCAATGTTTTTCCTAAAATATAGCCAAAATTTTAGCTATTTCAACCTTTTTCACTTACAGCAAATTTAATCCAATCACCACATTTAGTGTGAACCAAAAAGTTGCCTCGAAAGCTGTCTCAACTAAATCCCCAAAAGGCTCTAAGCTAAA
>CAZQQV010000021.1:0-24470 GCA_964595655.1 uncultured Caldimicrobium sp.
TGGGGTTTTGCCCCCCTGGATTTTTAAAAAAATGCCCTCTCCTAAATTAAAAGGATTCACCCTAATAGAACTCCTCATAGTCATAGGAATAATTGCCATCCTTTCCTCCCTTGCCTTAAGCAATTACCTCAAGTACCGCGAAAAGGCCCTTATGAGCGCATATGGAATCCCTCTGGTTAAAGCCTGTGCGTCAGAGATGGCAGCCTACTGTATGGAGAAAAGGGCAGAAGATGCCCCTTCCGTAGTCCTTAATGCCTCCTCTTTTCCGAACTGTCGTAATGGAACCGCTATAACCACTCCTGCAGGTAACCTTAACATGACAATCACAGGAGCCCTTGTCTGCGAGGCCTCAGGCCACATTAGCGGAGGTGCCGTTGTAGGATTAATTGAAGGTAACCGCTACCGCGTCATCTGTTCCTTTCAAAACCAGTCCCTAAAATGTGACATCCTTCAGAGTAACACTTAGCTTTATGTTTCTTCCTCCTCACAAAATCTTAAAAAGTGGTTTAGAGACCTTTGCAAAGTTATGGTTGCCAGCAAAAATCATATTGTGAATTATTTTTCTTAAATTTTACAATAAATTAAATCTCTTTAGGACTTCTCTTACTTTTTCGTCACTTTCGGAAAGGGCCTTTAAGGCCTCTAATAAGCCTAAAAGGCGCTCTCTATTTTCCGTAATGTCTGCCTCTATCTTTCTCACTTTTTCCTCAAAGGGACGGATCATGGTTCTTCTGTCCCAGATGGCAAAGGCAATGGTTACCGCTACAATACCTGCAAAGGCTGTCACAATAATCCCCATAAGAGTTATCATCTCATCAAAACGCTTATCAATTTGTTCAAAACGATGGTCAATCTGTTCAAAGCGTTGATCCATTCGCTTCTCCAATTCTGTAACCTTAACCTCAAGACGAATAAGTCTTTCCCTGTCTTCAAGGGTGAAGGAAATTTCCTTTGCCTCCCTCGCAAAAAGGGGAGTTAAAAGGATTATTGTTAGGAAAAGGGAAAAAAGAATAATTTTTATGGCCCTCAATTTTTACCTCCCCTTGAAATTAAGGGCTTTTCTTTTAAAATAGCCACATTTTTATTAATTGACAAGTTTTTTTGAAATTTTTTTTTGCAGGCTAAAGCCCGCGGAAACCTTCTCATAAATTCTCACAGATATCTTCTTCTTTACAAAAAAATTTTTAGAGCTATATTATGGTAAATGTTTTTACCATAAATTGGAGGTGTATAACTATGATAAAGGAGTGGCCTTATAAAATAAAGATTGAACCTCTAAAGGAGGAGTGGTTTAAGCGGGCCTGGGCAAGGCTTGATAATCTCACAAAGCCAAAAGGAAGCCTTGGAAGGCTTGAAGAGCTTGCAGCCCAACTTGTGGCTATCTTTGAAGATCCCTCTCCTCGTATTAACAAAAAACTGAGTTTCGTCTTTGCAGGAGATCATGGAGTTACTGAAGAGGGCGTTTCTGCCTTTCCAAAGGAGGTTACCGCTCAAATGGTTTACAATTTCTTGAGAGGTGGTGCGGGAATAAATGTTCTTGCAAGCTTTGCAGGGGCAGAGGTAAAAGTGGTTGATGTGGGAGTGGATTATCAGTTTGAAAAACTTCCTAATCTCATAAATAAAAAGGTGTGCTTTGGAACGAAAAATTTTCTCAAAGAGCCTGCTATGACAAGAGAGGAGGCCCTAAGGTGTATAGAAGTTGGTTATGAACTTGCAAAAGAAGCCATCTCTCAAGGCTACAACCTTATCGGAATTGGAGATATGGGAATTGGAAATACTACTCCCTCTTCAGCTATAACAGCTGTTATCACAGGAGAGGCTGTTGAGGATGTAACAGGAAGGGGAACAGGAATTAATGATCACTTTTTAAAGCGAAAGATTGAGATTATTAAAAAGGCTATAGAAAAGCACAGACCTGATCCAGAGGACCCCATTGATGTTCTCTCCAAAGTTGGGGGGACTGAGATTGGAGCCTGTGCAGGGGTTGTTCTTGCCTGCGCTGAAAAAAGGGTACCTGTTGTGATGGATGGATTTATTACAGGGGCAGGTGTTCTTATTGCTTATAAGATAAATCCCCTGGTGAAAAACTATGTGATTGCCTCACATAGATCCATGGAAAGGGGACATCAGGCCCAGCTTGAATACATGGGTCTTTCACCCCTACTTGATCTCAATTTACGACTTGGTGAGGGGACAGGGGCAGCCCTTGCTATGCTCCTTATTGAAGCAGCCTTAAGAATTTATCATGAAATGGCAACCTTTGACTCCGCTGGAGTCTCTAAAAACCTCCACTAAAAGCCTATGTATAGAAGCCTTCTATTAGCAGCTTCCTTTCTCTGGCGAATTCCCTTTGGTATACCAAGAGTCAATGAAAGGGACTTTAGAGGAGCCCTCATCTTTTTTCCCATTATTGGAGCTTTTGAGGGTTTGATTCTTCTTTTTTCAGCAAGTTTTTTATGGAGGAAGCTTGACGAAGAAATCCTTGCCATTCTTTTGCTTCTTCTCCTTTTCTTTTTACGAGGGATTTTCCATCTGGATGGCCTTTCTGATACCTTCGATGCCCTCGCTTATAAGGGATGTGGTCAGCCTGAGGAAGATAGAAAAAAACGCCTTGAAATTATGAAAGATAGTAGAGCCGGTGTTTCAGGAATAACCGCCCTTGTAATCAACTTACTCCTGAAATTTCTCTTTTTAAAGGCCTTAGTTTCAAAGAAGCTTTTTAATTTAATTTTTTTGCCTTTTTTTCTCTCTCGGGTCTTTCTTCTCCTTGTGATATATGTCTCACCTCCTGCCAAAAAGGAGGGCCTTGGCTTTCTTATGAAAAAAAGCCTGAGATTAAGAGAACTTCTCCTTTCATCACTCTTAAGCCTCTTTATCTTAATTACTTTTTATTTCTTAGAAACCTTTTTGAAAGTTTTTCATATTTTCTTGATATTGTGCATAAATTTACTTTCTATTTTTTACTTTCAGAGAAAATTTATAAGAGCCTTTGGAGGGCTTACAGGTGATAATTTCGGGGCTATTGTTGAAATCAGTGAAACGGTAACTCTTTTTTGTGGAGTTCTTTTATGGGCAAGGCCTTAATGATTGCTGGAACAAACTCCTCTGCAGGAAAATCCCTTCTTGTTACCGCCCTTTGCAGGCACTTTGCAAAGAAAGGATTAAAAGTTGCCCCTTTTAAAGCCCAGAATATGAGTCTTCAGAGTTTTGTCTGCAAGGATGGAAGCGAAATCGGGCTTGCTCAGGCTCTCCAGGCTATGGCCAGCAACCTCGAGCCTGAAAAATACTTTAACCCTATTTTACTCAAACCTGAGGGAAATTTTAAAAGCCAGGTTCTTCTTCTTGGAAAGGTTTATAAAACTCTTTCTGCAGAAGAGTATTACAAAGAGAAAGAACTTTTATGGGACGCTGTTAAAGAGGTTCTTGACTATTTGAGAGGCAAATTTGAGCTTCTAATCCTTGAAGGGGCTGGAAGTCCTGCAGAAATCAATCTTGTTGAGGTAGATCTTGTGAACATAAAACCTGCCCTCTATCTTAAATGCCCTGTGCTTCTCATTGGAGATATTGATAGAGGAGGAGTTTTTGCTTCCCTTTTCGGCACCCTTGAGCTTCTAAAAAAATTTAAACCCGAATATGCAATGCTGATTAATGGGTTCATAATCAATAAATTCAGGGGAAATGAAAAAATTCTCTCTCCTGCAATAGACTCTTTAAGTCGTTTAACAGGGCTTCCCTTTTTTGGGATTCTTCCTTACAGTGAGGATTTAAGGCTTTCTGATGAAGATGGTTTTTC
This sequence comes from uncultured Caldimicrobium sp., assembly GCA_964595655.1. Classification (GTDB taxonomy): domain Bacteria; phylum Desulfobacterota; class Thermodesulfobacteria; order Thermodesulfobacteriales; family Thermodesulfobacteriaceae; genus Caldimicrobium. The sequence goes on from CAZQQV010000021.1 coordinate 3,794, forward strand.
CTTTTTCAATAAGGCAAAAAAGAGAAGATTTACTCCAAAAGAAATTAAGATTGTCATTCTTCCTCTTCAGCACATTTCCAATTTTTCTGATTTTGATCCCTTTTATCTTGAAGAGGATGCAGAAGTAGTTTACTCCTTTCGGGAGGAAGACCTTCTTTCTGCAGATATTATTATTCTTCCTGGAAGCAAAAGCACTTTGAGGGATTTAGTTCTCCTCAAGGAACTTCATTTGGAGAGATCCTTAAAGAAGGCCCTTGAGAGGGGAGCAGAAATAGTTGGAATTTGCGGGGGCTATCAGATGCTCGGAAAGGTACTAAAGAATCCCTATAAAAGCGAAGGCGATGTGGAGGAGGTAAAGGGGCTTGGGCTTTTAGAAATTGAAACAGTCTTTTATCCTGAAAAAATTACAACCCAAGTTTTGGCTCGGCCTTTAAGCATGGAAAATAAAAAAGATCCCCTCTGGGGCTTTGAAATCCACAAGGGGATTTCTCAAGGAGAAATAAATCTCTTTGAAATAGAAAGACTTGCAACAGGAGAAAAACTCCTTGAGGGCTCTCAAAAAGGAAGGGTTTGGGGAACTTATCTTCACGGCATTTTTACCAATGATCATTTTAGAAGGGAACTTTTAAACAGGCACCGAATTAAAAAAGGGCTTTCTCCTCTTCCCGTAAAAATTAATTACTGGCAAGCCTTAAAAGAGAATCTTGAACAGCTTGAAAACTTTGTAATTAAACATCTTGATATGGCGAAAATTTATAGAATCATAGATCTTTGAAAGATGCATCCCTTTGAGATAAAGGGCTATCAGATAGCCTTTGCCTTTTTTCTTGATTTAATTATTGGAGATCCTAAGGGGATTCCTCATCCTGTAAGAGGAATCGGAATTGTTATTCTTTTTTTTGAAAGGCTTTTGAGAAGATGTCCCTTCTTTTCAGAGAGAATTAAAGGGATTTTTCTCTTTTTCGGGGTTAATGCTATAACCCTTGGGATAGCCCTTATTTTTTTATCTTTTCTTTCCATAATAAAAAATGTATCAACACTTTTAGCGGAAGGACTTTTTCTCCTTGTTATTTCTTTGTTTTTAGCGCTAAAGAGTCTTATTCAGTGTGGTCTTAAAGTTGAAGAGCATGTTCTAAGGGGTGAGCTTGAGCTTGCAAGAAGTGAACTTAAAGCCCTTGTGGGTAGAGACACAGACAAACTTGATGAAAAGGGTATTCGCAGGGCTATTCTTGAAAGTTATGCGGAAAACCTAAGTGATGGAGTAATAGCTCCCCTTTTTTGGCTTTCCCTTTTTGGACTTTTAGGGATAGTTTTTTATAAAACTGTAAATACCCTTGATTCCATGGTGGGATATAAAAATGAAAAGTATAGAGACTTTGGCTGGTTTTCTGCAAGGATGGATGATTGGGTGAATTTTGTCCCTGCAAGAATTACAGCTCTTTTAATAGTTTTGGCAAGTTTTGTCTATTTGGGGATGGCTTCAGGCCTTAGGAGTTTTAAGTGGATTTTGAAATACGCAAAACTTCATCCCTCTCCCAATGCAGGATATCCCGAATCTGCCCTTGCAGGGGCTCTTGGTGTAAGGCTTCTTGGGCCTGCTTATTATAATGGAGAATTGATAATTAAACCTTATATTGGTGAAAATTTATTGAGAAGCCTTGATACAACCATACCCCTTGCAAAAAATCTCCTCTTCTTGAGTGCCCTTTTTATGCTTGTACTAATTCTTCTTTTTAAAGGTATAAAATGAGCGAAATTTTCCTTCCTCAACACGGCGGAAATATATATTTCTTTGCAGAAAAATTCGGGCTTTCTCCTTCTCAAATTATTGATTTGAGTTCCTCAGTCAACCCATTGATTAGAAATTTTCTCACCCTCAATGAAAGGGAGTTTTATGAGGCCCTTTCTCACTATCCTGACCCTGAATGCCAGGAACTTAAAAAAGCTTTTGCAAAAAAATATGCGCTTTCTGAGGAATATATTCTTGTGGGAAATGGCTCCTTTGAGCTTTTGCAATGGCTTCTTTTGAGTCTTCCCTCAAACACTCATATCTTCATCCCAGAGCCAACTTTTATTGGATACCGAAAGATTATCTCCAAAAGAAAAAACCTTTTTCCCCATTTTAACATTTCTTTAAATCCTGAAGAGCATCTCTTTGCCCTTAAAAGATTCCTTGAAAACTCTCTCTCACCCAAGGCAGTAATTATTTGTAATCCCAATAATCCAACTGGTTTGAGTTTTCAGAAAGAATCTCTTTTAAGCTTTATAACTGATTATTCTAACGTAATTTTTATTATTGATGAGGCCTTTATTGAATTTGACGAAAAAAATTCTTTGACAACGGAGATTTCAAAGTGTTCCAATCTTTTTATTCTTAGGTCTCTTACCAAGTTTTACGGACTTGCTGGGGCAAGAGCGGGATTTCTTATTTCTTCAAATCCCCTTTTAAAGGAAATAGAGGCTTTAAAACCCTCCTGGAGTGTCAATACCATTTCTCAAATTCTTGCCAAAAGAATATTGGAAGATAAAACTTTCAGAGAGAAAAGTCTTGAGCACTTCTCTAAACTTAAGGCTCTTTTTGAGGATAAAATGAAGGCTTTAGGGATTGAGTTTTTGGAAAGTAAAACCAATTTTTATCTCCTAAGGAACATCCCTAAGGGTTATGACTTTTTTCTTTGGCTTATTCAAGAAAGGCATATTCTTGTGAGAAATTGTTATAATTTTTTGGGACTTAGTGAAAGGGATATTCGGGTTTCTCTGAAAGAGGAGGACTCTTTGAATCTTTTTTGTGAGGCTCTGAAGGAATGGCTAAAGGCTTTATAATTTCTGCACCAAAAAGCGGAGAGGGAAAAACCCTTGTAACCCTTGGAATATTAAAATTATTTACCAAAAAGGGCTTAAAGGTTCAACCCTTTAAGGTTGGGCCTGATTTTATTGATCCCAAATGGCATGCCTATGCCTCAAAGAGAAGCTCTTACAATCTTGACCTCTTTTCCATGGGAAAAGAAAGACTTAAAGCCCTTTTTTATTACAAAGCTAAGGAGGCTGATTTTGCCATTGTTGAAGGAGTAATGGGTCTTTTTGACGGAAAATATTCCAGCTTTGATGTGGCAAAACTTCTCAGGATTCCTGTAGTTTTGGTTGTTGACACCTTTGGGGTGGCAGAAAGCCTTCCCTACATGGTAAAAGGATTTTCTGAGAAAGTTAAAAAAGCCGGTCTTCCCTTTTATTTGTTCTTAAACAGGGTCTCCTCTGAAAAACATCTCTTACGATTGGAAAGGGCTTTAAAAAAATATCCTATTGCAGGATATCTTTTTAGAAAGAAAGAATACGAACTTCCCTCAAGACATCTTGGCCTTTTTCTTCCAGAACATGTAAAAGAAGCTGAGGAGGTTCTCTCGATCATAGCTGAAGAGCTTGAAAAATCCTTTGATATATCCCTTTTTGAAACTCTTGATTTTTCAGGTTTTGATGATCTGCCCCTACCCTCCTTTTTCCCTGAAATTCCCTTTAAGAGGATTGGACTTGCCTTTGATGAGGCCTTTAATTTTTACTATCCACATCTTCTTGAGGAATTTAAAAGAAAGGCAGAGGTTGTTTTTTTCAGCCCTTTAAGAGATAGAAGTCTTCCCTCTGAAGCTGAGGCTCTTTTTTTCGGAGGGGGCTATCCAGAGCTTTTTGCAGAAATTTTAATGAAAAATAAGTCTCTTTTAAGGGATATTAAAGATTTTTTTGAAGAGGGAAGACCTCTTTATGCTGAATGTGGTGGTCTTATTTATCTTTCAAAGGGGCTTTACTGGGAAGATAGGTTTTATCCTATGGCTGGGATTTTTCCCTTTGAAATCAGAAAAAAGGGCCTTACTCTTGGTTACAGAAAGATTGTTCTTTGTGAAAGGCATCCTTTTTTTAATGGCCTTAAGAGTTTTTTTGCCCATGAATTTCACTATTCGGATATTATAGCCTTTGATGAAAAGGTTGATTTAAAAAGAATATTTAAGGTTTATACTCAGGATGGCAAAAAATTTTTTGAGGGTTTTCGGTATAAAAATGCCCTTGCAACCTATACACACTTTCTTGCAAAAGCATAAATAGATTTTCTAAGGGGGATAGAGATGGAAAAAATTCTTCTTGTTCTTCATGGAAGTCCCAAAAGGGATGCTAACACCTGGGATCAATTTCTGGGGCTCCTTGCAGGAACCTTTAAAAGGCCTATTGAGGATTTTGCTCTTGCCTTTTTACAATTTGGCAAGCCCGATGTCAAAACCGCCCTTGAAAACCTTATTACCATGGGAGCAAAAAGAATAATTGTTCATCCCCTTTTTTTAAGTGCAGGGCTTCATGTCACAAAGGATATACCTGAAATTTTAGAAGAAGTTAAAAGGAAAAATCCCTCTGTGGAAATTCTTTATACAAAGCCTCTCGGGATGCATGAAAAACTTGCTGAAATTGTTAAAGAAAGAATTGAGGAACTGGGGATTAAAAAGGGAGATGAAATTGAAAGAAAAAGCTTTGAAATTATTGAAAAGGAGATTGACTTAAAGAATTTTTCTCCTGAAGAAAAGGCTATTATAAAGAGGGTTATTCATGCAACTGCGGATTTTGAATTTAAGCACACCATGGTGTTTCACAAAAAGGCAATTCCTCTTGCCATTGAAAACATAAGAATGGGAAAGGATATTCTTGTTGATGTTGAGATGGTGAGAGCGGGTATATCAAAGAGATTGCTAGAGAAAAATCGGGTAATTTGTTATCTATCTGAAATTGTTGAAGAGCCCGAAGAGGGCACCCGTACTGAAAAAGCCATCTTTCTTGCCCTTGAGAGAGAAAAAAATATTGGAATAATAGCCATTGGAAATTCACCTACTGCCCTTCTTAAGACCATTGAGATTTTAGATAAAAATAATATTAAAAATATAGTGGTTGTGGGAATGCCTGTTGGGTTTGTGAAGGCCTTTGAGGCAAAGCTTCTTCTCTCCGCTCAGGATTTTCCCTTTATTACCAATCTTAGCAGAAAAGGGGGAAGTCCTGCCTGCTGCGCTGTAATTAATGCCTTGTTTAAGCTTGCAGGAGAGGATAAGGAAAAGGTTTCATGATTAAAAAGCTTTATTTAATTGGAATTGGCCCAGGAGATCCAAAATATCTAACCCTTGAGGCAAAAGCCTTAATTGAGAGTCTTAATCTTTTTCTCATACCTGAAAAAAAAGGAAGAAAGGAGGAGCTTGCTCAAAAGCGAATAGAAATCATTAAATTCGTTAAAGGGGAAAGGCCTTTTCAATGTGTTTATTTGCCCTTTCCAGAAAGAGAAAGGGGGCTTAATTACAAAGAAAAAGTTAAAGAGTGGAGAAAGAAAAAAGGGGAAATCCTTAAAGAGGCCCTTTTAAAAGTTGAAGAAGAGGAGGCAGGTTTTTTAATCTGGGGAGATCCCACCCTTTATGATGGCCACATTGAAATTGTAAAAGAAGTTGCCAGAGAATTAAGGATTTCCTTTGAAGTAATTCCTGGGCTTTCCTCTTTTCAGGTGCTTGGTGCCAAAATAAAGACCTCTTTAACGGATTTATCAACCCCCTTAACCTTTCACACACCAAGAACCTTAAGAAAATTAAAAGATATAGAACACCCTGTTATAGTTTTTCTTGACAATTATGAAACCTTTAATCTCTTTAAAGATAAGGCCATTGAAATTTACTGGGGAGCCTATGTGGGACAAAGAGAAGAAAAATACATATTAGGCAAACTCTCTGATACGATAAATGTAATAAAAACTCTCAGGAAAAACCTTAAAGAGGAAAAGGGCTATCTTATGGAAATCTATCTTTTAAAACCTCTAAAGGAAAATGAGTAGAACCCTTTATCTTATTGGAATTGGCTATAAACCCCTAACAGAGGAAGAAGAAAAAGCCTTAAAGAGAGTCACAAAGATATTTACTTTTAAAAAAACTGAGGAGATTTTTAAAAGGTATCCACAATATTCTTTAGTGAAAGAGAAAATAAAGATAGTCAAAAGGGTTGATGAGCTTTTAGAGGAGATAGAAAGAGAATCTGGAGAGGTTATAATTCTTGCAGGGGGAGACCCTCTTACATTCGGTGTGGGAGAAAAGTTACTTTCTCATTTTTCCAAAGATGAGATAAAGGTTTATCCTGATTTGACAACTCCTCAAATACTATGTAGCCGTCTAAAAATTCCATACCATAAAATCAAAATTTATTCCCTTCATGGAAGAACCCTTAAAAGGGAGGCCTTTTTGAGAGAGGTTTTACAAAATGAATATCTTTTTGTTTACACCGATTCAGAAAAGAATCCCTCCTATATTGCAGATTTTCTTAAGAGGGAAAATCTGGATTATCTCACTCTCTTTGTGGGAGAAAGATTGGGTTATCCTGAGGAAAGAATTCTTAAAGGCAAGCCTTCAGAACTTGTAAACCAAACCTTTAGGGAACCCAATTCTCTTCTTATTGTAAATCCTGATTGGGGAAAGGAAATCCTTTTAGGGATAAAAGAAAGAAAAATCTTTCACGAAAAGGGAATGATAACCAAGGATGAGGCAAGGGCAATTATAATTCATAAGCTTGAGCCACCTTTAAGGGGAGTTATCTGGGAGATTGGGGCTGGCTCAGGCTCAATAAGCATTGAGCTTGCAAGACTCTCTCCTCATCTTGAAATATATGCCATAGAAAAAAGAAAGGATTATTGCGATTTTATTGAAAGGAACTGCCAAAAATTTTTGGTTTCCAACATTAAAATTATTCACGGTGAAGCGCCAGAGGCTCTTTTAAACCTTCCACCTCCAGAAAGGGTATTTGTTGGAGGAAACTCTGGCAGATTGATTGAAATTCTTGAATTTCTTGAAGGCTTAAAAAGCTTAAAAATTACCCTTTTTTCCTTTATAACCTATGAAAATCTCAAAGAGGCCTTAGAATTTTTTAAAAATAAACCCTATGAAATGGATTTAATTCAGCTTCAGGTAAATAGATTTTCCCCTCTTAAGGATTATCACCTTTTTAAGCCAGAAAATCCTCTTTTTATTTTAAAAGTTACTAAGGAATTCCAAGATTAGAAGAACCTGACCTTTTGAGAGGAATGGAAAGCCCAGCCACTATAAAATAGACCTCATCAGCAAGGGCAGAAATCCTTTGATTCACATAACCCACAAGGTCACGATACTTTCTTGCAAGACTGTTTTCAGGAACAATACCAAGCCCTATCTCATTTGAGACAAGGATTAACCAGGATCTTTCGTGAGCCTGAAAAGCCTTCAAAACCTCAAAGAAAGCTTCTGTTTCTTGATCAAAATTTCTTTCATAGTGAAGGAGATTGGAAATCCAGAGGGTAATGCAGTCAAGAAGAATAACGGAAAGGGACTTTGAGAGTTTTTCAAGGTGGTGAGAAATACTTAGGGGTTCTTCAATAAGCTTCCAGTAAGATGGTCTTTCCTCTTTATGTTTTTTGATTTTTTCTTTCATTTCTTCATCAAGGGCCTGAGCTGTAGCAAGATAATAATAATCTCTAAATCCTCTCAAATTTTCAGCATATTTTAAGGCAAAGGCGGTTTTTCCAGATTTAGCTCCACCAAGAACAAAGGTTATCACCTATAGGCCTCCCTCCAAAGCCTAACAAGCACCCTCTCAAGAAGATTAATAAAGGTTTTGTAGAGCCCTCCATAACTCTTTTTGTTATTTCCAAAAACCTCTTCAATAAGGCTATCATAATCTTTAATTTTAATCCCTCTAAACTTTAAATAATCATATTTCAGGGCAAGCAAAACCTTCTGAATGGTAATGTGCGCTGTTTGACAGGTTTCTGCAAGAAAATCCAGGGTCTCCTTTCTCAATTCAACATTGTGAAGAAGATTGACCATTTCCTCAAGTAAGTAAATAAGATTTAAAAGCTCAAGCCCCCTTATTCCTCTTTTCCATTGATAAAAATAGGGATATCTTTTGTGAAAAAGAAAATTTCTTATACCAAAATCGAGAATTTCAAGGGAATTTTTGTAACAGGTATCTACATGTTTTTTAAATTTTTTTTGAAGCATGGTCTTTCGGGTGATTACTTTTAAAGCCCTGGGATTGGTAGATAAATCAAAATATTCAATGAGATTCCTAAGGAACTTTTGACTATTTTTACAATTGGGTGTGTCAAAATGGACAAGGGACAATAAAAGTTTGCCTTTGCCAAAGGTGGTTTCTAAAATAAGGGGTTTCCCCTTCATATATTCGGGATTTAAGCGAATGCCATAGCTGCTTTCAAAGAAATCTAAGTGCTCTCGGTGATCATCTAAGCGCAAATCAGAGACATAGGCACCTTTTTCATAATCTTTAAAGGTTGCAAGAATTTTTACCTCAGAGGAGAGGATTTCAAGCTCTGGCGGAAACCAAAGATATAAAATGGGTTTAACCTTAGTAAAGAGGGGGTGTTTATTCTCAAAATTTACCTTGCAGGGCCCACTATAACTGGGAACTCTCTCTGAGATTCTTTTAACATTTGCTATTCCAAGGCCCTCTTTTCCAGCAAGACTAACTCCACCACAAATCCCTATGTAGATTCCTCCTTCTCCGACAAAATTTTTCAAGATTTCCCTCTGCCTTTCCGTTAAGGCTTCAAGTTTATTTCTTGACCAGCCTCCTGGAACAAAAAGAGCTTTATACTTTTTTGGGAACTCATCATCAATTTCTTCAGCAAGAATAGGTTCAAAGTCAAGATTTGCCTTTTTGAGGGCTCTATAACTCCATAATCCCCAGAGATGAGAATCAGAGATGAGAAGCGCAGATCTCATACTCTCCTCCGTATTTTCTCTCATAGCCTCTTTTTGCAACAAGAAATTTTCCTAACACCTGAGTATCGCTTCCACAAATAATTAAAAGGCTATTCATTCCTATTCTTTCAGAAGGAAGCTCTGAAAGGGTTGTCAGAATAATTTCTTCATCCTCCCTTGATGCGGAGTTTACGATAGCAACAGCGGTCTCAGGAGGTCTTTTCATTCTCAGAATTGAAAGGGCCCTTTCAAATTGAGCTTTTCTTCCCCTGCTTTTGGGATTAAAGATCACTAAGGGGAGATCTGTGTCAGAAAGGGCTGAAAGACGCCTTTCAATCACTTCCCAGGGAGTAAGTCTATCTGAAAGACTGATGACAGCAAAATCATTCCCAAGGGGAGCACCAAGAAGGGCATTTCCTATATTTAAAGCCGATATCCCTGGAATAATCTCCACTTCCAGGGGAAGTTTATTCTTTTGAATAATCTCTATAACAAGTCCAGCCATACCGTAAATTCCAGGGTCTCCACCGCTTACAAGTGCAGTATCCTTTCCTGAAAGGCAAAGCTCAATTGCCTTTTTAACCCGATCAACCTCCTGGGTCATGGAAAATTCATAAACTTCCTTGTTTTTTACTAAAGAAAAAATCTGTTTAATATAAGTTTTATATCCTACTACAGCAGAAACTTGGGTAAGAACCCTCAGAGCTTTAAGAGTAAGTAAATCTTTTGCCCCAGGGCCAATTCCTACCACAAATAATTTTCCCTTTTTTTCAAAGGGTTTTAATGAGATAGCCAGGGTAAAATCTTTGTAAACCCTTTTTGGAAGAATAAGGGACCCCTTACTTGCAAGAAGCGAGGCTGCCTCAGAAACACTTGCAATTCCTAAATTTTTTAGAGCCTCTTCTGAATGGGATATTGTCTTAACCTCAGAAAGTTTCTCTTTATTGAAACCTAAGAGCTCAAGCTTATGTTTTAAACAAAAGTTTTTTAAAGGTAGATAATTAGCCTTTTTATCAAGGGTTGCAACCCCTCTTAAAGCGAGAAACTCCAAAGAGGCCTCTTCAAAGGCCTCTTTAAAAAGCCTTTCAAAATCTTCTTCTGAGAGAACTTCGTGAAAGCCAACTCCTGCATAAAGACATTTTGGAATTAAAAAGAGTTTGTCTCCCTCTCTTTTTTTGTAGGTTATAACTATATCAGCCTCTTCAATATTTTCTGTTTTTATTATTCCTGCAAGCAGAGGAAAATTAAGCCCCTCTTCAAGAAAGACCTTTAAAATTTTTGTTTCATTAAATTTTGACATGACTTCATAGAGTTTTTGAGGATTTTTCATAATAAAGCCATGTTCTTTTATCCAGAGATCAAGAGGGGGAAGATTGAGATTATCAGAGGCAGTGGTTATTACAGGATGGGCCAAAAGATAGGTTGCAAGCTCAAGGGTCAACTTATTGATTTCAGAATAGTGCCCCCCAAGATAGCTTATTACATTATTTCCTGCTTCATCTATAACAATTACCCCTGGATCAAACTCCTTCCCTCTTATAAAATCCTTGCAAAATCTTGCAACAATTCCAAGGGCCATTATAAAAATCAAAGTATTTCCCTTTCTCCAGCTTTTTTCAATTTTCTCCTTTGAAGAGGAATCAAGTTTTATTAAATTTGCCCTGTCAAAATAGGAAGACACTACCTCAGCAAGCCCTCTTCCCCTCTCTGATAGATAAAAAATGAAAATTTCTTTATTTTTTTCCATAAAGATATGACCTTTCGTAAAAATTTTTATCAATTAAATCCAAAATCTTTCCAACAACAATTAGAGAGGTTTTTGAAATTTTTTCCTTTTCAAAGGTTTCTTTGAGTTTTGAAAGGGGAACGATAAAAATTTTTTCCTCCCTTCTACTCAATTTATGAAGGATGGCAACCTTGGTTTCAGGAGGATAAACCCTTTGCAAAAGTTCTGAAAGCTTTTCCACAAGGCCTGAAGAAAGGAAAAACACAAGGGTTGAACCAGTTTTGGCAAAATTCAAAATTTCCTCATCACTTGCTCCGCCTGTTTTTCCAGAAAGTCTTGTAAAAATGACGGAGTTTGAAAGATGAGGATAGGTAAATTCAATTCCCAGACGAGCTGCTGAATATAAGCCCGAAGAGACCCCTGGAATAATTTCGTATTCAATACCCCTTTCTCTCAAGATTTCGATGTGTTCCATAACTGAGCTATAAATAGCAGGGTCTCCACTAACAAGCCTTGCAACAGTTTTCTCTTCTGAATGTGCAAAAATTATTTTTTCCATTATTTCTTCCAGGGTTTTTCCATAGGCATCCAAAAATTCAGCTCTTTTATTTTCCCCTCTTAAAAAATTAAGCATCTCTTCGCTAATTAAACTTCCAGGGTAAATTATAAGATCAGAGGCCCTGATAACTTTTAAACCCTTAATAGTAAGAAGTTCTGGATCTCCAGGGCCAATTCCGATAAAGTAAACCTTTTTCATTTCTAAATTTTCTTTAATACAATTAGGCTAAAATAATCAAGGTCGCTTCCTTTGATTTTAGAGAGATTATACCACAACTTCTCCTCTTTTTGCCCTACTCTTTTCCCTGCATAGCCTAAAAATCCATACCTTTTAGCAAAATCTTTAATCTCTTCTAAGTATCTGTGGCATTTCATCAAAACAAGGGTTTGAAAAAAAAGGTATTCTTCTGGATTTTTGAGAAGGTTTTCCGCATTAGTAATTACCACCTCCTCTTTATTCAGGGAAAGGGGTATTCCTAAACGAGCAGAAAAAGCTGAAAAAGAGCTTATACCTGGGATTATTTCTGTTTCAATTCCCAATTCCTCAAGATAGGGCTTAAGATAAAAAAAGGTGGAATAAAAAGCAGGATCTCCAAGTGTTATAAAAACTCCCTCCTTTTTTTCACAAAGGTGATTTTTTATAGTTTCTGAAAGGCTTTTCCAGTGGGAATGAAGATTTTCTTCTTTTTTCATGGGAAAATAAAGCTCAATAAGGATTTTTTCATCAAGAGCTATGAATTCTTTAACAATAGAGAGGGCAAGGGTTTCCTTTCCTCCTGTGGGATAAAAAATAAGGGGCGCTCTTTTTAATATTTTTAAACCCTTTAAGGTTATGAGCTCTGGATCTCCAGGGCCAACCCCAATTACATAGAGCTTCATGAGTTTAGATACCTTTCAAGAACTTGGAATATTTCCTTTACCGTGGAATAGTAATCCCTCTTTTTGTGAGCGATTTCATCTAAGGCCTCTTCAAGTTTTGCTGTAAATTGATAATCCATAAAGGAAGGAGCCTCCTTCTCAAGGAATTTGCAAACTCTCTTTCCAAGCTCTGTTGGTTTAAGATATTTCCCTTCTTCCACTATATAACCTCTTGTGAAAAGTATATCAAGCATGGTGGCATAGGTTGAAGGCCTTCCAATCCCAAGGGTTTCAAGCTTTCTTATTAGGGAATGAGGAGTATATCTTTCAGGAGGTTTGGTGGTATGCTCCTTTATGCGAAAATCAAAAACCCTTAAGCTCTCTCCTTCTTCAAGATCTGGCAAAGGGGTGTCTTCCTCTTCTTTTCCTAAAAGGAGGAGATATCCATCAAAGATAAGTTTTTTACCCTTGTAAAGGAGCATTAAGTCTTTAGGTAGTGAATCATTTCTAAATTGATAGGTTTTTTCAAGATACTGAGCATGACTCATCTGTGAGGCTATAAAGATTCGCCTTATAAGCTCATAAAGGGCCTGTTCCTTTCTTCCAAGGGGAACCCTTTCAAGAGACACCTTTGTTGGTCTTATGCACTCGTGAGCATCCTGAGAAAAGGCACTATTTCTAACTCTGCGAACATTTCCTACATACTCCTTCCCAAAGTTTTTTTCAATGTATTCAGAGGCCTCCCTTTTTGCTATGGGACTAACCCTTACAGAATCCGTTCTCATATAAGTGATATAGCCCTCTTCGTAAAGCCTTTGAGCAATTTTCATAGTTTCCTTGGGTGAGAAAGATAGGGCCTTTCCTGCCATCTCAATGAGCGTGCTCGTCTTAAGGGGAGAAGGCGAAGATTTCTTTATAATTCTCTCTTTAATTGAAGTTACGAGAATTTCACGATTTTTCAAATACTTTTCATAAATTTCCAATAATTCTTCTTTATTTTGTTTTTTAAGTAAATTTTTTTTCGTAAAAAGTTCTAATTGAAGACATTTACCCTCTTTGTTTTTTGCAAGAACTTCAAGGGAGTAGTTTTTCTGGGGTTTAAAATTTTCTATCTCCTCTTCCCTTTCAACTATTAGCCTTAAGGCAGGGCTTTGGACCCTTCCAGCAGACAAGGGCATTTTAAAATTTCTGGAAAGAAAGGGGGAAATTACATACCCGATGAGTCTATCACAAACCCTTCTTGCTTTCCAGGAAAGATAGAGATTTTCATCAACCTGTCTCACCCTTTTTAGGGCCTCTTTAAGACCGTATTCAGTGATTTCATGAAGTTCAAGACGATAAAATTGAAGAGAAGGGTTAAGACCTTTCAAATATTCCTGTATATGATAACTTATAGCCTCACCTTCTCTATCTGGATCAGTTGCCAAATAAACTTCCTTTATTCTTGAAATAGCCTTTTTTAAATCCTCTAAAATTCTCTTTTTCTGAGGGAGATAAAAAAGCTGGGGTCTAAAGGTTTTTAAATCTACTCCCAGGTTTTTTGCTGGTAAATCCATAATATGACCAAGAGTGGCTTTAAAAATAAATTCATCTCTTGAGGAATTTAGGAGCTTTTTAAGAGTATTTATTTTGCTTGGAGATTCTACTATAAAAAGTTTTTTGAAATCTTTCATTTTCTCAGATTTTTTCCAAATTTACCTGAGGATGTTACTAAGTCAAGGGAAGTTTTAATTTGGTTGGGATACCAGAAAAATTCAAACTCATCAATTTTCTGGACTAAAAGAAAAAAGGAGATATATTTTAACCCTATGAATAATATCTTTAACTTCACTATTAAAAAGCTCTATTTTAAAGAGATTGATTTTAATTTCCAGGATTTCAATTTTTCCTATCCTTTAAAAACAGACCATTTTGTTAAACTTATAGAGGAGGGAAAGCCCTTTTATCCTCCCCTCTTGTATAAAGGGGAAAGAAAATATCTGATTGTGGATGGCTTGGCAAGGGTTTCTGCTCTCAAAAAAAAGGGTTTAGAGCCCTTTTCTGCGCTCAATCTTGAAAACTCGCTAACCATGAAAGATCTTTTTTTATTTTCCCTTGAATTAAATCTGCCAAGGGGATTAAATCTTGTTGAAAAGGCCCTTTTTTTTGAAAAGGGAAAAAAGTACTTTTCAAGGGATGAGCTTCTTGAGCTTCTTCCACGCCTTGGGTTTTCAAAAAATCCAAATTGGTTCTTTTATTTTGAAAAAATTGTAAATCTTGAAGAGCCCTTTAAAAATCTTCTTGCAGAAGAAAAGTTAAATCCAAAAATAGTTGAGTCCCTTTCTCAGCTAAGCCAAGAAGAAAGAGAAGAATTTCTCACTCTCGTTGAAAGACTTCGCTTAACCTTTAATGAGCAAAGGGATATCTTAGAGATTCTTCTGGATTATAAGAAATTACAGCAAGCTTCAAAACTTCTTCCAGAAGAAATTGAGAAAAGGCTTTATATAGAAGATTTTAATCAAAGAAGAAAGGAGGTTTTTGAAATCATAAATCAGCTAAAATACCCCTATTATTATGAAAAAAAGAAACTTGCAGACAAACTAAAGAGCCTTTTTTCGCAAAGGGGGATCAAGGTTGACTTTCCTCCCTATTTTGAAAAAAGGGAAATTTCTGTTCAATTTAATGTGAAAAATGTTGAAGAATTAAAGAAAATTATTAAATTTATGGAAGATGAAGGAGAAAAACTTTTTTCTCTCTTTGAATAAGGAAGCTCTTCTTGACAAGATAACTCTTGAACCAGCTTATTGCCACATTCAAAAAGGCTGTTATATCGCCAAAGTATCTCTTGGAAGGGACCTATCCCCCTTTTTGGGTTATTTAAAACCTCAGGTCAAAGCCCTCTATTATGAGCCAGAAAATATTTTGATCTACAAGTGGAAAAGGAATGAAAAATTTTTTAAAATTTCCCTACAAAGGGATACTCTTAAATTTGGATTAGTTTCTGATAAAGAAGAGGCTAAAGTTGTTTTTTCAGATATCTTTGACCACCTGACAGAGCTTCTTACAAAAATTGATGAAATTGAGCCAGATTTAAACCCTCTGAAAAGGCCCAATGCCCTTGAAATTTATAAACATTTACCCAAGACAAACTGTAAAGCTTGCGGAGAAATGACCTGTCTTGCCTTTGCAGCAAAAATTTCCATGGCAGAGGCAGAGCCTGAAGATTGCCCTCACCTTGATGAGAAAAGCCTTGAGAGTTTACGCAGCCTTCTTGAGTGAAGATGCGTTTATTTTAGCCCAGACATTAAACACAAAATTTTGAAAGACCCTTTGAGGCGGTTGAAACTCCCTTTTTAAAGCCCATTCAGCCTTGAAAAGTTCTGCAAAAAAGGGCTCAAGAGAATCAATTTTCTCTAAGTGCCTTTTCATACTAAACAGGGCATAGGGATGACTATCTGCAAGAATTTTGGGAATCTCCTTTAAGGGATCTTCCTTTAACTTCTGCCATTCCTTAGAAAAATGTGTGTAAGTGTTTTCCTTTTCAAGCTCGGGATTCTCTTTCAAAAAATCCTTAAAAATTTGCAATTTTTTGAAATATTTATAGAGATATCCAAGAATTTCTCCTGGCTCTCTTTTGGCATCAAGGAGGGCTGAAATCATGCGATAGGTCCTTTCAGGGCTCTGGGTTAAAAGGCTGTCCCCAATTAAATAAAAGGCCTTCTCTTCAAGGGGCACAATCACTTCAAGTAACTTTTCTTCTGTTATTGTCCGATCATCAAGGGCATAGAGAACAAGCTTTTCAAGCTCATTCCTAAAGTGGTGGTAATCATCTCCTACAAGGGAGATAAAAAGGCTTGCGGTTTTCTTATCCATGTGTAGCTGATATTCCTTTAAAGTCAAGAGAAGTTCACTCTCAAGAAGGTCCTCCTTTTTTTTGGTATGAAAAGGAATAATTGCACCCTTTTCAAGAGCAAATTCATAGAGAGGATGGCTGTCCTGTATGTTTTCAAATAAGATAAACCAAGAAAAAAGCTGAGACCTTTCTTTCAGGGCTTTTAAAATTTCTTCAGCCTTTGCTTGAGTTATTTCCTCTCCCCCAATTACAAGATAAATGGTTCGAAAACCAAAAAGCCCCTCCTGATAACCTTTGGTTTTAAGAAATTCCTTTTTGTGCTCCTTATCCCTTAAGTCAAAGACTTCAAGAGTTGCTCCTCTCTCAAGGAGGACCTTATAGATTTCTTTGGCCTTTTCATAGGAAATTTCATAGGGGCCAATAAACAAATAAAGAGGGGCTATACGATTTTTTTTGGCAAGGTCAATAAGTTTTATGACCTGAAGGGGTGTAAAAACTGGCATTAGCTTACTTTACCACAAATTTGACAAAACGCTTTTTCCCTATGCGAAGAATATATTCTCCTTTGGTAAATTCAAATTCTTCTGCGGTTATGGTTTCTTTGTTTATGTCAATGGCTCTTTGAGAAATAAGCCTTTTTACTTCAGAAGAGGACTTTATAATTCCTAAATCTCTTAAAAGCTTTGGAAGATAAGCCCTTCCCTCTTCAATTTCAAAGGTTTCAACCTCTGTGGGAAGCTCCCTTTTACTAAAGACCCTTTCAAACTCCTCTTCTGCCTTTAAGGCCTCCTCCTCTGAATGATATTGAGAAACAATAAGGCGAGCAAGTCTTTTTTTAGCCTCCTTGGGATGAAGAATACCTTCCTCAACCTCCCTTTTCATTTTTGCAATTTCCTCCAGAGGCAAATCGGTAAGCAACTCGTAATATTTCCACATCAAGAAGTCAGGAATGGACATAAGTTTTCCAAACATTTCCTTTGGGGGCTCCATGATGCCCACATAGTTTCCAAGGCTCTTACTCATCTTTTGAACCCCATCGAGCCCTTCAAGAAGGGGAAGGGTGATGATAACCTGTGGTTCCTGGCCATATTCTCTCTGAATATCCCTTCCAATAAGTAAATTAAAGAGCTGGTCTGTTCCTCCTAATTCCACATCTGCTTCAAGGGCAACAGAATCATAGGCCTGAAAGAGAGGATAAATGAGCTCGTGAATGGCAATGGGAAGCCCGCTTTCAAAGCGCTTTTTAAAATCTTCTCTCTCAAGAATGCGGGCAACGGTATACTTAGCACAAAGCCTTATGATATCTTCAGCACTCATCTTTGAAAACCAGGAGCTGTTGAAAACCACTTTGGTTTTTTCAGGATCAAGAATTTTAAAAACCTGTTCCTTATAAGTTTTAGCATTCTCAAGCACTTGTTCTTTTGTCAAGGCAGGCCTCGTTTCAGAACGCCCTGTCGGATCTCCTATCATAGCAGTAAAATCCCCAATTAAGAAATAAACCTCATGCCCGAGATCTTGAAAGTGTTTGAGTTTTCTCAACAAAACGGTATGTCCTAAGTGAAGATCTGGGGCCGTTGGGTCAAAGCCTGCTTTTATTTTCAGAGGTTTTCCAGTTTGATAATATCTTTCAAGTTTTTTGATAAGTTCTTCTTCTTCAATGAGATCAACTATTCCTCGCTTTATAATTTCAAGGTCTCTTTTTATCTCCGCTCGCATTTTTCCTACCCCTTCTTAAAGGGATTTTTGAGATTGATAATAATCTATAAGCGCCTTAACAAGCCCAGGAATCGTATATTCCTTTGCCTCAACAGTGGGAAGATAGCCAAATTTCCTGAGAGTGGCTGAGGTTATGGGACCGATGGAAGCAAGAACAACCCCTTGGGGAAGGTTCAAATCAGTTTCTTTCATTATTTCAAAGAAATTTTCCACAGTAGATGAACTGGTAAAAGTTACAGCCTCAACTCCTTCAGATAGGGCCTTTTTTAGCAATTCAGCTGAATTTTTAGGTTTAAGGGTTTCGTAGATGGGCAAAATTGTTAGCTCTGCCCCTCTTTCCCTTAAATTTTCAGGAAGCACCTCCCTTGCAACCCTTGCTCTAACTAAAAGGATTCTTTTTCCAGAAACATCAACTCTTTCAAAGGCAGAAATAAGCCCCTCTTGGGTGTAATTTTTCTCTGGCATAAGATCTGCTTTAAGCCCCCATTTTTTCAGAGCTTCAAAAGTGGCTGGCCCTATGACAGCTATTTTTAGCCCTCCAAGGGCCCTTACATCATATCCCTCATTAAAAAGAGCCTCAAAGAAAAAGCGAATCCCATTTTCAGAAGTAAAAATAAGCCAATCATAGCTTGAGAGATTTTTTAAAGCCTCTTTAGTCTCTTTATTAAAAAGGGAGGTTACCTCAATGGTTGGTATTTCTATTACCTCTGCTCCCTCTTCCAAGAGGAGCTCTTTCAGTTTGCTTGCCTGCTCCCTTGTTCTTGTAATAACTATTCGTTTTCCAAAGAGAGGCTTTTTCTCATACCAGTTAAAATTCTTTCTAAGCTTTACCACTTCTCCAACAACAATTATGGCTGGTGCAGTAATTCCCTTTTTCTTTACCTCTTCAAAAATAGTTGCAAGGGTTCCTTCTGCAGTTTTCTGCCGAGGCGTTGTTCCCCACTGAATGACAGCGCAAGGAGTCTCAGGGCTTTTCCCCTCTTTTATAAGATTTTCCACAATGTGAGGAAGGTTTTTTACTCCCATAAAAAAAACAAGGGTTCCAAGCCTTGAAAGGGCCTTAAAGTCAATTCTACTTTCTTCTTTACCTTCAGCTTCATGCCCTGTTATAAGGGCAAGGGTTGAGGTATAGTCTCTGTGGGTAACTGGGATTCCTGCATAGGCTGGAACAGCAATTCCAGAGGTAATTCCTGGGACAACTTCAAAGGGTATGCCCTCTTTTACAAGCTCTTCAAGCTCTTCCCCACCTCTTCCAAAAAGAAAAGGATCTCCTCCTTTAAGACGAACAACTATTTTCCCTTCTTTGGCCTTCTGAACAAGAAGCTTGTTTATTTCCTCCTGGGGCATAGTGTGTGACCCGCCTTTTTTTCCCACATAGATAAATTCGCAGGATTCCTTGCAAAACTTCAGAAGCTCTGGGTTAGCAAGATAATCATAAACAACAACATCTGCCTTCTCAAGCAATGCCTTTCCCTTAAGAGTGAAAAGACCAGGGTCTCCTGGGCCTGCTCCTACAAGATAGACCTTACCAGGCTTTTCCATCAGGTTTCTCCATAAAGTTCTTTTAGAATTTCTTCTCCTCCTCTTTTTAAAAGCTCCTTTGCAAGAGCTATTCCAAGCCTTTCTGCCTCAGAGGGCAAGCCCTTAAAGCTCATTTTGTAAAATCTTTCACTTTCAAGATCCGAGATAAAACCAATAATAATAAGCTCTCCATTTTGAAAATAGGCGTAAGCTCCAAGGGGAACCTGGCACCCTCCTTCCATGGTTTTCAAAAAGGCCCTTTCTGCCATAACAGCAAGGGCAGTTTTTTCAGAGTGCAAAACCCTGAGAAGCTCCCTCACCTCTTCATCATCACTTCTTATCTCAATTCCTAAAGCACCCTGCCCCACCGCTGGGACCATTTCTTCTAAGGTAAATCTGCGATAGTTTATCTCTATTCCAAGTCTTTTCAAGCCAGCCTCAGCAAGCACAATCCCGTCATAGAGACCCTCTTTCCATTTTCTCAATCGGGTATCCACATTCCCTCTTAAGGGCTCAATTTTTATGTCCCTGCGAAGCCTTTTTAACTGAGAAAGCCTCCTTAAACTGCTTGTGCCAACCTTTCCAGAAGAGGGAACCTTCTGAAAGAAATCATATTCAGAAATCCAGACATCAAAGGGTGATTCCCTTTCAGGAATAATAGAAACCTCAAGCCCTATAGGTATTTGAGAGGGAACATCTTTCATACTGTGCACAGCAAAATCAATTTCTCCCCTTAAAAGGGCCTCCTCAATTTCCTTAACAAAAAGCCCCTTTCCGCCAATTTTACTTAGAGGCGCATCAAGAATTTTATCCCCTGTGGTTTTAATGATAACTTTTTCAATCTCAAGGTCAGGATAATATTTTTTTAAGTTTGAAATTACCCACTCAGTTTGAGCAAGGGCAAGTTTACTTCCTCTTGTGCCAACGCGCAAAAACTTTCTTTTCATTCTTTTCCTCAGGAATAAGACAATAAAGAAAAACTTTAATGGCAGGAACTGCAGGTTCCGCCACTGCAGGAGCTACATCCAGAACCACCACTTCCTACAAATTTTCCCTCGGATTTGTATGCCACTTGTGAAATAAGCTTGTGAACCTTTGAACTTTTACACTTTTTACACTTAATCCCCTCAATCTTCCCACCAAGCACAAGCTCCTCAAAAATTTCTCCACACTCCTCACACTGAAATTCAAAAATGGGCATTTACATTCACCTCCTTAAAACTTTTGTGGTCCATGAAATTTTTGCAGATTAGCCTATTTAATATAATTCCTAAATTCAAAATTAAAAGCTCCTTTAACAATGTTTAGCTTCTCTCTCTTGGCAAAACTTGTATCTGCATTCACAACATATTATGTGCAGGTTTTAGCCCGCAAAGGTTTTACAGATTATCTAAATTTTTGGTTGACTTATAAGAAAAATAATGGCATAAAATTTGTATTCAAAACTAAAAAGTTTTCAATAATAAAAGGGGGAAAGGATGCTTACTGTGCAGGCGAAAGTTAAGATGAGTTTTGATTTTAACGGGTATCACTTCAACTTAAAACCAGGAGATAAGCTTCTTTTTGCCAATGATGTTTTTGCCATGCTGCCTTCCGAATTACAGAAGGCCTTTGAGAAAACAAACACAGCTCTTCCTCCCTTTTATGACGGAGAAGATCTTAATGGAAAAACCCTTTTTGTCTTTATGCAAGGGGCAATTGGAGATGTTCTCTGCT
>CAZQQV010000022.1:0-22594 GCA_964595655.1 uncultured Caldimicrobium sp.
AACTTGATGTTGCCAAGCTAAATATTGCCAGAACCGAAGCCAAAGCAAATCCTTTTTTCATGGCCCACCTCCTAAGTTTTTTTAAAATTATTTTACAAAATTCATGCCTTTTTTCTAAGCCATAAGTTCTGCCTGTGTATGTTTAAAAAAAGACCATTACAAAAATATGGTTTTTCTTAGGTTTTTTGTAACAAGAATCTGTAGGTTGAGGGTTTTTGAAATTTTTTTTGATTTTTTGCAAGACCAAAAGGTTTTGTGGCTACCACAAAAACCAATTTTGTAGGAAATTTACAAAATATTTGTAATCCATGGGCTGGGTCTACCAAAATTCTAAAGGATATAAAAAACGACAAAAAGGTCTTTTGTTTTTAACCTTTTTGCCGAAAAAAATATTTAGGTGATGCTTTTCTACTTTTAGAGACCAAACCTTTTCTACAGGCTCGCCATCTATGAACATTCTATAATCATTTTTACACCGGATGCTGAAAGTATAGGTTCAAATTTGAGAAGAGCTGACCCTCTTGCAAAAAAAGAGGATTTAAATTATATTTTATGGCAAACTCTTTGATGGAGGAAGCGAGATGTCAAAAATTTGCGAAATTTGTGGGAAGAGGCCTTCCTGTGGAAATCAGATAAGCCATTCAGGAAAGAGATCAAGCCGTTGGTGGTATCCAAATATTCAAAGAGTTAGAGTTAAGTTACCCAATGGTCAGGTCAAAAGAATGAAGGTCTGCACCCGCTGCATCAAAGCAGGTAAAATTCAAAAAGCTGTAAGTTAAACAAGTTTTCTTTCTACTTTTAGAACACCTTCAACTTTACTTATATTTGCAATCACCCTGTCTAAGTGGGATTTATCTGTCACTTCTACATATATTTCGAAATAGGCCTTCTTATCAGGAGTAGTTCTTACTTCGGCTTTAAGAATATTTCCTTCAGCACTGGCAATAGCTGAAGAGACACTGGCAAGAAGACCTTTTCTATCAAGAGATACCACATAAAGGTGTGCTGGATAAACCCTTCCATCGGGCTTTTCCCATTTAACCTCAATCATCCTTTCAGGATCAAGGTCTTTGAGATTGGGGCAGTCAACTCTGTGAACAGAAATCCCCTTGCCTCTGGTGATGTATCCAATGACCTCGTCTCCTGGGATAGGTCCACAACATCGAGCAAGATGAAAGAGAAGATCTGTAGCACCATCAACAGAAAGGCTTAAGGCTGGCTTTTTTTCTGGAAGACGCTGTTCATGAGGTTTTGGGTAGGAAATCACTTCGTGGGCAACTTCCTCAACTTGACCAAACTCTTGGTTTATTGAACTGTAAACCTTGAGTATATGTTTGGGATTAAATTTTCCTGTGCCAATCAATAGGTATAATTCTTCTTCATTTTTAAGGGAAAGTTTTTGAAGAAGTTCAGAAAAATAAGGTTCCCTTTGAAAATCATTGAGAGAAAAATTAAATTTTTTGAGTTCTCTCAAAAGAAGCTCTTTACCAAGGGCGATTTGTTTCTCCTTTTCTTCCTGTTTAAACCACTGTTTAATTCTTGAGCGGGCTCTGCTTGTTTTAACAAATTTTAACCAATCTCTGCTTGGCTTTTGATGGGGTGAAGTTTCAATCCGAACGGTATCTCCAGTTTGAAGTTTGTAATCCAGAGGAACCAGTTTTTCGTTAACATAGGCTCTCACACAGTGATGCCCGACCTCGGTATGAATGGCATAGGCAAAGTCTATAGGGGTTGCATCAACTGGCAAAACAATGACATCCCCTTTGGGTGTGAAAACATAGATTTCCTCAGGGAATAGATCCAGTTTAAGGGATTCAAGAAATTCTCTTGGATTTCGAAGCTCCTTTTGAAGCTCAACAAGTTTGGAAATCCATTCAAATTGCTTGTATTTTGAAGAATCAATGGTGGCCCCTTCTTTATACAGAAAATGGGCAGCTATTCCTTCATTGGCAATTTTGTCCATATATTCGGTTCTTATCTGAATCTCTATTTTTTTACCCTCAGGACCTACTACCGTGGTATGCAAACTCTGATACATATTAGGTTTGGGAAGGCTTATATAATCTTTAAATCTTCCTGGAACAGGTTTCCAAAGGGCATGGACTAAGCCAAGGGTTTTATAGCACTCCTCAACGGTATTTACTATAATTCGAAAACCAATTAAATCATAAATCTGGTCAAGGTCCCCAATGGTGAGGTTATATTTCTGAAGTTTTTTATAAACACTGTAGAGATGTTTAACTCTGCCGAGAACGCGCCCCTTGATATTATTATCCTCAAGAAGTTTTTGGAGTATTTCCTTTACTTTTTCAACAAATACTTCTGCAGCTTTAACCCTTTTCTCAACTTCTTCCTTTAATTTCTGATAATCCTCAGGGTATAAATATTTAAAAGAAAGGTCTTCAAGTTCGGTCTTTACCCAGTCTATACCGAGCCTTCCAGCAAGGGGAGCATAGATTTCAAGAGTCTCTCTGGCAATCTGAATTTTTTTATGTTCTGGCATGGCCTCAAGGGTTCGCATATTATGAAGACGGTCAGCAAGCTTGACAATAATAACTCTTAAATCCTTTGCCATAGCGAGAAAGATTTTTCTTAGATTCTCTGCCTGTTTGGTTATTTTGTCTGAAGATTGAGGAAGATTTTTTAACTTTGTGACACCCTCAACAATGGTTGCAACAGTTTCGCCAAATTCCTTTTTGATAGTCTCAATAGGGACATTACAGTCTTCTACTACATCGTGAAGTAATCCAGCTGCAATTGTGGGAAGATCCATTTTCATTTGGGCAAGAATGTATGCAACTTCAAGGGGATGGGAAAGATAGGGCTCGCCAGACTTTCTTGTTTGGTTCGCATGCAGTCTCGCAGCCCACTCAAAGGCCTTTTCCACAAGACGCGTATTGGCCCCTGGAAGATAACTCTGAATCTGATCAAGAATTTTCCCGAGGGTAACTACTTGATTTTTCTCCATACTAATTAAAATAAAACGATACTAAGAAATATCAAGTTCAATAAATGATTGTATTAAAATCCTTTTAAAGCCCTTAAAAGTTACAAAAGGCTCTTTTTATAAAGGGCTCAAGGTAGGTAATTTCGCTCTCTTGTGTAATTTATGAGACAAAGAATTTTTTGATAATACTTTATTTACAAAGACTATGCTTTGGAAAAGTCTTGCAGAACCTTTCTATTTCTTCGAAGAGAAACCCTTTGTTTTCCAATTCCTGTTGTTTTAGGGATTGCCATTCCTGACAATAGGGCGATTGTGAAAATAAAGAATCACATAGGACAAAAACAGTGGGAAGTTTTCCACGAAGACAAAATTTGTGCTTAGGATTGTTTTGGCAGAATTTTTCTAAATCTTTATAAATAAGACTTTTCAGTTCTAAACGTCTTAGCTTTAATTCTGCTCTTTTCTTGCAGTAAGGATTGTCTGGATCAATTTTTGAGCAAAAGGTTTCAATTTTTTTATCAGATCTTTGAGTTTTGGCCTGAGAAAGCGAAGAATAGAGCGTATGATCCCCATAAAACAAAAGGAAAACTAATAGGCAAAATATAATAAAAAAGCCTCTTTTCATATAATTTTATATTATCAAATTTTATGCCTAATTTTTATAAAATTTTTAAGAATTTGGAGGAAAAAATTGTCATTTTTTCTCTAATAAATTGACAATTTTGTCAAAGATTGCCCTTTCTGTTAGGCCGTATTTTTCGTGAAGGCTTTTGAGATCGCCATGCTCTACAAATTTATCGGGAAGTCCAAGGTTATCGTATATTACAAAAAGACCTTTTTTTAGTAAAAGTTCAGAGATGGCAGAATTAAGGCCTCCATAAATGGAATTTTCTTCACAAACAAGAACCCTTTTAGTTTTATCGGCATAATTGAGTATCAATTCTTCATCAAGGGGTTTTAAAAAGCGAACATTGATAACTGCCACTGAAATTCCTTTATTTTCAAGCTGTTCTGCAGCTTTTAAAGCTTTATGCACCATACTACCTATAGCAAATATAACAGCCTCCTTTCCATCCTTTAAGATCTCGCCTTTTCCAGGAGGAATAAATTTAAATTCATTATCAAGGGGCACTCCCACTCCCTCTCCCCTTGGGTATCTGATGGCACAGGGCTTATCATAGGAAAGGGCACTGAAGAGAAGATGCTGTAGTTCATTTTCATCCTTTGGGGCAGAAATTATCATATTGGGGACACATCTTAAATAGGATAAATCAAAGGCTCCGTGATGAGTAGGGCCATCCTCTCCTACAAGGCCAGCTCTATCAATTGCAAAGATCACCTTGGCATTGTTTAAGGCCACATCGTGAATAATTTGATCATAGGCCCTTTGGAGAAAGGTAGAATAAATAGCGCAAACAGGGATAAAACCCTCTAACGCAAGCCCTGCTGCAAAGGTCACAGCATGTTGCTCACAAATTCCTACATCAAAGAATCTTTCAGGAAATTTTTCAGCAAATTTTTTAAGGCCTGTTCCTGTTTTCATAGCAGCTGTTATAGCAATTATTCTTGGTTCCCTTTCGGCAAGACGAACTATGGTTTCGCCAAAAACCTCAGTATAGGTGGGAGGAGCCTCCTTAGGTTTTATGGGTTTTCCTGTTGAAATTTCAAAGGGACCGATACCGTGAAAGGTTTCTGGATCTGCCTCCGCAGGTGGATATCCCTTTCCCTTTTTGGTGATTACATGAAAGAGGACAGGCCCCTTCATTTCTTTTAAGTTCTTTAAAATTTCAATAAGACCCTCTAAGTCGTGGCCATCAACAGGGCCCACATATTCAAAGTTGAGAGCGGTAAAAAGAGTCCCTGGGGTTATAGCCATCTTAATGAGGTCTTCTGCCTTCTTCAGGAAATGTAAAAAGTTTTCTCCTCCTGGAAGCCTTGGCAGAAGTTTTTCCATTTCTTTTCTTATAAAACGGGCAAGATTTCCGGTCATTCTCTTTGAAATAAAGGTGGAAAGGGCTCCCACATTAGGAGAAATGGACATTTCATTGTCATTTAAGATTACAAGAAGGTCCTCTTTTAGGTAGCCTGCGTTATTTAAAGCCTCAAAGGCCATTCCTGCAGTGATGGATCCATCACCAATCACACAGATTATCCTTTTTGTTTCCCCTTTTAAGCGTTTCCCAACAGCCATTCCAAGCCCGGCTGATATGGAGGTACTACTGTGCCCAGTGTCAAGCACATCATGGGGACTTTCAGCCCTTTTTGGAAAGCCTGCAATCCCGCCAAAGGTTCTTAAAGTATGAAAGGCCTCTCTTCTTCCTGTGATGATTTTATGAGTATAACATTGATGTCCCACATCCCAGATAATTTTATCTTCTGGGGAGTTAAAGACATAGTGAAGGGCAAGGGTAAGTTCCACTGCACCGAGATTGGGAGCAAGATGGCCACCATTTTTGGCAACAACCTCAATTATTAATTTTCTTATTTCTTCAGCAAGAAGCTTTAGCTGGGAGATTTTAAGTTCCTTTAAGTCCTGGGGAGAATTAATTCTTTCAATAAGCTTCATCAGTTGCCCCTATTTAAGATATAAAGAGTTAGGTCCCTAAGAAGGAAGGCCCTTTCTCCAAAGGAGGACAAAGTTTTAACCGTTTCTTCTGCAAGCTCTTTAGCAATTTGTTTTGTTTTTTCAATTCCATAAAGGGAAGGGTAGGTAAGTTTTTTCTTTTTTAAATCTGATTTTACTGGTTTGCCAAGGAGAGCCTCATCTCCAATTAAGTCAAGGAGATCATCAGTAATCTGAAAAAGAAGGCCAAGCCTCTTTCCAAATTTGGATAGCTCCTTAAGCTCACAAGGAGGTAGATCTGCAAGAATGGCTCCACTCAAGAGAGAGGCCTCAATTAAAGCCACAGTTTTATGGCGATGAATCCATTTTAACATGCGGGAACTTCCCTTCTTTCCCTCTGCAAGGAGATCTCCCATTTGACCTCCTACCATTCCTTGAAAACCCGTTGCTCTGGCGATAAGATTTATCGCCTTTATAAGATTTTCAGGTTTTACATGTCTTAAAATTTTTTTATGGGTAAAACATTCGTAGGCAAAGGCCTGAAGGCCATCTCCTGCAAGAATAGCAGTAGCCTCATCAAAGGCCTTGTGACATGAGGGCTTTCCCCTTCTGAAATCATCATCATCCATACAGGGAAGATCATCATGTATTAGAGAATATGTGTGAATACATTCAATTCCTGCTGCAAAGATAAGAATTGCATCGGAATTTTTTCCAGAAAGTTCGTATCCCATAAGACAAAGAATAGGTCTTAGCCTCTTTCCCCCGTTAAAGAGGGAATAGCTTGCTGCCTCTAAAACTCTACTTCCATACCCCTTATTTTGGGGTAATAAACCCTTTAAAGTTTCGTCAATTTTATTTTTTTTCTCAGAAAGATATGCCAAAAGCTTTTGAAAATTAGCCATTTTTCAAAAGTTCCCTTGCCCTCTCCAAGGGTTCCAAAGTAAATCCCTCTTTATTTTTTAAAATCACTTCAACTCTACTTCTTGCTTGTTTTAATTTTTCTTCGCAGAAATGAATAAGAGCCATCCCCTCTTCATAAAGGGAGATAGCCCTTTCCAAATCAAGATCCTTTTCATCAAGGCTTGCAATAATTTCTTCTAATCTTTTTAAAGCCCTTTCAAAACTTAGGTCAGGGTTCATAGCCTTCCTCTACCTCTAAAACCTTAACTAATAGTTTGCCTTCAGATAAAATTATTTCAAGCTGTTGCCCAGGCCTGACCCTTTCTGAAGATTTTACTATCTCACCCTCTGGATAGGTTTTAACTATACTATAACCTCTCTTAAGGATGTTATAAGGAGAAAGTGAAAAAAGTATCTTTTTAAGCCCTCTAAGTTTTTCTTCCCTTAATTCAATGAGTTTTGAGGGGTGTTTGATCTCCAACTGCTTCTTTAGGTGAGATAGAGCTCTCTCTTTGACAAGTAGATGTTCATTAATTTTTTGAAAGAGCTTGAATTTTAAATCTCTTAATTCCTTTTCTCTGATAGTTAGTTTTATAAGAGGATTTTTTTGTTGAAGCTTTGTTTGAAGACCCTTTATTTTCCCCTCAAGAAGACTAATTTTTAGGGAAACAAGCTGGTAGAGTTTTTTCCGTAAAAGTTCTATCCGAGAGAGAAGTTCATTTTGGTCTGGAAAGATTTCCTGAGCTGCTGCAGAGGGAGTGGGACACCTTTTATCAGAAGCAAGATCACAAAGGGTATAGTCAATTTCATGTCCCACTGCAGAAACAACAGGTATGCGTGAATTTCTTACCGCAAGAATTATCTCTTCTGTATAAAAAGGTAAGAGATCCTCTGTTGATCCGCCTCCCCTTGTAATTACAATTAAATCGAGGTCAGAAAAGTGCTCATTTAGGTCTTTTATGGCCTGAATTATCTCAAGGAGCGCTCCCTCTCCTTGGACTTTTACTGGATAAATGAGAATATGAGCCTGCCAGCGCGAAAGCCCAACTTTAAGAAAATCCTCAAGGGCTGCCCCAAAAAGTGAGGTAATTACCCCAACTTTTCTGGGAAAGGGAGGTATCTCCCTTTTCAGGTTAGGATCAAAGAGATGACGATACTTTAGAAGGAGATGTTCCTTTCTTAAGTGAAGAAGTCCTAACCCAAGAGGTTCAATTTTTTTAACTGTAACAAAGACCTCACCCGATCTTCCAAAAAAGGTTAATCTACCAAAAACCAGCACCCTTAGTCCGTTTTTCAGAACCTCCTGAGATATTTCTTGTTTTTGGTCTCTAAAGATTATAGCCTTAAGGGCAGCCTCTTCCTCTATAAGATTAAAATAAATATGTCCATTCTGACTATGCTTTAGGTTAGAGATTTCGCCTTCAATCCAGAGGAAGGCTAAATTTTCCTCCAAAAGATTTTTTAACTTTTGAGAGATCTCTTTAACAGTATAATAAAACTTTTCCTGGAAGAGCTCTCCAGATTCTTGAAAAACTTTCTCTGGCCTCATTTTTTCAATAATATAGGCTTAAAATAAAAAATAAAAAGAGCAAGCCTTCAAAATTTTAAAAAGGAGTTCATAATTATAAAATATGAAATGTCCAAGATGTAAAGAGCAAGAGACCAGGGTCATTGATTCAAGAATTATTGAAGATGGTTTTACCATAAGAAGAAGAAGGGAATGTCAGGGGTGTGGATATCGTTTTACCACCTATGAAAAGCTTGAACTTGATATAATGATTGTTAAAAAAGACGGAAGAAGGGAGCCCTATAACAGAGAGAAATTGCTTTCCGGAATAAGAAAGGCCTGTCATAAAAGACCTATAAGTGAAGAGACCATTAGAAAATTTGTGAATGATTTGGAACTGGAACTTCTTCAACTTGGCGAAAGGGAGGTTCCTGCTAAATTTATTGGTGAGAGAGTAATGGAGGCTTTAAAAAAATGGGACAAAGTGGCATATATTAGATTTGCCTCTGTTTACAAGGATTTCAAGGATGTAGATGAATTTCTTGATAGTATAAAGGAGTTAACCGGTGAGAGATCCTAAAGAAAGATTGATTTTTCCCCTTGATTTTTCTGATTTAAAAGAGGCCCTTTTCTGGGCTGAAAAACTCACACCCTATATTGGAACCTTTAAAATAGGGCTTGAACTTTTTGTGAAATCTGGGCCAAAGGCTATAGAGAAAGTAAAGAAAAAAACTGGGGCAAGGATTTTTCTTGATTTGAAATTACATGATATTCCTAACACGGTTTCGGCAGCTGTGAAAGTAGCCTCCTCGTATGGAGTGGATTTTTTAACAGTCCATGTTCTCTCTGGGAGAAAGGCCCTTGAAGAGGCTGTCAAGGCAGCAGAGGGGGGATTGAAAATTTTGGCAGTAACCCTTTTAACTTCCCTTGATAAGGCTGATCTTCTTGAGCTTGGCTTTAATGGAGAGTATCTCTATAAAACAGAGGATCTTGTTTATAAATTCTCCTTTCTTGCTCAAAGTGTTGGATGTGATGGGATAGTCTCTTCCGCCAAAGAGGTTGCAAGAATTAAAGAAGCATTCCCTCATCTTATAACAGTTGTTCCAGGTATCCGCCTTGAGGATTCGCCTCAAAGGGATGATCAGGTTCGCACTGCCACACCCTATGAAGCCATCTTAAACGGAGCAGATTTTTTGGTTGTAGGAAGACCCATCAGACTCTCTCAAGATCCCGTTGCAACCTGTTTGCAAATTCATGAGGAGATAAAAAAGGCAATAGAGGCGAAAAATGTTTAAAAGGGCAATTGTGGATTTGCCTTTACATGGGGGGAAATGTCCACCCTGGCTTTTTGAAAAAATGGTAAGACTTGGGAGAGCCATACTTCTTGTTGTTTTTCGTGAGTTCGGAAGAGATGAACTTTTAAAGAGGTTATCTGATCCCTATTGGTTTCAGGCATTGGGATGCCTTCTTGGCTTTGACTGGCACTCTTCAGGCCTTACCACCACCTTAGGAGGAGCCCTTAAAAAAGCCTTAGAGCCCCATTTTAAAGAGCTTGGAATTTTCATTTGTGGGGGAAAGGGGAAAAGTGCTTTAAACACTCCCAAAGAGATTGAATTTTGGGGAGAAAAATGTGGCCTTCATTCAGAGATAGTTCAATTAATTAATTTGAGTAGACTTATCGCAAGAATTGATAACAATGCCCTTCAGGATGGCTTTGATCTTTATTTTCATATATTTATCTTTACCCCTGATGGAAAGTGGGCTGTTATTCAGCAGGGGATGGATGAAAAATCCCTTTATGCAAGAAGATATCACTGGTTTAGTGACTCTGTGAAAGATTTTCTTTCTAATCCCCATGCTGGAATAATTTCTTCTTTGAAAAGAAAGGAGGTTTTAAATTTAGTTGCCTCTGAAAGTGAACAAGTGAGAAATAAGATCTTGGAACTATTGAGAGAGCCTTATTGGAAAATAGAGAGGGAAATAAAAATAACAGAAAGGCTATTTTTTAAAAGGGAGCATTCTCTTTCCTTTGAGGATTTACCTCTTCAGGTTTTACCAAAGGTATGGGAAAAAACCTATGAAAATCCTCCAGAGGACTTTCGTAAGCTCCTTTTAACTCAGGGGCTTGGGGCAAAGGCCCTAAGAGCTCTTACTTTAACTGCAGAACTTATTTTTGATGTTAAGGCCTCAAGAAAAGATCCAGTTCATTATAGTTTTGCCCACGGTGGAAAGGATGGTTATCCTTACAAAATTAATCGAAAAATTTATGAGAATACCATAGCCGAACTTGAAAATCTTTTGAAGGCAAGCGAAATTGAATACCACGAAAAGATAAAATTACTTAAAAGATTGCCCTTTCTTTTCAGTTAAAGTGGGAAATAAAATTAAAAAAAATTGAATTTTCTTTAGAATTTCGGTGATAATTAAAGTTTATTGACCTTTTTAAGACTTGACTTTTTTTGTTAATTTCTAAAATATTAGGCTTATTAGGGAGGGGGGCGTGGAGTTCAAAGATTATTTTCAATCAAAGAAGCACGAATTATTGGAATTGTGGATTAATAAATTTTGGGAAGAATTTGGGGAGAGTGCTTACTATTTCAAAAGGGAGATTGATCCTTTCACAAATCCCTTTGGGTATCACATAAGAGTATGCTTTGAAAAGGTTTTTGATTCTTTGTGTGGTGATGTAAATTGGGGGGAAATAGAAGAGGCCCTGCAAAAGTTAGCCCAAATTAGGGCAGTTCAGGAAAGTTTACCTTCCAAAGCAAGTAAAATGTTTTTGATTCTCAAAGGAATTATAAGAGATCGCATCGGAGATGAGATACTTAATAAATTTGGAATTTCTTATCTTTTGTCCTTAGAAGATAGAATTAATATTTTTATGTTACGCTATTTTGACTTTTATCAAACTTATCGAGAAAGGCTTTATGAGCTAAAAGTAGAGGAATTCAAAAGGAATAATTATTTATTACTTAAACGTGCTGGGCTTATTGATGAATCTTCAGAGTTTACTTTGAAAGATGAATCCAATCAATATAAAAAACATTAAGAGAGGGGAGTGGTTATGAATCTGATCTTCAGTATTGTAGTAGTTATTTTACTAATTTTAGTTCCTGTAATAGGGGTAGGGGTTTTTGGTTTAAAGAGTTTGTTTCTTATTTTTATACCCTATCTTGCCTTTACCATTTTCTTTTTTGGATTGATTTATCGCATTATTGATTGGGCAAGATCGCCTCAGCCCTTCAAAATCCCTACAACCTGTGGGCAACAGAAGAGTCTTTCCTGGATTAAACACAGCAGGCTTGAATCCCCTGCCTCAAGCTGGGAAGTTTATTTAAGAATGTTTTTTGAGGTTTTTCTTTTTAGATCCCTTTTTAGAAATTTAAGGGCTGATTTTGATGGAAAAAGATTAATTTATGGTTCTGCCAAGTGGCTCTGGCTTGGTGCTATTTTGTTCCATGTCTCATTTCTCGTTATTCTACTTCGTCATTTGAGATTTTTTGTTTATCCTGTGCCAGAATGGATAAGTATATTGGATTTTGTAGATAGTTTCTTTCAGATAGGCCTTCCTCCTATTTATTTAACAGATCTTTTAATTATAGCAGGTTTAACCTTTCTTTTCTTGAGAAGACTTG
Source organism: uncultured Caldimicrobium sp. (assembly GCA_964595655.1). Lineage (GTDB taxonomy): Bacteria > Desulfobacterota > Thermodesulfobacteria > Thermodesulfobacteriales > Thermodesulfobacteriaceae > Caldimicrobium. The sequence goes on from CAZQQV010000022.1 coordinate 11,556, forward strand.
TGGATCCAAAGGTTAATTATTTAAGTCATGCCTCTGATTATTTTCCTCTACTTCTTATACTTGGGATTGTAACAACAGGTGTATTGATGAGGCTCTTTTTCAAGCCTGATATTTATGCTATAAAAGAGCTTGCTTATGGGCTTGCTACATTTAATCCTACTTTACCTAAAGGAAAGATTAGCTTACTCTTTTATATACATCTCTTTTTAGTATCTACTCTTGCAGCATATTTTCCCTTCAGCAAGCTTGTTCATATGGTTGGGGTCTTTTTCAGTCCTACAAGGAATATGGCTAATGATAATCGTATGAGAAGGCATGTTAATCCTTGGGATTATCCTGTTAAATATACAACCTATTGTGAATGGCAGGAAAAATTTAGAGATGTCATGGAAGAAGCTGGTATTCCTATAGATGATGAATGGTGTAAAGAAGTACAAAAGCAGGCCTAAGGAGGAAAGAGATGAGTAAATTGCCAAAACCGGATGAACTTTTGAAAGACTTAAATTTACATAAAACTCCTTCCAAACATTGGATGGATGTGAAACCAGAGTTTAGACCTGGGACTTATTGTTATGCCGTTGAGCCTCAGGTTATGGAGGATCTTGGAAAACCTCATCTTGGTAAATGGCAGCCCCATGATGAAAAATGGCCTCTACCTGAGGATTGGAAAGAGAGGATTTTAAAGGCCATAAGAGATCGTATGGAACGATTTAGATCTTTTAGACTATTTATGGATATTTGTGTGAGATGTGGTGCCTGTGCTGATAAGTGTCATTTCTTTCTTGGAACAGGAGATCCTAAGAATATGCCTGTTCTCAGGGCGGAATTAATAAGATCAATTATTAAGGGAGAGTTTTCCTTTTTCGGAAAGCTTTTTGGAAGACTTGCTGGAGCAAGACCTTTAACAGAGGAGGTTCTCAAGGAGTGGTTTTATTATTTTTATCAGTGTACTGAATGTCGTAGATGCTCTGTTTTTTGTCCTTACGGAATTGATACAGCAGAAGTTACTATTATTATGAGAGAGGTGCTTCATGAGCTTGGTATAGCCATAGATTGGGCGATGAAGCCTGTTAGATTTTCCCATTTCATCGGTAATCATATTGGTTTACAACCTCACACAATTAAAGAAAATATTGAGTTTTTATTAGGAGATATTGCTGAAATTACCGGATTAAACATTGAAGTGCCTATTAATAAGAAAGGTGCTGAAATTTTATTTGTTACCCCCTCTGCAGACTTTTTTGCTGATCCAGGGATTTATACCTTTATGGGTTATGTGCTTCTCTTTCACCATATTGGTTTAGACTATACTATCAGTACCTATGCTTCAGAAGGTGGAAATTTTGGATTTTTCAACACTTTGGAATTGGCTAAAAAGCTTCATGCCAAAATATATGAAGAAGCTAAAAGGCTTAAGGTAAGGTGGATACTTGGTGGTGAATGTGGGCACATGTGGAGAGTTTGGCATCAATATCATAATACCTGGTTTGGACCAGTAGATTTTCTTGAAGTTCCAAAATCACCAATTACAGGAACGGTATTTGAGCATGCCAAGGACAATAAAATTGTTCATATATGTGAATTTACAGCAGATCTTATTGCACATGGAAAACTTAAACTTGACCCATCTAGAAATGATCATTTGATTGTGACTTTCCATGATTCTTGTAATACCTCAAGAGCTATGGGAATCTTTGAAGAACCTCGCTTTATTCTTAAACATGTCTGCAACAATTTCGTTGAGATGCCAGAAAACACCATTCGAGAAAAAACCTTCTGTTGCGGAAGTGGTTCAGGGCTTAATACTGATGAATACATGGAAATGAGAATGAGAGGAGGTTTCCCAAGAGCTAATGCAGTGCAGTATGTGCATAATAAATATGGAGTAAATACAATGGCTTGTATTTGTGCTATTGACAGGGCAGTTCTTCCTACCCTTATGAAGTATTGGGTTCCTGGAGTTGAAATTGCTGGAGTTCATGAATTAGTAGGTAACGCTTTAGTGATGGAAGGGGAAAAGAAAAGAACAACTGATTTAAGATATAGACCATTAAAAGGAATGGAAGAGGAGGTATAAAAAATGTATAACACGGGAAAAGTTATTGTGGGAATTATTGTTTTTATTCTTTTTTTCACAATTCCTTTCTGGTTAAATTTAGGGAAGGTAAGAGCTCTTCCCAAGCCTGAATTACCTAAGGACGAAACCAAGTGTGTTGAAGACACAGATTATATGAGAGCCTATCATATGAAGCTTCTTCACGAATGGAGGACCAAAAAGATTAGGAAAATGCAGGTTTATCACATGAATCATGAAGGTAAACTTTATATTATGAGTCTTCAAAGAACCTGTATGAAGTGTCACACAAGTAAGGAAAAATTTTGTGATAGGTGTCATCAAGTTGTTGTAACACACCCAGATTGCTGGAATTGCCATATAGCACCAGAGGAGGTTAAAAAATGAGTTTGAAAAGGCGTGATTTTTTAAAAATAGCAGGATATGGAATAGCTGGAACTATAATATCACTTGGTGGCGGTTTTATCATGGGTAGGGGTTCTGAAATTCTTGCTATGATGGACAAATCAGGTGACAAGAAGGGCGCAAAATGGGCAATGGTAATTGATACTCGCGCCTTTAAAAGTGATGAGGATTTTGAAAAGGTAATTAGGGCTTGTCATCAGGCTCATAATGTTCCTAATATTCCTGATAAGAAACGAGAGGTAAAATGGATTTGGGTAGATACCTTTGAAAGGGCCTTTCCCACAGCTGAAACAGAATTCATAAGTGAAGAGATTAAAAAAAGAAAATTTTTACTCCTTTGCAATCACTGTGATAATCCTCCTTGTGTGAGGGTATGTCCTGTTCAGGCAACCTTTAAGAGAGAAGATGGCATTGTTATGCAGGATATGCACCGTTGTATAGGTTGTAAGTTCTGTATGGCTGCTTGTCCGTATGGAAGCAGAAATTATAATTTCTATCCACCAAGGGAATATTTATCTTCAGTTAATCCTGAATTTCCTACAAGAACGCTTGGAGTTGTGGAAAAGTGCATCTTCTGTTATGAAAGATTGGATGAAGGAAAGATGCCTTATTGTGTTGAGGCTTCAGAGGGAAAAATTGTTTTTGGCAATCTTAATGATCCCAATTCTGAGGTAAGAAAGGTAATTTCAGAAAATGTGGTGATTGTTAGAAAACCGGAATTAACAACCAAACCAAAGGTATTTTATATAATCTAAAGGGGGATGTAAAATGTTTGAGAAGGCCTTAAAAGGTGGAGTTAAATATTGGCTCTGGTTGTTATTTTTAGCAACTTTTATTGTTATTGGATTTATTTGCTGGCAATATGAACATCATTATGGAGCAGGAGTAGCAACTGGTCTTCATCGAGATTTAACTTGGGGTTTTCAAATTGGGCAACTTGCCTTTTTTGTAGGGGTGGCTGCCTCAGCTGTGCCTGTGGTTCTTTCTTATTATTTACATAATTATAAAGAATTTGCCAAACTAACTATTCTTGCAGAATTTATGGCGGTAGGCGCGGTGTTGATTGCCATGCTTTCTGTTTTTGTAGTTATGGGGCAACCAACCCGTGTTTTCAATGTGTTGTTATACCCCACACCTCATTCCATGATTTTCTGGGATTTAGTTGTTCTTTCTACATATCTTTTCTTAAATATCCTTTGTGGATGGATGGTTTTACATTCTTATTACAAAGAAACGCCCTATCCCTCTTGGCTTAAACCATTTATTTATTGGGCCATTATCTGGGGTCCGAGTATTCATATTGTTACAGCTTTTCTTTTACAAGGCTTACCTGGGAGACATTATTGGTTAACTGCCATTATGGCTCCTAGATTTTTAGCTTCCGCCTTTTCTGCAGGTCCTGCATTATTAATAGTTTTGGCTGTGCTTATAAGAAAGTTAACTCGCTTTGATGTAGGAGATAAAGCTTTACAAACGGTGGCAAAAATTGTTATATATGCCTTTATTATCAACTTGCTCTGTTTTGGTTTTGAAGTATTTACAGCCTTTTATAGTGGGATCCATTCTCATATGAGTCCTTTTATATACCTTTTCTTTGGCTATGAAGGACATAGTGAATGGGTAGCCTTTGCCTGGATTTCGATGATACTTGCTGCAATAGGTTTGATTTTACTTCTTGTCCCAGCTACTCGCAAAAATGAAACCACCTTAGTTTTGGCCTGTCTTTTAGTTTTCTTTTCAGTTTGGATTGAAAAGGGAATATTATTGATGGTAGGTGGATTTACCCCTAATGTTTTTGAGACCATAACTCCCTATTATCCAGCTTTGCCTGAAGTATTAGTACAAGCAGGAGTTTGGGCTGTTGGATTTTTGATTATTACTGTCCTTTATAAAATTACTGTGGAAGTATTCAAATCAAAAGAACTTGCCGTCAAGCTCAAGAAATAACCATCTCAAGGGGGCTTTCCTTTCCCCCCTTCTTTTTTTATATTTTTGATTTATTTTTTTAAATTATGAATTTAGTCTTCAATATTCCCCGTTTAACCATTTCATCTCATAAGGGTGGGGCAGGAAAAACTATCTTTACTCTTGGTCTTATAAATCTTCTTAAAGAAAAAGGGATTAAAATTGCGCCTTTTAAAAAGGGGCCAGATTATATTGATGCAGGATGGTTAAGTAAAGTTGCAGAAATGCCTTGTAGAAATCTTGATCTTTTTTTATTTGATAAAAAAGATGTATTGAAGGCTTTTTATCTCGGATCAAAAGATTTTGATATAGCCATTATTGAGGGTAATAGAGGACTTTATGACGGCGTAGATGAAGAAGGAAGCTGTAGCACTGCAGAACTTGCTAAGCTCCTTAAAACTCCTGTAATCTTTGTTGTTGATTGCACCAAAGCTACAAGGAGTATTTCTGCCTTGGTGAAGGGATTTATTGAATTTGATAGAGAAATTGAGATTAAGGGTGTTATTTTAAACAATATTGCTCGAGCCCGTCATGAGAGGATTATTAGAAATACCATTGAGAGATATACTGAAGCCAAGGTTTTGGGAGTTATTCCTCGTTTAAAAAATCCTGTAAAGGAAAGACACCTTGGCTTGGTTACTTCTTTTGAAAGGGATAGTTCTTATTTGAAAGAATTAAAGGAAATATTTTCTGAAAATCTTGATCTTGAAGAAATAATTAGAATTGCTAAAGATGCTTCTCCATTGAAAATCCCGGAGATTAATTTAAATATAAATGCCAAGAAATATAATCTTAAAATTGGAGTTTTTCTGGATAAGGCCTTTCAATTTTACTATCCTGAAAATTTTGAATTTTTGCAATCTCAAGGAGCAGAATTGGTTTTTATTAATTCTTTTGAGGCCAGAGGTTTACCAGAGGACATTTCAGGGCTCTATTTAGGAGGGGGGTTTCCTGAAGTGTATGCAGAAATTTTGGCAGAAAACAGAGAATTAAAAAAGGAAGTTAAGGAGGCAATCGCATCAGGTATGCCTGTCTATGCTGAATGTGGTGGGCTTATGTATCTTGGAGAAGAAATAGAATGGCAAGGGAAAAATTTCCCAATGACTGGTGTTTTACCCATAAAGTTTAAAGTTGATACTAAACCACACGGACATGGGTATGTTATTGCAAAGGTTGTAAGTGAGAACCCCTATTTTAAGATAAATGATACCATTTTGGGGCACGAATTTCATTATTCCTACCCCTATAAAATTGATTTTAAAAATGGAATGAAGACTGTTTTTAAACTTGAAAAGGGAACAGGGCTTGATGGTGCCAACGATGGGATTTCGTATAAAAACTTATTTGCAAGCTATACCCATATCCACATTTTTAGTGTAAAATACTGGGCTGAGAATTTTTTGGAATTGGCTTATAAATTTAAAAACTCATAAAGGAGGTGCAGCATGTTTGAAATTACCGTGAACTATGACACCTGTGAAGCCTGTGGAAGCTGTATTGATTCCTGTCCTGCTCAAGTTTACGACAAGGGTGATGATGGAAAGCCAATTGTTGCAAGGGCTGAGGACTGTCTTGGATGTTTGACCTGTGTTGAAGTTTGCCCCACTGGATCCATTGAAGTAAAGGAAATTTAGTACTCTAAAAGGGGGCTTTTGCCCCCTTTAAAATTTTGCATGAAATGTATATCAGTAGAAAAATTACTTTAAATGGTTATTCTTACAGAATATGCGAATCCTATTATGATCCTCCTTTTTTTAAAAGTAAGGTTCTCTTAGAGCTTGGTTCAAACCCTGAAAGATTTGTTCACTATTATAGTGATGTCGCTTTTAGTATAGACATTGAAGATGAGTTAAGAGCCCTTGGTCGAAAAACCGATCAATTTGAGCTGGAAGAACTTTTTTTGCGATTTTTAAGGCCTGAGGCTAAGCGTTGGGTAAGCTTTTCTCTTAATAGAAGAACAAGGCAAAAAGGGAGATCTCAAAAATCCTTCAATGCTGAGGATTTCTTTTGGTTTGACCGAGTCAGATTAATAGTCATTAAATTTGACCACAGAGAACCAAAAAGAATTATGAATAAGAAATTCCCCTTTTATTCCCTTTTACTTGAGAAGTCAAGGGATGAAATTGAAAATATGATCTGGGACATGGAGGATAACTTAAATTTTCGGGAACGCTCAAGATACCTTCTTTCTATTTTTGATTTGCAAAGGGCTTCATCACTTGAAGAGAGAGATAAAATTTTTCTTAATGCCCTTTGCAGCATAGCACATGATGCCTCTTATTATATGGATCTCTCTCCAGAAGAGGTTCTATCTCGCTATCTTTCAAGATATGTGTGGTTTTATTTTGATAGCTTACCTTGGAGAAGAGCTCCTCGTATATATCAACATCTTGAAGTGTCTCTTTATAAAGAACTCGCTTATGCCCTTGGAATTTCTGTTGAAACTTTGCTTGCAAGTTCTAAGAAAGAAGTTTTAAAAATTTTTCGTAAAAAAATACTTGAGGTGCATCCTGACAAAGGTGGCTCTCACGAGGAATTTGTACGAATCAGAAAATTAATGGAAGACTTTTTAAAGTTGAGATTTTAAAAATAACTTATTTCTTTTAAATAGGCTTTAAGACTTCCAAATAGGGGCAGAGTACCAATTAATTCTAAAGGAATTTTATCTTTCTCAGATAAGAAAATTTGAACCTTGTTAGATCGTTTTAATAATTCACTTTTTTCTGGTAAAGTAACCATCAAATTAAGACAAAGTTCTTCCTTATTTAAGGATTTACAAGTTTTATTACCAATTAATTTTATATTTGCCATATGTCTTTCACCATCAATATAAAGGGGAAGTTGATATTCTTTATGAGAATTGTAATTTAGTTTCCAGGAATATACAAAAGAAGATAGCTCATCAAAAACAGGAAAGGAAATACTATAAACCTTCTTTTTAGGCTGAGGTAAAATTTTCTCAACAATTATCTTTTGTTCTTTTGGATGAAAATATAGTTTTTTTTGCCTTTTTTTAAAACGATCTTGAGAAAAAATAGTTGAAGTTATAGGATAGCCATTTACATCTACCGTTGTTACCCATTCGGCATAATAGGGATAAATAAAATTTCCCAATCCTGTAGTGTATGCAATAGCCTTAAGTTCATTTTTGGATAGATAAATTTTACTTTCTCCTACTTTAAAAGTGGTATAATATATTTCATAATGGAGTATAGTTCCACCTATAAGAGATTTTATCCAGACAAAAAGTATAAAGAATATTAAAAGGAAAATCATGGAGAGGAAAATTTTTCTTTGAGTTTTTCTGCTACTATTTTAGGGACAAGGTCATCAATTTTTCCGCCAAAGCGAGCAGCTTCTTTTATAATGGATGAACTCAGAAAAATATAGCGAAGACTTGGCATAAGAAAGATAGTATCTATAGAATTAGAAAGTTTTCTATTCATAAGAGCAAGTTGCAACTCATATTCAAAATCTGAAACTGCTCTAAGGCCTCGAATAATGACACAGGCGCCCTTTTTCTTGGCAAAATCAACAAGTAAGCCTGAAAAACTCTCTACTTCCACTCTCTCATTGAGGCCTGCTTCTTCAAGAGCTTCTTCTATCATAAAAATTCTCTCTTCAACTGTAAAAAGGGGTTTTTTAGCAGGGTTTTCACCGATTGCCACTATAATTTTATCAAAAAACTGAAGAGCCCTTTTTATAAGGTCTAAATGACCATTGGTGATTGGGTCAAAGGTTCCCGGATATATGGCTATCTTTTGTGACATGGGTTTTTTCGGTATTTTTCAAAAAATTAATGAAAAAGAGTTTAAAAACAGGTTTTTTTTCAATTTTTCCAAAACCTAAAAGGCCTTCAAGAAATTCAATGTAATTCGTATCTATTTTGGGATCTTTTACTGTTCTCAATAAAAAGGCAAGCTCCTGCACCTCTCTTTCGCCAATTCTTTCATAACGATAGAGTCCCCAAAGAATCTTTACAAACTGATAATCTTCTTTTTCAAAATTTTCAAAAATTTTTAACAAGGGGCCATAATTTCTCTCCATTCCTTCATCAAAAATGGGTAATATAGCTGGAAAATAGTGAATTTTAATTTTTTTGGTGTAGTTCTCATAGGAATAGTAAAGTGGCCAGACTTTAAGAGTTCTTTCAGAAAGGGTGTCATTGTTATAAATTTCATTTTCCTTTGAAAGAAGAAGGATGCGATGTTCCTTTTCAAAGTAAGTAGAGTTATTTTTGGTGAAATGATCTTCTTTATAAAAATATAGGGGCCAGAGAATAAAGGAATCAAGGGAGTCTTCTTTTTTAACAAAACCATATAGAGGCCAGTATCTTTTTCCGTAAATATTTTTTCCACTTATGCATCTATAAAAGGGCCAGGGGGCATCAATTTGGCAGTAGGAAAAATCGTGAGTGCAGATTTTTTGGAAAAAAGGCCATAAGTAGGAAGTTTTTTCGTAAAGATCAGTTTTTTCCTTTCCATAAAAGGGGAAATACCAAAGTTTTTCTTCGAAATTTTCCACATCATCACGATAGGTATTTTTTATATAGAAAGGCCAAAGTACAAATTTACGCTCCTCTTCTCCCTCTTTAAAATGGCCATAAAAAGGCCAGAACTTAAAACCACCATATTGAGTTTCCCAATTCTTGTGAGGTTTAGCTATTCTTATAAAGGGCCAAAGGATATTGTAGGCTGTATATTCTTCATATCTAATCTTGGAATAAAGGGGCCACAGGAAAAAGCTAACCTCTTCAGCTCCAAATCGCTTTTTAAATTTTCCATAAAGGGGAAAGACACCACCATAAGTTTCGTTCTCAGAGGTTTTTCCTACAAAAATTGGAAAATACTCCCACTTTGAGCCTTCTTTCTCTGGCTGAGGCTCTTTCTCAATCCTTCTGTTAATCAAAGGAATAAGTTTATAGGTAGAAGTTTCATTATCCGATTGATAAAGACCAAGAGGAGAGAGAAAATAAGCCCGTTTTTTCTGGCTATCTTTGACATAAGAAACGATAGGTCTTACAGAGGTTCCATTTTCGTCATCAAAAGAATATTGATTTATAAATGGCCCAATCAACTCTTTGCGTTCAATTTTTTTAACTTTGTGTTTAGAGTAGACCACAAAGGGCCAAAGATTAATTCTTACCTCTGAAGAATCTTCATAGGCAAAAAGAGATAAAGGAAAAAAAACTAACACTAAAAGAAAAAGGGCATCTCTTTTCATTAACTGCTTATTTTATTCAAGTTTTCTTTAAAGTCAATAAATTTTAAGAAGTTTTTTTAAAAATTATTTTCGTAAGATCCTCAATTTTTGTGTTGTCCCTGGGGATTCTAAAAGTATGAAGTCCAGAGGTGTGTGCTTATGGCCACGATAAATTTTTACAAAAATTCAAAACATGCTATACTTAATGTTAAGAATGTTAAAATTTGCTGCCATAGCCTTTTTGGTTTCTTTTTTTCTTAACTTGGCTATTATTGTCTTGTCAAAAAAGTATCGTTTGTTTATCACCGATCACTTGCATTTTGGTCCTCAAAGTTTCCACACTTCTCCAACTCCAAGAATTGGTGGGCTTGCTATATTTATCGGGGTGTGTCTGGCTTTAATTTCTGCTTATGTTTTCAAAGATATTTTTGGGGTTGTCTTTTCAGAAAAATTTCCCTCTTTGGTTATCTTTGTCTTTCCTGTTTTTTTAGCAGGATTTTTGGAGGATCTTTCAGGTAAACTTCATCCCAAAATAAGGCTCCTCTTTCTTGTTATTTCATCTGCTCTTTTTTACAAGTTTCTTGATGTGAAAATTATACGGGTGGATTTACCTTTCTTTGATAAACTGCTTCAGTGGGAAGTGCTTTCCTTTCTTTTTACGCTCTTTGCCCTTACTGGAATTGCCAATGCCATAAATATAATTGATGGCTTCAATGGCCTTGCCAGTATGGTTTCCATGATGATTTTTATGGCTATAGCCTTTGTAGCTTATAAACTGGGTGATTACGAAATTACCACCCTCTGTGTAGTAACTACCTTTGCTCTTCTTGGTTTTTTTCTTTTAAATTATCCCTATGGATTGATTTTTCTTGGAGATGGAGGGGCCTATTTTGTTGGCTTTTTAATAGGGGTTTGCAGTGTCCTTCTTGTCAAAAAACACCCTGAGGTTTCTGCCTGGTTTGCCCTCACAGTAAATCTTTATCCAGTATACGAAACTATCTTTTCAATTTATAGAAGAAAAATTTTAAGAAAAAGACCTGCTATGAGTCCAGATGGCCTCCACTTTCACACCTTAATTTATCGGATATTTATAAAACGACTTTTAGAAATTACTTCTCCAGAAATTAGAAATCCTCTAACTTCTGTTTTTCTTTGGGTTTTAAATGTCTTTGCCATTCTTCCTGCCCTTCTATTTTGGAATAGAAGGGACATTTTGATTATATGTTGTATAGCCTTTTGTATTTTTTATACTTATCTTTACTGGAAAATTTTAAATATGAAAAGAATCAAAATTGTTGAATAAAATTGATTCTTACCCTTGTAAAATTTTGAAAAAGTGGGACACTTTATTAAGTAAACAACTAAAGATTGACACATGGCAGTGACAGGTGGC
>CAZQQV010000023.1:0-22082 GCA_964595655.1 uncultured Caldimicrobium sp.
AGCAGGTTGAGCTGGCTGAGCAGGTTGAGCTGGCTGGGCAGGCTGTTCAGCTTTGGGCTGTTCTGTAGGGGCAGGGGCTTCTTCCTTTTTCTTGCAACCAGCAGTAACTCCAATTACACCAGCAACAGCAAGTGTAAGAAACAATGAAAGCAGCTTCTTCATGGCAACTCCCTCCTCCTTAATTTATTTGTCTTAAATTATTTACCTTTTTGAGAAATTGTCAAGAGGCTTTTTTAACACTAAAAAAGTTCAATAGGAAGGAGAGGAATCTTCAGCGAATTTCCCTTACGAAGTGGTTTTTCCTTACTCACTAAAAGAGTAGTTCCATGAATAAGAGTGGTTCTTCCATATTTTAGGTTTACATAATCCACAGCTTCATAGAGTCTCTCTGTTCTATCTCTTACCTCAAGGAATGACTCAAAAAGGCCTAATTGAATTTCTTTCCTTGAAGTTAGCTCCGTTAAAACTACCCCCACTTGTCTATAAGAAAGGCCATCCTTATAAAGTTTTTCAAAGGCCTCTCTTAAAGAAGGCAAAAAATCCTTTGGATAAGCCGAAGGATAAGAAAGCCTTATTTCTGTAAACCAGGTTTGAAATTCCTCATCCTTTAGAAAATAAATCAATTTTTCTGCCAAAAGACCATACTTTCTTGCCTTAAAACAGGCTTGCTCAAGATTAAAGGCGCTCTGAGAAAGCAAAAAGTCTCTATCTTTTATGGGAGAAAAGGAAGTTGCCTTACTGATGCTTTTATACCGCTCCTTGTAGGTATTGAGAACAGGATAAACCTGAATGCCTCTCAATTCAAGCCAGATTTCATAGTGAGGCTTTGTGAAGTGCTTCTTAATGAACTCCTCTTTAGCACTGGCAAAGTCTAAGGCAGTGTAAATTCCGAGCTTGTTGCAAAGAGCTGCTGTTTGTGGCCCTATGCCCCAAACTTCTGACACAGGTAGGTGTTCTAAATAGTGGTGGATTTCTCTTCCTGAAATAAGGGTTAATCCATCTGGCTTTTTCCAGCTTGAAGCAATCTTAGCAAGCACTTTGGTAAGACTGATCCCTATAGAAACAGTAATGCCAAGCCTGTTTTTTATGGTCTCCTTTATTCTATAACCAATTTCTTCATAGCTTGCTCGGTAATACCTTCTTAAACCCTTTAAATCTGAAAAGGCCTCATCAATGGAATACTCCTCAACTACTGGAGAAAAGCTCCTCAAAATTTCAAACATCCTTTGAGAAAAAAGGGCATACTTTTCATAATCTGATTCAAGAATTACAGCCTGAGGAAATTTTTTCTGAACTTCAACTATGGTCATCCCTCTTTTTATTCCCAAGGCCTTTCCTTCATAACTTACTGCTGTAACAATACCCCTTTCTTTTCCCACAACTACAGTTTTCCCCTTAAGTTCAGGATTAACCGCTTGCTCAACAGAGGCAAAGAAGGCATCAGCATCAAGATGAAGAATAGCCTGAGGAAAACCATGAATATTTAAAACCTTACCCATCAGAAAAATATTTTAACGATATTTTCTGATAACTGCAATCACCACTCCGAAGATTTCTATATCTTTCTCAGGAGAAAAAACAAAAGTTGGATAAGAAGGATTGGCAGATTTAAGAAAGATTCTGTCTTTCTCTTTAAAGAATACTTTCATAGTCCATTCATCCTCAATCCTTACAACCACTATGTCATTATTTCTGGGGTAAAGACTTCTATCCACTAATACATAATCACCAGGAAGAATACCAGCTCCTATCATGGATTCTCCATATACTCTGATCAAAAAAGTGGAGGAGGGGTTGGGAACTAACCACTCCTCCATGCTTATGCTTTCTAAGAGAGTTTCCTCAGTTTGAGAAGGAAAACCTGCAGAAATATATCCAATAAAGAGAATTTCCATGAAGGGAGACTTAGGTTCCTTCCTCCCAGCTTGAAAGATAGCGCTCTTGTTCGGGAGTTAATGTGTCTATCTCAATGCCCATAGAGGTGAGCTTAAGTTGGGCAATCTCCTTGTCTATTTCAGGAGGCACAGGATAAACCTTTCTTTCTAAAGTTTTAGCGTTTTTGACAAGATATTCCACTGAAAGCGCCTGATTGGCAAAACTCATATCCATAACCGCTGAAGGATGCCCCTCAGCTGCAGCAAGATTAACAAGCCTGCCCTGAGAAAGCACATAGATTTTCTTTCCATTAATGAGGGTGTATTCCTCAACTTCCCTTCTTATAAGTCTTTTTTCTTTTGTAATCTCTGAAAGCCCTTTGAGATCTATTTCCACATCAAAGTGCCCTGAATTTGCAACAATGGCGCCATCCTTCATCTTAAGAAAGTGTTCCTTTCTTATAACTCCTTTACAGCCTGTCACAGTAACAAAAAAATCTCCAATTTCTGAAGCCCTTTCCATGGGCATAACCAAATACCCTTCCATAACTGCCTCAAGGGCCTTTAAAGGGTCAACCTCTGTCACAACAACCCTTGCACCCATTCCCCTTGCCCTCATGGCAAGCCCCTTTCCGCACCATCCAAAACCAGCTACAACAAAAATTGAGCCTGCAAGAAGCCGATTGGTAGCTCTGAGAATACCATCAATGGTTGACTGGCCAGTGCCATAGCGATTGTCAAAGAGATGTTTGGTTAAGGCATCATTTACTGCAATGATGGGATACTTCAAAAGTCCATCTCTTGCAAGGGCTTTAAGCCTTATAACTCCGGTGGTTGTCTCTTCGGTTCCTCCAAGAATTTTTTCTGCTTGCTTCGGCCTTTCTCTATGAAGGGTGCTTACCAAATCAGCACCATCATCAATGGTAATATGCGGCTCTTTGTCAAGAACAGCCTTTATGTGGGCATAATAGGTGTCTCTGTCTTCTCCCCTTATAGCAAAAACAGGAATTTCAAAATGCTTAACCAGAGCTGCTGCTACCTCATCTTTGGTTGAGAGAGGATTTGAGGCACAAAGAAAAACCTCTGCTCCTCCCTCCTTTAAAGTTCGGGCAAGATTGGCTGTTTCTGTGGTAATGTGAAGACAGGCTCCTATCCTTATTCCCTTTAAAGGCTTTTCCTTGGAAAAGCGCTCTCTAATCAGTCTCAAAACAGGCATATCCTTTTCGGCCCATTCAATCAGTCTTAGGCCTTCATCTGCAAGTTCTAAATCCTTCACATGAAAATCCATTTAAATTCCCCCTTTATTTGTCAAAACCAGCAAGCTCTTTGATCTTTTCAACCATATCAAGCTTTTCCCAGGTAAATTCAGGCTCACTTCTTCCAAAATGGCCATAACAGGCAGTTTTTCTGTAAATTGGTCTTCTCAAATCAAGATACTCAATCATGTGTTTTGGCCTGAAACAGAAAAGTTTGTTGATGATATCCAAAATCTTTTCTACAGGGATGGTTTCGGTTCCATAGGTGTTCACATTTATAGCAAGGGGCTCTGGCACACCAATAGCGTAAGCCACTTGAACTTCTAATTCTCTTGCAACACCTGCAGCAACAAGATTTTTAGCCACATATCTGGCATAATAAGAGGGAGTTCTGTCCACCTTGGTGGGATCCTTTCCAGAGAAGGCTCCTCCTCCGTGATGTCCCCTTCCACCATAGGTATCCACAATAATCTTTCTTCCAGTCATACCACAGTCTGCAAGGGGGCCTCCAATGACAAATCTTCCCGTTCCGTTGATTATAATCTTGGTATCTGGCTTTAAATGTTCAGGGGCTATAACCTTTTTAATCACCTCTTCATAGATGGCCTCTCTCAATTCCTTAAGGGTGACTGTGGGATCGTGCTGAGCTGCAATTACAATGGTATGCACATCAACAGGGCGTCTATCCTCGTATCTTATGGTGACCTGGGTTTTTCCATCGGGTCTCAAAAAGGGAAGAATGCCCTTCTTTCTTACCTCAGCAAGCCTCATAGCAAGCCTGTGGGCATACCATATAGGCATAGGCATGTAATCAGGGGTTTCGTCACAGGCATAACCAAACATAAGCCCCTGGTCCCCTGCTCCAATTTCCCCGTCTCTGTCTATCCCCATAGCAATATCAGGGCTTTGTCTATCAATACTTATAAGCACGGCACAAGTCTGATAGTCAAAACCCAGATCGGAATGATTATATCCAATTTCCTTCACTACACCTCTTGCAATGGTAGGATAATCAATCTTTGCCTCTGTGGTAATTTCACCAGCTATTAGAATCATCCCTGTGTTAACCAAGGTTTCGCAGGCAACCCTGGCATAGGGATCCTTTTCAAGAATGGCATCCAAGATGGCATCTGAAATCTGATCAGCCACCTTATCAGGATGCCCCTCTGTAACAGACTCAGATGTAAAAAGAAAGTTTTTTACAAGCATATTTCATCCCTCCCTCTATACAAATTAATACGGAACAAATTTACTATAATTTTTTACCTTAACAACCTTTTTTCTAAATCTTAAATTGAGAAGTTATTTCTTTAATTTCTTGGGCAACCCCCTTTACTTCTGTGCTTATCTTTTTAAGCCTTTCAGAAAGTTGAACAAGAGCCTCCGCTGCATTTTTAATAGAATTTGCCTGTTCCTCACTAATCATAACCTTGTCTTTTACCCCTAAGATATGATCCGAAACGGTGTTAACCACAATGGTTTGCTCCTCAACCGCAGAGGCTATAGCACTTGAGGCTTCATCCACCTTTCTGATAAGATTTACAACTTCTTCAACTCCCGTTGAAACCTCCTTTGAACTTTCCTGAAGAAGCCTTATCTTTTCTGCAATTGTCTTTGTTGCCTCCTGGGTCTGCCTTGCTAACTCTTTTACCTCATTTGCTACCACTGCAAAGCCCTTTCCAGCTTCTCCGGCTCGAGCAGCCTCAATAGAGGCATTAAGAGCAAGAAGACTGGTCTTCTCCGCAATACTATTGATAAGATTTACCACTTCATCAATTTCAGAAGAGGCCCTCATAAGAAGTTCCACTTTCTCTTTGGTTAATTCAACAGTTGAAGCTGTTTCTTTAACCACTCCCGAGCTATCAACTGCCCTTTGAGATATTTCTGTTATGGCAGAGGAAAGTTCATGAAGGGATCTTGCAATCTCCTCCATGCTTGTCAAAATCTCTGTAGAAGACATGGCAATAAAATCTGCCCTTTCTTTAAAATCATAGCTTGTCTCTTCAAGGGTCTTTGTTTCCCTTTCAAGTTGTTCTGAACCAGAAAAAAGCACTTCCACCCTTTCAACAAAAACCTTTATCATACTATGAAGGCTTTCCATAAACTGATTGAAATATCTTGCTAAAAGCCCTATCTCATCCTCACTCTTTACTTCAAGCCTGAAAGTAAGATCTCCCTTTCCGCTTGCCAAATCCTCCATAGCTTTTGCAGTTGTAAGAAGATTTGAGGCACAACCTTTTAAACTCCTGTTTAGAAAAACATAATATGAAAGGGCTAAGAAAATAAAAATCAAGATAATAACTGCAGAGATACCTCTGAAAAGATATAAAATTGCGGAAATATTCCGTCCTAAAACTATATATCCTATTTCCTCACCCTTATAGGACTTAAGAGGAACTTTTACAAAAGAAAGACTTCCCAGCTCAAAGATCTCATCCTTTTTAGCATGCTCAAGAACCTCATTAAGAAGCTTTGAGTCAAAGTCTTTGGATGAGGCATAAAGAATGGCATCCCCCACAAGCTTAGCCTTCCCCTCTTTTATGTAAAAGTCCATGATCTTTTCCAGATCCTTTTTAAGAATGATAGCAAAATGGGTGAGCTCTTTTCTTTCCTTTAAAAAGTTTTCTACATAAACCTTAAGGTCTTGACCTGATTCAACAGAGCCGTAAAGCTCCCCGCTGATTACAATGGGAACAATTGTGCGATAAATCAAACCTTCTCTTCCAGGCTCAAGCCCAAGCACAGACTTCTTTTCCTTTTGGGAAGAGGCTACAGCAAATCTAAACCCTGAAAGATCATCCAGTTTCACATCTTCTCCCACCTTTCTGAAGGTCCTAACAAAGGAACGAGGCCCTGGAAGATGAAAGTGTACCTTTGGTCTTACCCCTGTTTCTCTCTCAATTGCTTTAAGTATAGGCTCAGAAACATCTCTCAACAATCTCCCATACTTTTCAAAGACCTTTTTATTCTCATCGGTTACCTTTGTAAGATCCCCAACTTCGGCTTTTAAAGAAAGATAAATCTTTTTAATCTCTTCACTTTCTGCAAAGAGAAGGGTCTCTTTAAAATTACTATCTCCTTGAAGTTTGATACTGTCTGCCAGGCCTATTTTGTCTGCTTCAAGGGTGTTTTTGAGCTCCTTTTTATAAACCCAATTTAAAGAAAAATACATCCCAAAAACAAGGACAATAAAAAATATCCCAAGTCCAGTAAATACCTTTTTTTGAATGGTCTTTAAAATGGACTGTTTAACCTGCATCTTAATCCCTCCCTTAAAAATCAATTTTTTGAAGAAACACAAAATTTTTTAAAGGATGCCTATTTTTATAGTTTATAATATTCTAATTGTCAAGACCAATTTTTGAGTATGTTATTGCAAAGCGATTTTGTCACCCTTTATTGAAAATCTAAAAAGGCATCCCCTCTCATGATAAACTCATAGGCCTAAACCTCTATCAGGATGCTAAGCCTATGTAAAAAATATAGAAACACATAAAATGTGTACACATGAAATGTGAACACTTAAAAATTTAAAAAATTTGTGATAGAGAAAGAAAGTCCAGAGCCTGCATAGAAGGAAGCCCCAAAGAGTCTCAGGGAGATTTTGAAATTTACCATCCAAGTGGAAAGCTTAGTTCTTATTAGGAATTTGGTAAAAAGAGAGGACTTCGTCAAAAAAGAAAACTTTAGATAAAAAGGATTAAAAAGAGGGGGTGACCTTTTGCCTTTGCAAATAGGGGGACCTTTTCGCTCTGCAATAACAGACCAATTTTTGAGTATTTAGAAGGCCAGGTACCATGTTTAGTAGATTGTTAAGAACCTAAGCTTAAGAAAAAAATTTTTTGTGATAAAATTTGAAAAATTCAAGGAATCGGGAGTTTTTATGTCTGAGGAAAAATTTAAGAAACCCTGGGGTGGACGCTTTCAGGAAAAACCAGACAAATTCTTTGAAGACTTTACAGAATCCATTTCTTTTGACTATGTGCTTGCCTTTGCGGAAATCAAGGCAAGCCTTGTCTATGCTAAAGCCCTCTTTAAAGCAGGTATTTTAACCTCTGAAGAGCTCTCCCTTCTTGAGAAGGCCCTTTTAGAGATAGAGGAAGAAATTCGTGAGGGAAAATTTATTTTTAAAAAGGAATACGAAGATATCCACATGAACTTAGAAAAGGCCCTTTTTGAAAAAGTTGGAGAGGTTGCTTATAAACTTCATACTGGAAGGTCAAGAAATGAACAGGTGGTTACTGATCTTCGTCTTTACCTCTTAGAAGAAGAAAGGATTCTTAAAGGATTTCTTCTTGAATTCATGAAGGCTATCATCTTTAAGGCCGAAGAATACCAGGATGTGGTAATGCCTGGGTTTACCCATCTTCAGCATGCCCAACCAGTTCTTTTTTCCCACTGGATAACCACCTATGCTGAGGCTATGAGATTTCATTATGAAAGACTTCTTGACTGGGAAAAGCGGGCTAAACTTTCACCCCTTGGAAGCTCTGCCTTTGCAGGGTGCGGTTTCCCCCTTGATAGAACCTTTATGGCAAAGGAACTGGGCTTTATTGCACCCCATCCTCACAGTGTCCTTGCAGTAAGCTCAAGGGACTTTGTCATGGAAATTCTATTTATTTTAACCCTTATCATGCTTGATCTTTCAAGACTTTGTGAAGAGCTTGTTCTCTGGATGAGCCCTGAATTTTCTTTTATTGATTTACCTGATAGTCTTTGCTCTGGCTCATCTATCATGCCTCAGAAAAAAAATCCCGATGCTGCAGAACTTATAAGAGGAAAGGCCTCCTCTGTTTTAGGCAATCTCTTTCAACTCATGAGCCTCTTTAAAAATCTTCCCTTAAGTTACAATCGGGATATGCAGGAGGATAAGCCCCCAATCTTTCAGGCCTTAAAAACCACCATGGCTTCTTTAAAAATGGCAACTCTCTTGGTTCAAGGTATCATCCTCAAAAAAGAAAGGCTTGAAACCCTCTTAAAAGAGGGTTATCTTCTTGCAACAGAACTTGCCGACTATCTTGTAACAAAAGGGCTTCCCTTTAGATCTGCCCATCATCTTACTGGAAAAATCGTTCTCTATGCTGAAAAATCGGGAAAAAAGCTTGAAGAATTGACCTTGGAGGAATTTCAGAGCTTTTCTCCTTTAATTTCAGAGGATGTTTATGAATGGCTTACCATTGAGCACGCCTTAAAGAGACGAGAAATTTCTGGAGGAACAGGAAAAAAAACTGTGAAAAAATATCTTGAGGATTTTAAAAAATGGATTTTGAAAGAACAAAAATTAAACCCCACCTTTTAATATGTTACGAGGAGGCTCCCCCTTGCAAAAAAATTCTTGATTATTTAGGGGTTCTCTTTGAGGGAACTGAAATTGAATTAACCCTTTTTCATGTAATAACCATTCCTCAGGTCCTTATACATCCGCAAAGAGATTATCTTAAAGAAGTTAAACGAGAGGAGGAATTTGAAAAATTTTGTGAAGAAGCCAAAATCAAAATACAAGAATGCTTTGAAAGGGCTATTAAATACTTTTCCCAAAGAGTAGAAGTTACACCACATTATGTAGTGGATTTTACAGATAGGGATATAGCAACTTCTATACTTCAATTTTTGGAAAATAAAAATTTTACTGCCATTCTTACTGGGAAAAGAGGACTTGGAAGGCTCGCTTCTCTTTGGGCGGGATCTCTTACCCAAAAGTTGATTCTTTACTCGAATAAGCCCCTTTGGATCATAAGAGGGGAAGATTTCAACAGAAGGTTACTCTGCGCCATTGACTGTGGAGAAAGCGGATTAAAAGTGACAAGGTATGTAATTGAAATTTTGCCTTTTTTAAAGGATTATGAGATAACTTTTTTACATGTTCTTCCCTTGCTTGGAAAGTCCTTTTTGTGGGAAGGGGCTTTAGATGATCTTCCTAAAGCTCCTCTACCAGAAAAAGTTTCCCACTTTTTCAATAAAATTAAAAATCAATTTGAGGAAAAAGAGCTTCCTTCAGAGAAAATTTTCTTTAAAGTGACTACCTCATTTCTTGGCCCTTTTTATAAAATTCTAAAGGAAGTTAAGAGAGGGGAATATAAAACTGTGATTCTTGGTAAGAGAGGAGAAGGTGGATTTAAGGGGCTTCTTCTTGGATCTGTTGCCACAAAACTTGTTAATACCCTTGAAGACAGGGCTTTATGGCTTATACCCTAAAATCAATTAAATGCCCCATTTGTAAAAAGAAGACCTTCTGGAAGGGGAATCCCTATCGCCCCTTTTGTTCAAGAGAGTGCAAACTGGCAGATCTTTATAACTGGTTTTATGAAGAATATAGAATAAAATTAAAAGAAGAGGAATTAGAACAAGAGGTTCACCCTGAAGGGGAGGTAGAAGATGAAGGAGTATGAAATTATCATTATTGGAGCTGGGCCTGCAGGGCTTCAGGCAGGAATTCATGCGGCAAGAAGAAAACACAGCGTTCTTATTCTTGGAAAACCAGAAGGAAGCGCCCTTTACCAAGCTCATATTGAAAATTACTTTGGATTCAGAGAGAAAATTGATGGAAAAGAACTTCTTTCAGCAGGAATTGCCCAATGCGAAAAATTTGGGGCTGAAATTCTTAAAGAAGACGCTGTTAAGCTTGAAATACTTGAAGATAAAACTTTTCTTGTGGAAACAGAAAAGGGAAAAAAATTTAAAGGAAAGGCCTTAATTCTTGCTATCGGAGTTAAAAGAAAAAAGAAAATTTTAAAGAGAGAAGAACAATTTGTGGGAAGGGGCCTTTCCTATTGTGTGGATTGCGATGCCTGGTTTTATCGGGGGAAAAAGGTGGCAGTTATTGGAGATGGCTCTGCAGCTCTTCATGGTGTCAAAACTTTGACTCAATTTGCCGAAAAGGTATATCTTATTCCTCTCAAAGAGATAGAAGGGATGGAAGAAGAGCTTTCTGGTCTTTCAGTTGAAGTGATTAAACAAAAACCTGTAGATATTCTCGGAGAAGAAGAGGTAAAGGGGCTTATTTTGGAGGGTGAAAAAATTCTTGAGGTTGATGGAATTTTTATTGAAATTGGTGCCAAAGGGGCCCTTGAGCTTATAGCGCCCCTTGGGGTTGAGCTTGACCCGGAGACTTTCAGTTATGTCAGGGTTGATAAAAAAATGCAAACCAGTGTGGAGGGGATTTTTGCCTGTGGAGATTTAACAGGCCCTCCTCTTCAGCTTGCCAAAGCTGTGGGTGAAGGCTGTATAGCTGGACTTTCAGCCTCAGATTATATTAAACATAAAAAGACGCAGGCTTAAATCCAAGACTTTAAGGAGGCTTATTCCATTTTCTGGCCAAAAATCCTTGAAATAAATCTATATAATTTAAGAGAAAATTTAAAGGCCCTTAAAGCCCTTATTCCTGAGGGGACTGAGATTCTTCCTGTGATTAAAAATGATGCTTATGGGCATGGCCTTATTGAAGTGGCAAAGGCCTTATCCAGGGAAGGAGTTTTTGGTTTTGGGCTTTCTGAAATCTTTGAGGCCCAGCTTCTTCGAAAAGCAGGCTTTATTCATCCCCTCATTCTTCTTTCGGGCTTTGAAAAAGACTGGCTTCCAGAAATAAAAAACTTAAGGGTTATTCCCGCAGTTACCAATTTTTTCCAACTTGAATGGCTTATAGACTTTACTCTCAGAAAAGGAGTAAGTCTTGAATTTCACCTAAAGCTTGAGACAGGGATGCACCGTTTTGGTCTCCCCCTTGAGGAACTTGAAACCCTTTTCGCAAAATTAAAGGAAAATCCCCAATTACACCTAACAGGAGTTATGACTCACCTTGCCTCTGCAGAAAATCCAGAGTCGGACCTTTACCAGGAACAGATAGAAAACTTCAAAAGGGCTTTGGATACCCTTTTAAAAGCGGGTTTTTCGCCAAAATATATTCATTTTTGCAATTCAGCTGGCTTGATTTTTAATAAAGGCTTCCTTGGAAATCTTGTAAGACCAGGTATTGCCATATATGGAGCCTATCCCTCAAATAAGGCAAGGGCTTATATTAAATTAAAACCAGTTATGACCCTAAAATCAAGGCTTGTTGAAATCAAAAAAGTTAAAAAAGGGGAATCTGCTGGCTATGGGCCAACTTTTACAGCCAAAAGGGATACCTTGCTTGGGATTGTGCCTGTGGGATACGGAGATGGCTATCCGAGAATACTCAGCAACCGGGGGTTTGCGGTAATCAGAAATAAAAGGGTTCCGGTTGTAGGAACTATCTCCATGAAGGCCCTTTTTCTTGATCTTACCGAAATAGAAAGCCCCAAACTGGGTGAGGAGGTAATCCTCCTTGGTGGTGAAAGGGAAGAGGTACCTGCAGATGAACTTGCTCAACTTGCTGATACCATTTCCTATGAGTTATTTTGTAATCTTGGACGAGCCATCCCAAGGAGGTATATAGAATAGTGTTTAATATAGGTTTTAGTGAGGCCCTTATTATCTTTCTTGTGGCTCTTATTGTGCTTGGGCCTGAAAGACTTCCAGAGGTTGGAAGATTTCTTGCAAAGCTTTCCCTTGAAATAAAAAGGGCTGTAGATGAATTAAAAAAAGAGCTTGAACTTGAAGAGGTAGAAAAGGAATTCAAAGAAGCCAAAAGGGAAATAGAAAATATAAAAGAAGATATTAAGGACCCCTTAAAACTTCTTGATAACTTAGATCCAAAAAATAATGAGCAGAGTAAACCTTCCTAACTTTTTTGAATTTGGAATTCTCTCCAAACTAAGAAAAGAACTTATTGTTTATTTGGTTTTTCTTTTTACTTCCTGGCTTTGTGTTTTCCTTTTATTTCCCAAAATATTTCCCTATCTCCTTTTTCCCTATTTTCACCTGTTAAAAGAGAAAGGTCTTGTTTTCATAAGCCTTGAAGAGGCCCTATTTGTGGTTTTAAGGGCTTCCTTTTATATTGCCTTGGCCTTAACCCTTCCTTTTTTAATTATAAGGGTCTTTCGTGCTATCTCAGAGGAACTTTACGAATATGAAAGACGCCTTTTTAAAAAATTGCTTATTCTTTCAGTTGTTCTTTCTGCTTTAGGAGTAATCTTTGGTTATTTTTTCTTAACTCCCCTTTTTTTGAAATTTTTTCTCTATTTTGGAAAAAATTTTGAAAACAATCTTCGCCTCTCAGCTTTTCTTTTCTTCTTACTTAAGGTAGTCCTTTTTTCTACAATTATCTTTCAAATACCCCTACTTTTTGCTCTACTTATAAGAGAAGATCTTATAACAGAAGAATTATATCGCAAAAGAAAACTTTATTTTTTGGTTAGTTTTTATATGCTCTCTCTTCTTTTTTCTCCTGCAGATTTTTTTGGGCAGATCTTGTTAACTCTCTTTTTCTACTTATTTTTTAAATTATCCTTTCTTTTAGCCCGATTTCTTAAATAAGTATTATTAAATAAGTATTAAGAGGGGGAAGGCATGGCTGAAACTAAAGAAAAAGGTAGCAAAAGAAAAAAATCTGCTAAAGCATCTAAAAAGGAGGAAAAAAGGTTTTCTGGGCCAAGGAAATATATCCTTCTTATTGCAGATGGAATGGGAGACTTTCCTTTAAAAGAGCTTGATGGTAAGACTCCTCTTGAAGTTGCCATAACCCCGGGAATGGACTTTCTTGCAAGTTATGGGGAAATTGGAAGTTGTCAAACTGTGCCACCAAGCATGCATCCTGGCTCTGATGTAGCCATTATGGGGCTTCTTGGATATCCCCCTGAAGAAAAATACACGGGAAGAGGTCCCATTGAGGCTGCTGCAAGAGGAATAGTGCTTCGTCCAGAGGATGTGGCATACAGATGTAATCTTGTCACTTTAAGATTTGAAGGTAAGGAACTCATTATGGAGGACTATTCTGCAGGGCACATTTCCACAGAAGAGGCCATAGAATTAATAAACAGCATAAACCACAAGGCAGCAACAGATAAAATTGAAATCATCCCTGGAGTGAGTTACAGACATATTCTCATCTGGAGAGGGGGATCGGGAGGACTTCATACCTATCCTCCTCATGATTTAATTGGAAAAAATGTCTGGTTTGCCTTTCAGACTTATGATGAGGAACCCTATCTTAAGGAATTTATCCTCAAAGCCATTGAGATCCTTGAGAAACATCCTATAAATCAAAGAAGGAAACTTGAGAATAAAAGGCCAGCCAATGCCATTTGGCCCTGGGGGCAGGGAAGAACCCCTGAACTTGAGCCCTTTGAAGAGAAGTACGGATTAAAGGGTGCTGCCATTTCAGCGGTGGATCTAATAAAGGGGCTTGCAAAACTTGCTGGATTAAAAGTAATAGAGGTTCCAGGGGCAACGGGATATATTGATACCAATTATGAGGGAAAGGTAGATTATGGAATTGAGGCCTTAAAGGAGTGCGATTTTCTTCTCATCCATGTGGAAGCCCCAGATGAAGCAAGCCATGAAGGAAATCTTGAATTAAAAATCAAGGCCATTGATGACTTCGACAGAAGAATTGTAAGGTATCTTCTTGAGAGGCTTCCCGAGGTTACAGACAACTTTAGAATCCTTGTTTGTTGTGATCATCTTACTCCCATTCCCATAAGAACCCATTCCATAAAACCTGTTCCCTGGCTTATCTTTGATTCAGCCATCCACACTGAAAAAAAGGGAGACATAAAATTCTGTGAAAAAACTGCCTATGCCTCACCTCATTTTTTTAAAAGTGGTCCTGCCCTTTTTGAATACTTTATTGAAAGAAAATACGAAGCTAAAAAGGAGGAATAATTTAAGTCTATGGAAATTATCAAGACGGATTTTCTTATAATTGGTTCAGGAATTGCAGGGTTATCTCTTGCCTTAAAGCTTAAGGAGCTTGGAGAGGTAACCATTCTTACCAAAAAAAGAGCCTTTGACACGGCAACTGCCCTTGCTCAAGGGGGAATTGCCTGCGTGCAAAGTGAAGACAACCACTTTGATCTTCACATTCAGGATACCCTTATTGCTGGAGATGGGCTTTGCAAGCCTGAGGTTGTGGAACTTGTGGTTAAAAGTGCCCCTGAAAGAATTAAAGAACTCATTGAATGGGGGGTTTCTTTTGATAGAGACCCTGAAAATCCCAAAAGATTTCATCTAACCCTTGAAGGTGGACATTCAAGAAGAAGAATTCTTCATGTGGGAGACTATACAGGAAGGGCTATTGAAAGAGCCCTGATTGAAAGGGTCCTTCAATCCCCTAACATTCTCATTCTTGAAAACCATTTTGCTGTGGATCTTCTTCTTGATAGGGAATGTTCTTCAGAGACCTGCAGAGTAGTTGGAGTACTTGCTCTTGATTTAATTCATTCCAAGGTAAAAATTTTTGTATCCCCAGTGGTAGCTCTCTGTACAGGAGGTGCTGGAAAGGTCTATCTTTATACCAGTAATCCAGATACAGCCACAGGAGATGGAATTGCCCTGGCTTACCTTGCAGGGGTTACCATTGCCAATATGGAGTTTTTCCAGTTTCATCCAACCTGTCTTTATCATCCTAAAGCCAAAAACTTTCTTATAAGTGAAGCCCTAAGGGGAGAGGGAGGAATTCTTCTTAATCCCGAGGGTCAACCCTTTATGCATAAATATGATCCTATAAGAAAAGAGCTTGCCCCAAGAGATATTGTAACCCGTGCCATTGACATGGAGTTAAAACGAACTGGTGGAGAATGTGTCTATCTTGATATTACCCATCTACCT
Source organism: uncultured Caldimicrobium sp. (assembly GCA_964595655.1). Taxonomy (GTDB): domain Bacteria; phylum Desulfobacterota; class Thermodesulfobacteria; order Thermodesulfobacteriales; family Thermodesulfobacteriaceae; genus Caldimicrobium. The sequence goes on from CAZQQV010000023.1 coordinate 14,816, forward strand.
TCAGATTATATCAAAAAAAGATTTCCCCACATCTATGAAACCTGTCTCAAGTTCGGAATTGACATAACCACTCAGCCCATTCCCGTTGTCCCTGCAGCTCACTATCTTTGTGGTGGAATACTAACCAATATCTGGGGACAAACAGATATTCCCAATCTTTTTGCCATAGGTGAGTGTGCCTGCACAGGGCTTCACGGAGCAAACAGGCTTGCCTCAAACTCCCTTCTTGAAGCCCTGGTTTTTTCACACCAGGCCTATCTTAAAATAAAAGAGCTTTTTAAAGATTTTAAAAATGCCCATGCCCGGCTTCCCAAGCTTAAGGAACCTGAAGTGAAAGAAATTAAAGAAGAGAAAGTCTTTATCTCCCACAACTGGGATCTTGTAAGAAAAATTATGTGGGATTTTGCCGGAATTGTAAGATCCGTAAAAATGCTTGAGTTTGCCCTAAGAAGAATAAACTTTATAAGAGAAGAAATTGAAAATACCTGGAAAGGCCTTTATCTTGACTTAGACCTTATGGAACTTAAAAATATAACCATTGTTTCCGAGTTAATTCTCAGATCAGCTCTTACAAGAAGGGAATCTCGAGGAACCCATTTTCTTCTTGATTTTCCTGAGAAATCAAAGGATTTTGAAAGGGATACCCTTATTAAGGGCAAAATTTTTTAAAATTTTTTTTAAATCCCCTTTACATTTAGATAATCTTTGATAAAATTTTTCTATAAAGTTTAGCAAATTGTTTATTCTTTAGGAGGATATATGAAAGTATTATTTGATCCTGATATACCTGAAGATATCAAAGAGGATCTTTTAAAGACTATAGAGGAAGAAAAAATAGGAGAAATTTGTAAACAATGTGGAGCAGATACCCTTTATGTAGCTTTGATAGATCATATTATTGATGTCAAATGCTACGAATGCGGCTATTCCTATTTGGAAATTGAGCTCTCCGAAGAATAATCTTTAACAGGATAGGTAATACAGGCATAGGCGTTATGTCCGTGAATGGATTCCATATTTTCAGCTTCAACGGAAAACCAATAGATCTCTTTTCTCTTTAATAATTGAAAGGCAACCCCTCTTACCACATCTTCTACAAATTTAGGATTTTCGTAAGCTCTTTCTGTGACATACTTCTCATCAGGTCTTTTTAACAGGGGATATACAGGGCTTGAGGCGCTTTCTTCGGCAATTTCAATGAGTTCTTCAAGCCAGATAAATTCCTTAGATCTTACTGCCACTGTCACAATTCCCCTTTGATTGTGTGCTCCGTATTCACTAATACTTTTGGAGCAAGGGCAAAGGGTCATAACAGGAACTTTGACCCCAAGAATAAGGTCAACCTTTTTGCTGGATAAACTTGCTATCATAAAGGCATGATATTCCATAAGAGAGGGTATACCTGTTACAGGGGCCTTCTTTTCAATAAAATAGGGAAAATAAACCTCAAGATGAGCCGATCTTGCGTTAAGTCTTTTTTTTAATTTTTTCAGAATTTCGCTTATATTTTTCACATGAATTTCATCTCTAAATTCATTTAAAACCTCAATAAATCTGCTCATATGAGTACCCTTAAAGTGCGAAGGAAGATCCACATAGAGATTAAATTCTCCAACAGTTGCCTGAAATCCCCTTGCTCTGTCAAGGACTTTTATAGGATAACGAAGGTTCTTTATACCAACTTTTTCAATGGGAAGCTGATATGAGGGTTCAAGATTTTGCACATCAGGAAGCTTCACTGCTAAACTCCTCAATTTTTCTCTTAAGTTCTTTTATCTTTGAATAAACAGAACCATTATAATCAAGAAGGCCCTTTCCCTCAAACTCTCTTCTTTCAAAATCTTCATCTCCTGGAAGAGAAAGTAAATATTTCTCTCCGAATTCCCTTCTTAAAAAGTCTTCTTGAACCTCATCTTTTACGCGATTTCCAACCACATAGACCCTTTTAAGTCTTAATTCTTCTGCAAGTCTCAAAATCTGCTGGGTGGTTTCTATACTTCCCCTTTGAGGAAGGGTTATAACAAGAAGGATATCAATGGGCGCAACCGTTGCTCTTCCAAAGTGCTCAACCCCTGCCTCCATATCCACAATCACCACATCCTTGGAAGTAAGAAGTAAATAAGTAAGAAGCCTCCTTAACACAGTCTGTTCAGGGCAGGCACATCCGCCACCTGCAGTTCTAATGGCACCAAGTACCATCAAGTTTAATCCATTTCTTTTATACATAAACTTTTCAGGAAGATCGTCAATTTTGGGGTTTAGGGTGTAATAGGGCCCTGATTTTTCAGCTCTTTCAGCCAAAAGGTCTGTCATTTCTGCTATAGGTGTAATTTTTTCTTTTATCTCAAGAAGCCTTGCAAGATGGGGGCTTGGATCAGCATCTATAGCAAGCACTCTATAGCCCTCCTCAAGGAACGCCTTTATTAAAAGGGCAGCCACTGTGCTTTTCCCTACCCCACCTTTCCCACAAACCGCTATCTTCATCCTCAAGCCCTCACTTAGTTTTTCTCTATAACTTTTAGAATCTCTTCAAAGGCTATAGCACCTTCCCTGATCAATTTTACCTCTTTATCTAAGACCTCTATCACCGTTGAGGGTAAGTCCCCCTTAGTTTCTCCAGCATCCACAACAAAGTCTATCTCAGGAATTTGTTTTAAAACCTCTTCTGCAGTTTTACAAGGGGGCATTCCGCTTATATTAGCACTGGTTCCAGTAATAGGCCCGCCAAAGGCCCTTGCAATCTTTCTCGTTAATTCACAGGAAGAAAGCCTAACCCCAATGGTATAAGTTCCCGCTGTCAAAAGAGGAGACAAGCCCCTTTTAGCTGGCAAAACCAAGGTCAAAGGCCCAGGCCAGAAGGCCTTAATAAGCTTTAAAGCCATCCCAGGGATTCTTGCACAAACCCTTGTTAAGTCATCAAGAGAGGATAGCAGTAACAAAATGGGCTTATCAGGAGGTCTTTTTTTAAAATAAAAAAGGCGCTTTAAAGCCTCTTCAGAAAAGGGATTAGCACAGAGCCCATAAAAGGTCTCTGTAGGAATGGCACCTACCTTTCCCCTTTTAATTAAATGAGAAACTTCCTTTAAGATTACCTCAAGGTCCTGAAGATTATCTTGTATCTTAAAAATCATTGAAAAATTAGGAAGTCTCGGGAAGGTGCTCTTCTTCCTTATGATAAATTCGCTTGTAATAAATTATTCTTTTGCAGTGGGGACATTCATAGAAACGATTGTCCTTTTGAAGCTCGTTGTAAAGCTGGGGAGGAACAGACATAAAACAGCCCTCGCAGATACCATTTTCAACAGCTGCAATCCCAATACCACCTTTTTTCTCTCTGATTAGCTCATATTTTTTAAGGATTCCAGCTGAAATCTTTCCTGCTATTTTACTTCTCTTCTCAAGAAGTTTTTGCTTCTCTGCATTTATCTCTTCACAGAATTTTTCAAATTTTTTGGTTTCCTCATCAAGCACAGCCTGAACCTTCTCAAGTTGGGCCTTCAAATTATCCCTTTCCTTCTCAAGCTTTTCAATCTCCTCCATGAGTTTAAGAATTTCATCCTCCTTTGCCCGAATAGTCTTTTTCATTTCCTCAATTTCTCTCAGAAGAATTTGATAATCCCTTGAGCCACGAATCTGAGTAAGCCTTGCCTGGGTTTGCTTAAGTCTTTTCTGTTCCTCTTTAAGCTCTTCTTCAAAAAGATTTTTTTGCTTTTCTTTTTCTTCTATAGTTTTTTCAAGAATATTGAGTTTTTCTTTGAGTATCTCGCTTTCCTTTTTGGCTTTTTTAAGTTCCTGAGGGATCTCTGAAATAGACCTTTCTAATCGTAAAATTTCAAGATCAATTTTTTGAAGCTCTATTAATCGCGCTATATCTTCTTGCATTGTCCCCTCCCCTCTCAAACAATTTTATAAGGACTCTCCTCTTTATGAAGATAAATTTTAAGGTTTTCTCCTTTTTCTTTAAGAAAGGTTAAAATCTTTTCTTTTAGAACTTCAAGAACAAAGGATTCAGCAATTCCATGATCAATAAGAATAAAATTAAAACCCTCCTCAAGAGCTGAAAGGGCCTGATGATACTTTACATCTGAAGTAATTAAGGTATTTATTCCCCTTTCTTTTAGATAGTCCTTTAAAAATCCCCCTGATCCACCACAAATAGCTACTTTGTCTATCTCCTTCTCAGGGTCCCCAACAAGCATTACCCAGCTTTTTATTAATTTTTTTACCTTTTTTGCCAGGGCTTCAAGCTTAACACATTTTTTTAAATTTACCACCTTCCCGAACCCATACCCCTCTTCTTCTTTAATAACAAAGTCCTCAGTCTCAAGATCCAAAGCCCTTGCCAGGGCCTCACTAACGCCAAAGGAAACTTTATCAAGAGGCGTATGCCAGGAAAGTAGGTTTAACCTATTTTCAATGGCAAAATATATCAGATTTCCAGGAGGCTCATCTTGATGAATAAAAGTGAGGGGTTGATAGAAAAGGGGGTGATGAGTGATAATCAAATTACATCCTTTCTCAACTGCCTCCTTAAAGACCGAAAAAATTGGATTTACAGCAAGAACTATTCCTGAAACCCTGGCTTCAAAGGAACCAATTTGTAAACCATTTACATCCTTTTTTTCAGCTATTCTTAAAGGAGCAAGGTTTTCAAGAAATTGATAAAAGTCTCTAACTTTAAGGAACATAAATTCTATTTATGGGCCCGCCAGGACTCGAACCTGGGACCTTCCGGTTATGAGCCGGTGGCTCTAACCAGCTGAGCTACGGGCCCATATTAACTTATTATTAAAAATAACTACCTATAAAAGCTTTGTCAAGAGGTCTTTTTTAGAACTACAATTCTTTGAGAACCTTGTAAATTACTGAAAAATCCTGTGATCCAAGACCCCTCTTTTTTACAAGGCCATAAAGTTCCTTTATAACAGAGGCTGTAAAGGAAATCTCCCCTTTCTCTTTGAGAAGTTTCGTTAAGTAATAGAGATCTTTATACATAAGATCTGCACTAAAATGGGTGGAAAAATCCTCTTCAAGAAGCTTTTGTTTTTTTACCTCAAGAATCATAGACTTTCCAGCTCCATTTCCAAGAACCTCAACAAGCAAATCCTTTGAAAATCCAAGTTTTTCCCCAAGAGAGACGGCTTCAGCTATGGCTTCCATAAAAGTAGCTAAAATAAAGTTATTAATTAATTTAAGCTCGCTTGCCTTCCCTGCCTCCCCTACATAATAAATATTTTTTGCAAAGGTCTTATAGATCTCATTATAGGCCTCTGCTTTCTCTCTAACACCGCCAAGCAAAAGGGTTAACTCCCCTTTTCTTGCAGGAACCACACTTCCAAGAACAGGAGCATCAATGTAATAGGCACCAACTTCCCTCAGTTTTTTTCAGCTTCCCGAACATAAGCTGGATCATTGGTGGTCATATCAATAATGGTTTTTCCTGAAAGCTCTCCTTTGATAAGCCCCTTTTCACCAAAAATAACTTCCTTCGAAGCTGCACTATCAAAAACAATCACGAAAATAGGATCGCAGGTGTTAACAAGATCCTCGGGACTCTCTGCAATTTCAACCCCTAAGTCCTTGGCTTTATCAGGGGTCCTATTCCAAATCCGGATAGAAAAACCACCCTGAATTATTCTCTTTGCAATCTCTTTTCCAAGATTTCCAAGACCAATAAAACCAATCTTCATTAATTTCCTTTCTCTTTAATCTTCTTTACATTCAGGACAAAGCCCTGAAAAGACCACCTGAAAATCAAATATTTTATATCCACTAAGCTCTTGGGGAATGGTTATGTCAAAATCCTTCTCCACATCAAGAATCTTTCCGCATTTCTTACAAATAAAATGATGGTGAGGGTGAACCACAGGATCAAATCTTTTTTTACTGCTATCAATACCAATTTCCTTTATCAGCCCTTTTTCCATAAGGACTTCAAGAGTGTTATAAACTGTGGCAAAGGACATACTGGGAAAACGTTCTTTTAAAGCATTATAAATGTCCTCCGCTGAAGGGTGCTCCCGATTGTTTTCAAGATATTCAAGAATAGCAAGCCTCTGAGGTGTAATCTTCAAACCAAGTTTTTTGTAGTATTCAATTTTTTGAAGTTTCTCCATCTCCATCCCCCGCGAAAGTTTATTAATTTAACCTTAAAGTTAATTTTAAAACTAATTTAAATTTTTTCAAGATTTAAGTTAACAATATCAATGAAAGTAAAGTCCTTTAATCCTAAGCAAGATTCCTTTATGATCAAAAAATTTTCTTCGTCTCTAAAAAGGGCAGAAACTAAGGGCCATTCTTTACATTTTTCAGGCTTTACTGGATGAATTCTACAAAGTCTTTTTACTCTATCGTAGAAAATGCAATATCCTTCTTTTACCTTCATCTCGATGCGTTTTTCTCCCTTTTTTACAGTGTATTTTTCCAAAAATTCTTCCCTTGAAAGCCCAAGATATTCTGCTATTCTTTGAATTTCTTTTTCAGAGAGAGAAACTGTGCTTTCTCCTTTACAGCAAAAACCACATCTCTTACACACAAATTTTCTCATTCTTCCTGATAGGGAATAGGGTCCTTGATACCTGCCTCTTTAAAGGCTTTAAGCCTCAATCTACAGGAGGCACATTTCCCGCAGGCAAGCTCAGTATTTTTATAGCAGGACCAGGTAAGCTCAAAGGGAGTTCCCAGTTTTAAACCAAGCTTAAGAATTTCTATTTTGCTCAAATTAAGAAGGGGAGCTTCTATTTCAAGCTGGGTTTCAGGCTTTGTTCCTTCTTTTATAGCCAGATTGAAGGCCCTAATAAAAGAATCCCTGCAATCGGGATATCCAGAAAAATCTATCTGGTTTACCCCTATAAAAATCTTTTTAGCCCCTATGGCTTCTCCCCAGGAAGCTGCAATACTTAAAAAAACTCCGTTCCTAAAGGGAACATAGGTTGAGGGAATACCCTCTTCTTCCTCTTCTGGAATAGGAAGGTCTTCTGAAACAAGGCTTGAGCCTCCAATTTTTTTCAAAAATGGGGCCTCTGCAATTAAAACCTTTTCAGGTTTAAAAAAATCACAAAGTTTCAAAAAACACTCAAGCTCCTTAGCTGCACTTTTTTGGCCATATTGCACATGAAGAAAGGCAAGGCGATAATTAAGACTTGCAACACTTGCACAAACCGCACTATCCATTCCACTACTCAACAAGACAACAGCAAGGTCTTTCTCCATTTGAAATATAAGATTACTCCAAAAAAGGGATATTTCAAATCACGCAGGCTTTTTT
>CAZQQV010000024.1:0-22040 GCA_964595655.1 uncultured Caldimicrobium sp.
AAAGGGCCTTGCAAGATACTACTTTGGGGCAAAGGTCGAGCAGGCTATATCTGACAACGATGTTGAAGCCCTGGTTACGGTTGCTGGAACTACAAACAAGGTCAAGAGAAGCATTAGTGATACCACCTATGGAGTGAATGCAGGGTTGAATTACATTTACAATAAGAGATGGAATTTTGAGGTCTCAGGCTCTGCAGACTTTAACTCAGACTACAGCTCCTACACTGGAAAGGCAATTTTGAGGTATAGTTTCTAAGGTGTAGTTTGTGAGTAGTAAAGCCCGGGGAGTCTTCCGGGCTTTATTTATTTTTAATCAAGTTTTTTTCAAAATAAGTCGTTTTAAATAGCCGCAAGACCTTTAGCCTGCGAAAAAAAAACACGCAACCTGAAGGTTGGGAATTTCGCAAAATTCAAAAAATTTCAAAATCTTATGCACCTTTTAGGTTGAGACTACTGCAAAAATCAAAATTAAATTTCATTTATAAGCTATAGCTTGCGGCTACCTGAGTGAGCAATTTTTGAAATTTCAAATGAACCTATCCAAGGTTTGACAAATGGGATGAAAGAGTTATGATTATTTAAATAAAAAAAACTTCAGGGGGCCTTTATGGGGAAAAAAATTTTAATAATCTTTTTTGGGTTGTTTCTATTTCTTTCAGGAAATCTTTTTGCTCAAGAGGATAAAGTGGAAGTTATTACTCCTGAAAAGATAGAGGCTCAAAGTGATATTGTTTATCCCATTCCCAATATTCCGGTTTTAAAGGGTTTAAGTTATCAGCCTTCAGATAGTGCCATTCTAAAAACAGGGGGTATTATTACAGGCATCCTCGTTTTTAAAGGAAACTATAAGGCAAGTGATCTTGTTGAATTTTACAGGGTTCAGATGAAAACTCTTGGCTGGCAGGAGGTTGGAAGTTTTACCTCGCAAACTACCTTTCTTGCCTTTAAGCGTCAAGATGGGCAGGCTTTTATAAGTATTAAGGAAGGCTGGGTTCAGACAGATGTAAGAATTATAGTTTTTCTAACCGGTGTTAAGTAATCGCAGAATACTTCTTGGAATCTGTGGTGGAGTTGCCCTTTATAAAGCCTGTGAACTAATCCGTCTTTTGAAAAAAGAAGAGGCTGAAGTAAAGGCGGTCCTTTCAACTGGTGCAGAAAACTTTGCTCAACCTCTTTTGTTTTCAGCCCTCACTGGAGAAAAAACCTATACCAATGCAGATTTTTTTCTATCCTCTGGTTCCATTCCTCACATTGAACTTGCCAGATGGCCAGATCTCATTCTCATTTTGCCTGCAACAGCCTCATTTCTTTCTAAATTAAGATGCGGACAGGCAAGTGAACTACTTCTTGCCCTTCTTTTAGCCACACGCTCTCCTGTTTATCTTTTTCCCTCTATGAATACCGCTATGCTTGAGCATCCTGCAACTCAGGAAAACTTAAAAGTCCTTCGCTCATATGGATACTTTGTTTATGAAGCCTCTGAGGGTGAGCTTGCCTGCGGTGAAGTAGGAAAGGGAAGACTTCCAGAACCAGAGGAAATTTTTGAACTGGTAAAAGCTCATTTTAAAGAAAAGGACCTTTTGGGAAAAAAGATTTTAATAACTGGCGGTCCAACGAAAGAATACTTAGATCAGGTTCGCTATATAACCAATGCCTCTTCTGGAAAGACCGCTTTTTTCCTTTTAAAAGAGGCCTATTACCGTGGGGCAGAGGTGTATTTAATCTGGGGTGGTGGAGAAATAAAAGAGAACTTGCCAAGGCTCGATTATACACATAGCATTCCCTATCCGAAAATTATTCCTGTCTCAACAACAGAAGAGATGTATAATCAGGCAAAAGAAATTTTTCCCATGGTTGATATAGCCATTTTTGCAGCAGCTCCCTGTGATTTTAGGCCCAAAAACCCTTTCCCAGGAAAAATCAAAAAACAAAAGGACCTTGTCCTTCACCTTGAATTAACCCCTGATATTGCAAAAGGCCTTTCCACACAAAAAAAACATCAAATAACCGTTGGCTTTGCCCTTGAAGAAAGGGAAAAACTAAGGGACTATGCCCTTATTAAAAGGAAAGAAAAGGCCTTTGATATTCTTGTTGCCAATCCTGTTGAAACCATAGGGGCAGGTGCCTCTGATTATCTAATTCTTGGTCCTAATTTTGAAAAGGAGTTTATAAATTTGTCCAAAGAGGAGCTTGCTAAGCAGATTTTTGACTTAACGCTTCAGCTTTTTTAGGCTGATAGGTGCAAAGGGGTTCTTCTTCGAGATAATCTCCTTTGGCTTCATAAGCCCGGGCTCTACATCCTCCGCAAACTCTGATATATTCACATTTTCCGCATTTTCCTTTGTAGAGACTAAAATTCCTCAATTTATTGAAAACTTCAGAGTTTTCCCAGATCTCCTTGAAGGTGTTTTTTCGAAGGTCTCCACAGGGAATTTCGAGATATCCACAGGTCTGAACAATTCCCCTGTGAGAGATAAAGCAGAAGCCAACCCCTGCAAGACAGCCTCTTGTTACAGCATCAAGCCCAAAGGTTTCATAGGTAACTTCTTTTCCTTCTGCCCTTGCCCTTTCCCTCATTATGCGATAATAATGAGGAGCACAGGTTGCCTTTAAATGAAGCCCCGACTTTTCCCTTTGTTCATAAAACCAGTGAAGAAGAGCCTCGTATTTTTCAGGGGAGAGGCTTTCTTCTGAAAGCTCCTTTCCCCTTCCCACAGGCACAAGGAGAAAAATGTGATGTGCAACAGCCCCAAGACTTTTTGCAAGTTCATGCACCTTGGGAAGCTCTTCTGCATTAACAGCAGTAATGGTGGTATTTATCTGGAAGGGAAGCCCTACTTCTTTAAGAATCCTAATCCCCCGCATAGCCCCTTCAAAGGCACCTGGCATTTTTCTAAAATTATCATGGGACTGAGGGCTTGCTCCATCAAGACTAATACTTACCCTTGAGATACCAGCTTCTTTAAGTTCCCTTGCAAGCTCAGGAGTAAGAAGTGTTCCATTGGTTGCAAGCACAGGCTTTAAACCGAGACTTACCGCCTTTCTTGCTATATCAAGAAGATCCTTCCTGAGTAAAGGCTCTCCCCCAGTTAGAATAATAACAGGATGAGAAACCTCGGTTATCTCCTCAAGAATACGAAAAATTTCCTCAGTGGTTAACTCCCCTTCATAAGGACCCATTGAGGCTGCAGCCCTGCAATGAATACAGTCAAGATTGCAGGTTCTTGTAAGTTCCCAAGCAATAAGTCTTGGAACAAATTTATTTTGGTTCATTTTTTTCTCCTCTTTCTTTAAGAATGATCAAGGGATCTCCCACTTTGAGAATTCCTCCTTTCAAAACTTTGGTAAAAATTCCGCGATTTCTCATTTCGCATTTTCCAACCCTTTGAAAAATAGCGCATCCATGGTGACACTTCTTACCTATTTGGGTTACCTCAAAAAGGCACTCTCCTGCAGAAATAAGATCACCCACCTCAACCTGAGAGAGATCCACATCAGTGGTGATATTTTCAGCAAGCTCTCCGTAAGAAAGGGGTCTTCCTATAATTTCTTTCATCCACTCAAGGGTAAAGATATCAAGAAAACTTACCTGTCTGTGCCAGGGCCCAGCATGGGCATCCCCTTCAATTCCAAAATTTTCAATTATTTTCGCCTGAGAAACATTTTCCTTTGGGACCCCCTTTTCTCTGCTTATGGAAATGGCAATTACTTTACCTTGGAGCATAACTCCCCCTTTTATTAAAGCTTACATTAAGGCCTGAACATAATTTTTCAAGATACCAATGCCTTCAATTTCCACCTCTACGGTATCTCCTGGATTTAAGGGGCCAACCCCAGGAGGTGTGCCTGTGGCTATCACATCCCCTGGCAAAAGGGTCATAATATGTGAAATAAAATAAACCAGTTCAACGGGCTTAAAAATAAGTTCCCTTGTGGAAGAGTTTTGCACAATTTTGCCGTTAACTCGGGTTTGAATTTTTAAATCAGAGGGATCAAGGTCTCTCACAATAAAGGGGCCGATAGGGGCAAAGGTGTTAAAGCTTTTACTCCTTGTCCACTGACCATCTTTTCTCTGAAGATCTCTTGCAGTGACATCGTTAAAACAGGTATATCCGAGAATGGCCTCCTCTGCCTCCTTCAACGATTTGGGCCTATATATCTCCTTACTTATTACCACCGCAAGTTCCCCTTCATAGTGAACCTCCCTTGATTCAGGGGGAAGAAGGATGTAATCCTCAGGTCCAATAATAGCACTTGAGGGTTTTATGAAAATTAAAGGCTCATCAGGAATGGCCATCTTTAGTTCTTCAGCATGATCTTTATAATTAAGACCAACCCCTATAATTTTAGAGGGCAAAGTTGGAGGAAGAATTTTTAATTCAGAGAGTGGGTATTTTTCAGAGGACCCTTGGGTGAGATCAAAAACATAATCCCCTATAAGCATTCCAAAGAAGGTTCGCTCTTCCTTTTTAAATCTTCCTATTTTAACAGGGAAGGCCATTGCAGTTTCCTTAAACTTGAGTCATAAGTAAATTTAAATCAAGGGGTCTTTGAGAAAGTTCGTTATCAAGGTAAAAAAGGGCCTGAGGGTTATTTTTGATGAGTTTAAGCTTGTTGAGGATTGCCTTAAAAGAGGCCTCTTCCTCAACTTGCTCGTCAACAAACCAGTTAAGAAAGTTCTCTGTAGCATAATCCTCAAATTTTTTGGCAAGACTCATGAGTTTGTTAATCCTTGAGGTTACCTCCTGTTCATGCTTATAAGCATACTCAAAGGCTGCCTCTGGGCTTTCCCACTCAGAGGGTGGCTTGGGGACCTCCTGTAAGATAACTCTTCCATCTCTTTCAAAGATGAACTTATAAAACTTCATGGCATGCATAAGCTCTTCTGCAGTTTGAGCCTTCATCCAGTGAGCAAATCCCTCAAGACCTAAATCCTCAAAATAGGCAGCCATGGAAAGATATAGATAGGCTGAATACAATTCCCATTTCAATTGTTCATTGAGAGCCTCTTCCATTTCCTTTGCAATCATAGGTTTTCCTCCTTTTATAAATTTTTTTATTTTAAAATTAATCTAATTCATATAATTGAAAAGTCAAGCCTTTTCGTATTTTAATCCTTGACTTTAATAATTAAAAGACCTAAAATTTATACTCATGAAAGAGGCGCTTCTTTACGAAAAACTTGGGGATGAAAAGGTTCGCTGTAATCTTTGCAATCATCGCTGTCTAATTGAGCCTGATAAAAGGGGAATCTGTGGGGTAAGAATAAACAAAGAAGGGGTACTCTATACCCTGGTTTACGGAAAGGTTATTGCAGAAAATGTTGATCCCATCGAAAAAAAACCCCTTTATCATTTTCTACCGGGATCATATTCTTACTCTATAGCCACTGTGGGATGTAATTTTCAGTGTTCCTTTTGCCAGAATTTTGAAATTTCCCAATATCCCCGTCTTTATCAAGGAAGGATTCCCGGAGATGATATAGGTCCAGATGTGGTTGTAGAAAGGGCCCTTGCCACAAATTCCAAAAGTATATCCTATACCTATACGGAGCCAACAATTTTTTTTGAATTTGCCTTTGATTGTGCTAAACTTGCAGCCTCAAAGGGTATAAAAAATGTCTTTGTTTCCAATGGCTATATGACAAGGGAGGCAATTGATCTCTTAAAACCCTATCTTCACGGGATTAATGTGGATTTAAAGGCCTTCACCGAGGATTTTTATTCCAGAATCTGTAAGGCGAAACTTAAGCCCGTTTTAGAAAATCTCAAATATCTGAAAAAACTTGGAATCTGGGTTGAGATTACCACCCTGATTATACCAGGGTTAAATGACAGTGAAAGTGAGTTAAGGGAGCTTGTTAAGTTTGTTAGAGATGAGCTTGGGCCAGAAACTCCTTGGCATGTTTCTCGCTTCTATCCTCAATTCAGAATGCTTGACAGACCAAGAACACCTGTTGAGACCTTAGAAAGAGCCTATGAAATTGGAAAAGAAGAGGGATTGTATTTTATCTATGTTGGAAATGTGCCAGGACATGACAAAGAAAATACCTATTGTCCCAAGTGTGAGGCCCTTCTTATTGAAAGATATGGCTTTTCTGTGCTTCAGAATAGATTAAAGGATGGCGCTTGTCCCTTCTGCGGTTTTGAGATTGCAGGAGTCTGGAGTTAAAAATTTTCCCATAATCCTTCTTCTTAGCTGGCCACAGGCAGCAGAGATTTTTAAGCCTTTGCTTTTTCTAACTGTAGTGAGAATCCCATGAGAAAGGAGATGTCTCTGAAAGGTAAGGACTCTCTCTTCTTCAGGTCGCTCATAAGGAAGCTCTGGATGGGGGTTAAAGGGTATAAGATTGAATTTAACAGGCATCCTTTTAAAAAGTTTAGCAAGCTCTTCAGCCTGAGTTAAAGAATCATTTACATCTTTAATTAAGATATATTCAATGGTGTGCCTTCCATTTTTAACCCTTGGAAAGGCCTTTAAGGCCTGAATTAGATCTCTAATAGAGTATTTTTTTGCAATGGGCATGAGTTTTTTTCTTAGTTCATCCTCTGGTGCATGAAGAGATAGAGCAAGGGCAGTGGGGAACTCTTTAGCCAGCTCATACATCTTTTCAACAAGCCCAACTGTGGAAACGGTAAGTCTCTTTCTTGAAAAGTTAAAGCCCCTTTTATCCTCAAGAATTCTTAAAGCCTTAACAAGGTTTTGATAATTGGCAAGGGGCTCTCCCATTCCCATGAAAACTATGTTTCTCAAGGGAAGCTTTTCTCCTCTCTCTTTAAGGTATCTCTTGGCAATGACAACCTGAGATAGGATTTCGTAAACTTCAAGGTTTCTTTTAAAACCGGATTTTGCTGTGAGACAGAAGGTGCATCCCATGGCACATCCCACTTGGGTTGAGACACAGAGGGTAAAATGGTCCCTCTCAGGAATTAAGACTGTCTCAATAATTTCTCCGTCTTCAAGCTTTAAGGCAAATTTGGTAGTTCCCTCTTCATCAGATTGAAGTTCGATAACCTCAGGGAGGGAAAGGCTGAAATGCTTATCCAGTTCTTTTCTTAAGGCTTTGGGAAGATTGGTCATTTCCTCAAAGGTGATAGCAGCCTTGCAGGTGATCCAGTGATAGACCTGATCGCCCCGATAAGAGGGCTCTCCAAGGTCTTTTATAAAATTTCTAATTTCTTCAAGGTCAAAATTTCTCAAATTGGGCTTCATTTTACAATTCCAGGGGTTTTACCAGATAAACTGTATTTTCTTTGTTTAGTTCTTCAAGAGCCTCTTTGGTGGGAGGTTGATCAAGGCTTAAAAGAATAATATTTCTCTTTTTCATCGGGTCCTGGCCTACATACATGCGGGAAATATTAAGATTGTGTTTGCCAAGTATGGTTCCAATTCTTCCAATGACTCCAGGTTTGTCCTCATTAAAAATATAAAGCATATGTCCCTCAGGTAAAGCATCCAGCCTGAAGCCATTGATTCTGACAATTCTTGGCTCTTTTTTTCCAAAGAGGGTTCCTTCAACCAAGGTTTCTCCCTCGGTGTGTTTGACCTTCACACTTATGAGGGAAGTAAAATCTTCAGTTTCAGAGGTTTTTGCCTCAAGAACTTTGATATTCCTTTCTTTGGCCCTAAGTAAAGCATTCACATAATTTACATCTTCCTTCAAAAAGGGCGTAAGAAGGGCTTTTACAAGAGCAAGGGTTACAGGCTTAGTATCAAGTTGGGCAAGCTCTCCTTTATAGGTGATTTCCACTTCCTTGATAGCTCCTTCAGAGATCTGGGCAGCAAGAAGCCCGATTTTCTCCCCAAGATTTAAGACAGGCTGAATTACCTTTAGAGTTTCTGCGCTGATTGAGGGAACATTTACGGCGTTTCTTACTATTCCATAAAGAAGATAATCCACAACCTGTTTAGCAATTTCAACAGCAACTACCTTTTGGGCCTCAATAGTTGAGGCCCCAAGATGAGGGGTGGCAATCACCTGATCAAGTTTTAATAGAGGATGATTGGGGTCAACTGGCTCCTTTTCAAAGACATCAAGGGCAGCTCCAGCTACTTTTCCGGACACTATGGCTTCATAGAGAGCCTCTTCATCAATAATTCCACCCCTTGCACAATTAATAATATACACACCTGGCTTCATTTTCTCAAAAGCTGATCTATCAATCATATGGTAGGTTTCTTTGGTTAAAGGCGTATGAATGGTAATAAAATCAGAGCGTGAGAAGAGTTCATCAAGGCTAACGAGTTCAATACCTTTTTCTGCTGCAGCCTCTGGGCTTATGAAGGGATCATAGGCAAGAACATGCATTTTCAGGCAGAGTGCCTTTTCTGCAACAATACTTCCAATTCTTCCAAGCCCAATTATACCGAGGGTTTTTCCATTTAATTCCACTCCCATAAATTTCTTTCTTTCCCAAAGCCCCTGTTTAACAGAGAGATTGGCCTGAGGAATTCTTCTTGCAAGGGAAAAAAGTAAGGCAAGGGTATGTTCTGCAGCAGAAAGGGTATTTCCACCAGGCACATTCATAACTACTATGCCCTTTTCATTGGCTGCCTGAATGTCCACATTGTCAAGCCCTGTTCCAGCTCTTCCAATTACCTTTAAATTTTTTGCAGCCTCAATGATATCTCTTGTAACTTTAGTTCCGCTCCTGATAATAAGGGCATCAACTTCTGCAATTTCATTTTTAAGTTCCTCTGGGGATAAGCCGGGTTTATAAACAACTTCAAGCCCTGCTTCTTTTAAAATATTTATTCCCTCTTCAGATAGAGAATCCGAAATAAGCACCTTCATAAGGGCCTCCTTGGTATGAAAGTTTTTGAATAACTCAATTATATAATGATTTCAGAAAAAATAAAAGAAAATACCTTTTATACAACCAGAGGGTTTCAATTATTAAAAGATTGAAAGGTCTTAGCTCGATTTTTAAGCAGCTTCACTTTGAATATGAATTTCCATGGCCTTTGTTATGCAGGCTGAGACACAAAAACCACAGGCAGTGCACTTTTCAGGATTAAAGACCACTTTGAAAGAGGATCTGTCAACCGAAAGAGCGCCTGTTGGGCAAACAGCTGTGCAGGCTCCACAATGAATACAAGTCTCTTCATTCTTTAAAACCTGTTGCCCCAGAGGTTGAACTTCAACTCCCATCTGCTTTAAAAAATCAAGCCCTTTCTCAAGGCTCTCTTTGTTATCACCGATTAGCTCAAGAATCATGATACCCTCTTTTCCGGGAGTTATGGTTGCCTTAAGGATATTAAAGGCGAGATTGTAATCCTTTACTAATCTGTAGACAATAGGTTTTTCTACGATTTCCGGGGGAAATCTCAAGTAAAGACCTTTTTTTAACATGGTTTTTTACCTCCTAAAGTTTTAATTTTTATTATGAAGGATGTTTTCGCAATATTCAAGCCCCTTTTTAGCCATGGTAAGACCGGGGTCAAGGGCAAGGGCCTTTCTGAAAAAAATTTCTGCAGGAGGAATGAGATTTAGGGCTTTAAGGCAGTAGCCGGCATTAGCATAATCAATGGCTGAGCCTGGATCAAGTTCTGTTGCTCTAAGAAAGGCCTGAAGTGCTGACACGAAATCTGATTTTTTGTAAAGGGCTCTCCCAAGTAGATTATATAACTCTGGGACTTCCCCATAATTCAAGGCCTTTTCACATACTTTAATAACCTTATCCCATTCACTCTTTTTGAAGTAAGCATCAGCAAGATGTGTAAAGATAGCAACCATATCAGGCTCTGTAGGTTCAAGAAGCAGGGCCTTTTCATAGGCCATTATGGCCTCATCATATCTGGAAAGCTGTTTCAAGGCATTACCATAATAGGCCCACACATAATACTTATTGTCAATTTCTTTTAAGATTTCTTCAAGAATTTTAAGATTCTCTTCAGCAGATAAATAAAGGGGAAAGGTTCTTACAAGCTGATAAAGATAGGGAATCACAGTTCTTTCACGAAAGAGAATCCCTGGAATTACAGCATAAACTGCAGGAAGCCTTAAGTTTTCCTCTTCAAGATCTATAAGATAGACCTCATATCCCCTTTCTTTCATAGCTTGAGAAAGGGCTATTAATTCATCCACATGATCCTCTGCATAAAGATTAGGTAAATCCGAAAGATTCACTTCATGGGTATATTCAACCACCACTTTTGCCTCATCAAGACTTGCAAACTTAGGAAGTCCGCTTTCCACATATTTTCCCTCTGTGTCAAAGTCTCCAGCAAGTTGGGCTACCTCGGTTAAGGCTCTAATAAGAGCCCTTTCAGGGCTTGTTCCTGTTCCAGCTGCATAAACAATCTCGCTTCTTTCAGGAAAAGTGGAAGGGTCCATGGCCATAACTGCAATGGTTGGAACAGGCATTCCATAGGTCATATCCCTAATCCAGAGCTTTATTCCCAATTTTTCATAACATTTAATTATGCCTTCTGCCTCTCCTTTAATAGATTCTCTTTTAATGGCAGGCATTGGTTGATTTATTCTTATTGAAAGGGCATTGGTGTGCCTTTCAATGAGCTCGCAGATAGCCTGCACTGAAGCCTCAGGGTAGGTATTTCCTCCAGCAGAGCCATTGTATTCGTAAATTAACCAGAACCAGTGGAAAGGTATATATTTAACGGTCTTTGTGCGAACCTCAAGGGCAGGCACAAAATAAAAGGGGGTTTTTTTCAGTAATTTCATGGAAATCTCTTTTGTTTTTGCATCCTCCCTATCCTCAACGGATTGAAGGAAAATGTCCCAGGGCATAGCTCTATCTCCTAATTCTTCAAAGGTTGAAAAGACTCCTTTTTCAGTAGCCCTTTTATAAAAACTGAAAAGGGAGAATCTTTCCACAAGTTCCATAAGGGCGCTTGCCCTTGAGAGGATATCACTTGCCCCCTTCCCCATTTGTTTGTAATTTCCGGTAACCTTTGTACCCTCTATATCATAAAGACTAATATAAACAGGGATTCCCAGTCTTCCTTTATCGATTCTTTGAAGCCCTCTGTAAATTTTCATTTGACAGTTTTTCAGCCTTTCTTCTACCTTTTTAACGGTCTCCTCAGGGAACTCTGCCTTGTCTGCTATAACCTTTTTGGAAGGAGAAAAAAATTTCTTGAAAAGTTCATCCATCCTTTGTCCTCCAAGTTTTAGTTTTTAAGTAAAAAATATTTTAATTAGTTTATCAGGAATTGCAAGTTCATAACCAGCCCAAGCTAAAGCTTGGGGCTAACCTATAGCCTGCGAAAAATTTACAAAAGGGGGAGCTGCGTGCTTTAGCCCGAAAAGAAATATAGTAAGGAAGACGCAGGTTGAAGCTTACGAGATAATTCAAAATTTGGTATTCCCAAGATCTTTGGCTTATTAAAGACCTGATTGAGTAGATCCAGGGATGAGACCAAAATGATTTTACTTAAAATGCATAAGAAGCTCTTCTAAATTCTTTGCAACAATGGCCTTGTGAAGGAATCTCCATAAAAAGGCTTCATCTGTCTCTTCTTCAATCTTTCTTCTTAATTCCTCAGGCACCTCTCCAAACTTTTCCCTCAGAGCATCGAGCAAGATTTTTTTCACGGTGCTTAAGGTCTGTAAAACTCCCTGTTGAAGACCTTGTTGAAGTCCCTGTTGAAGCCCCTGCTGAAGCCCCTGTTGAAGACCTTGCTGAAGACCTTGCTGAAGACCCTTTTGAAGCCCCTGTTGAAGGGCTCTCTGTTCAATCTTATCAGCTAATCTATCCCAAAAGGTCTTTATTTCTCTTTCCACCTTCTCACCCCCTTTTTCCATTAATCTAATCAGTATCCTTTCTTCGTCAAGCCCAGTCTTTGCAACCACTATATCCAGAAGAAAGCCTATCTCAAATCTTCCCTTTTCAGTTATGGCACCAAGCCTCTCTACAACTTGCAAAATCGCTTCAAGATACTCATCAAGATTATTTGTTTCCAGCCTAAGAAGATAAAAATAACACCAAAATCCTGCAACAAGGTCAAGGAGGGCCTTAAGTCTTTCATCATCGGTTCTTTTTACATCAATTATGTGGGCTTTGAAAAGGTCTTCTTTTAAAGGCTCTGGGACATCAAAGATATCAGCAAAGGCCTGTGGATAGGGCCAGGGCCTTTCACCATCATAGAAGATTATAGGGAGAACAGGGATGTATTGGTTCTGGTCCTTTAGGGTCTTTTCATTTAGGGCGCAGATGTAGTTGAGGATTTGAAGATAGGCCCTTTTGTCGGGGTAGCTTTTGTGTTCAATGAGGATATAGATGTGGATAGGTTTGTCTTTGAGTTTTGCGATGGCAACAAGGTCTGGGATGATGCGTTTTGAGCGTTGGAGGGAGATTTGTTCTTCAGGAAGAAGAGTCAAATTTGAGAGATCAAGGTGTGAGAGTATGTGTTTAGGGAGGAAGGTTGTAAGGAGGGCTTTTAAGTTTTCTGGGTCCTTGAGAAAGGCCTTGGCAAGGAGATCCTTGGGAAGTTTTTTTACCATAGAGATATTTTAGGGGAAAAGCAAGGAAAAAGCAAGAATTAGTGATGAGGTAGGTGCGTGCCAAGCTCGCTTAAAAAAATCCGAATTCTTGCTGTAGCTGTTAGCTTCGGGCTGCGATAGAATCTCAAACAAAAAATTCTCAACGCAAGCTAAAGCTTGCGGCTACCACTGAAATCATAAAGTCTTTGTTTATTTTTCTCTCCATCTTTTTGCTCAAAATCTCCTTGAAATTCTCTGAAGCCTCCCTCCATACAGGCTCTGTATCCTCTGCCTCTATCTCAAATTTTTTAAATTTTTAGAATTCACATTTTAGGTGTCCACACTTTAAGTGTTCACATTTCATGTGTACACATTTTAGAGTTTGCTTAAAATATCATTAAAAATTCAAAAAAACACGCAACATACGGGTTGCGGCTACTATAAAGCTCAACCTCCTGATGAAGGTTTAAGCCTATGGGTTTATAGGGAAAGGGGCACCCTTTAGGTTTGCAATAAAGGGTGACAAAATTACTTTACAATAACAATTGAGGCAATTCGCCCCCTTGACAATGTCTATTTGAATATTATATTATAATCAGCTTCGGTAAGGGACGCGGGGTAGAGCAGCCTGGTAGCTCGTCGGGCTCATAACCCGGAGGTCGTGGGTTCAAATCCCACCCCCGCAACTTATTTTCTTTAGAGGTCTTTTCTAATTCAAATCTATGAGGTATTCCAGTGGAAGAAATAAAGAGAATAAAAAAACAGATTTTAAGGGTCCTTATAAAAGGTCCGAAAACCTTCTGGGAACTTATAAACTATCAGGATTCTCATATTATCCCTTTTCTTGAGGCTCTAAAGGAGCTTCTTAAAGAGGGAATTATTTCTTACGAAAAACCCTACTTCAAAATCGCCAAAAATAATTTAAAAGTGGAGGAATATCACGATCCAGGCTGTTTATTCTGTAGCCCCTTTAAAGGGGATTCCTATTGGGGAAAAATTCTCGAAAAATTTAAAGAGCTAACCCAAGATCGTCCTCTTCCAACCAGTGATTTTGATCAAGGTTTTATTAGACCAGAAGATACTTTGAAAAGGGTTGCCTTTATTTATTTAAGAGGAGATCTTGAGGAAAATGAAATTTTTATTCTTGGTGATGATGATCTTATTTCTATTGCCATGGCATTGACTGGCCTTCCCAGAAGAATAACAGTGGTTGAAATTGATGAAAGAATAAACCGCTTTATAAAAGAAACCTGTGAGAAAATTGGCTATAAGAATATTGAAATTTACAATTACAATGTGATTGAGGCCCTTCCGAAAGAACTCAAAGGCCAATTTGATGTTTTTGTGACAGATCCTGTGGAGACTAAGAAGGGTCTTAAGTTGTTTATAGCAAGATGCATTGAAAGTTTGAAGGGTCCTGGTTCTGTAGGTTATATGGGATTTACTCATAGAGAGGCCTCCCTTCAAAAGTGGAGAGATTTTCAGAAATTCGTTTATGAGGCAGGCTTTGTGATCACTGATATTTTGAGGGATTTTACCACTTATCCAGAAAAGGAAAACTCCTGGGAAGATTTTTATCGCACTTACCGGATCATGAAAGAGTTTGACCTTGAGCTTCCCAATGTAGACTGGTATAAATCTTCTTTACTGAGATTTGAGGTAGTGGAAGGGCCCTTTGTCCCCGAAATTGAGCTTCCAAAGGATTTGGAAGAGCTTTATTTTGACGAGGAGGCCTGGGCAACTCCTCTACCTTCCTATCTTGAAAAGAAGGTTTAGAGGGAGGTTAAAAGATGGCCTACACTACTTCTGATTTCAGAAGAGGCCTAAAAATTGAATGGGAAGGAAAACCTTATGAGATTCTTGAATTTCAACACTCAAAGGTAGCTCAAGGCCAGGCTACGGTTAGAACAAGGCTTAGAGATCTTACAACGGGAAGGGTAATTGAGGTTAACTTTCGCTCAGGTGAGAGATTTGAAAAGCCTGATCTTCAAGAAAAGGAAATGCAGTTTCTCTATAAGGAGGGAGACAGATTTGTCTTCATGGATCTTGAGGACTATGATCAAATTTATGTTTCTGAAAAGGAAGTAGGAGAGGCAGCTAAATTTATGCCTGAAAATCTGCAGGTAAAGGTTCTCTATTATAAAGGAAGGGTGATTGGGATTGAGCTTCCCAATGTGGTAGAACTTAAAGTAATTCATACAGAACCTGGGGTTAAAGGAGATACCGTTGGTACAGCCACCAAACCTGCAACCCTTGAAACTGGGGCAGTAATTCAGGTCCCCCTCTTTGTGCAAGAGGGTGATATAATTAAGGTTGATACCCGAACAGGGGAATATCTTGAGAGGGCTGGGTAATGCTTACCCTTAAAAAACTTCAAGAATTTAAGGAATACCTTGCAAGCGGAGCCTTTATAGAGGACTTAGAGATGCGTCCTCCTGATGGGCAGGCAGAAATGCTTGACATGATTGATCTTCTCTTTGAAATTTGTGAACTTGCTGATGAGGTTTTAAGTAAACATTTTTACCGCAGGTGGGGCGAGGAGGTCTTAAAGAAAACATCATAAATGGTTTATTTTATAAGAGCCAAAACCCATTTCAATTATGCTATCCGTCTTTATCAGGAAATTCTTGAGGGAAAAAGGGAGTTAAATCAAACCAATTTAAGAGATATCTTCCTTCAAGGTCTTAAGGCCATTTATGCACTAACAGAAATAAATCCATCTTCTAAGTCACCCTCTCTTGAAGAGATTCTCAAGAAAATTCTTCCCACCCTTTCTCAAGAGGAAAAAGAAAAAATTCTTTCCCTTAAAGAGCTATTATTTTCTGAAAGGGATGTTAAATTTTCAAGGGATGAGTGGCTCAAAAAATTTGAAGAGTTTTTAGAACTTGTAAGGGAATGTCTGAAACCCATTCTTTAGATGAATTTCTCAAAGATTCTGGGGTATTACTTCAGATTATTGAAAGTCTTGGTAGTGCGGTAATCTTGGTGAATCTCGAAAGAAAAATAAGGTATGCTAATAAAAAGGCAGAAGAATTAACAGGTTATACAAAGGCTGAATTAATTGGGGGAAATCCCCAAGAGCTCCTTTTTGCTATTTTTTCTCAGGATCTCTGTCAGTTTGAAAAAATCCTTGAAGAAGGGCAATGCGAATTTGATACCCTTCTGAAGAAAAAGGATGGAACCACCTTTTTTGCCCACATTATTGCCACGGTGTTAAAAATCAGGGAAAATCCCATTGGTGTGCTTTTAAACTTTCTTGATATTACTGAAAAAAAAGAGCTTGAAAAAAAGCTGATTGAGGCCTCCATTACAGATTATCTCACAGGTTTATATAATAGAAGATTTCTTGATCAGATTTTACAAAGAGAAAAGGCTCTGGCAGATAGATACGGTATTCCTTTTAGCATCATTCTTCTTGATCTTGATAACTTTAAAGTTATAAACGATATTTATGGACATCAGACAGGGGATCAAGTGCTCATAAAAATGGCGGAGCTATTAAAAAAGAATCTTAGAGCAACAGATATAATTGGAAGATGGGGAGGGGAGGAATTTCTTATAATTTTACCCAACTTAGATATCAAAGAAGCCCTAAAAGTTGCAGAGAAATTGAGAAATCTAATTTGCCAGCTTAAGGTTCCACCAGTTGAGGGTATCAGTGCAAGTTTTGGGGTTTCCCAATACAATAGGGTAGAACCCTATGAGGAACTCATAAAAAGGGCAGATCTTGCTCTTTACAAAGCAAAGGCAGAGGGTAAAAATTGTGTAATAGTTTTTTGAGAGGTAGCCCATGGAGAGAGAAAAGATAAAGGAATATCTTGATGTGCTTGCCTGCCCTGAGTGTAAGGGGGATCTTGAATATAGAGAGAAAGAAGGAGAGCTTCCAGAGGGTTTTTATTGTCCCAAGTGTAAACTTTTATATCCTATTATTGAAGATATCCCTATTATGCTACCAGAGGAAGCCATATCCTTAAGGGAAAAATGAGTCATCCCAAAAAACCTGACCCCGTTCTATTTTTTCTTGCAGTAACAGAAAGGGAAAGAGGGTATTTTTTAAGAGAGCTTAAGAAAACCTTTGAAGAGGAACTTGGAATGGTTGCTCTTCAGGGCCCCTATTTTAATTTCTCTGAATTTACAGATTATTACGAAGATGAAATGGGGAGCCCCCTTTGGAAGAGTTTTTATGCCTTTGAAAGATTAAAGGAGCCCGAGTTTCTTCTTGATCTTAAATATTTTTGTTATGAAATTGAGAAAAAAACCGCAACTCCTGAGGGGAAAAGGATTGTTAATCTTGATCCTGGCTACCTTACACTCTCCAAGGTTGTTCTTGCAACCTTTAAAGATTATTCACACAGGCTTTATCTTGGAAGATCTGTTTATGGAGAAGTAACTCTTTTTTATAGAGAGGGAACCTATCAGAGGTTTCCCTGGACTTATCCGGATTACCAAAAAGAAGAGATAATTGAGTTTTTTAACAAAGTTAGAGCCCTTTACAAGGAGAAGCTTCGTGCTTATTGATAGATTTGGCAGAAAAATTGAATACTTAAGAATTTCTGTAACAGATCGCTGTAATTTCAGATGTGTTTACTGTCAAAGTAGAAAACCTGTTAAATTTCTTCCCCATTCAGAGCTTTTGACTTATGAAGAAATTGAAGAAATTGTAAAAACTGCTGCAGAGCTTGGTGTAAAGAGGGTCAGAATAACAGGGGGAGAACCTCTGGGAAGGAAAAATATTGAATTTTTGATTGAAAGAATTGCCAAAATTTCTGGAATTGAGGATTTAAGTCTAACCACTAACGGCTATTTTCTTTACGAAAAGGCAGAGACTCTTAAAAAAGTTGGTTTAAAACGTCTGAATATAAGTCTTGACACCCTTTCTCCTGAAAAATTCAGAAAAATTACAGGTGGCTTTGATTTTCAAAGGATCTGGCAAGGGATTCTTAAAGCCTTTGAACTTGGTTTTGAGCCTTTGAAGCTTAATGTAGTAGTGATTAGGGGATTAAATGATGATGAGATTTTGGATTTGGCTAAATTGACTTTAAAGTATCCCTGGGAGATCCGCTTTATAGAATTTATGCCCCTTGGTGACGGAGAGCTCTGGGGAGAAGATAAGGTGGTTTCTGTAAGGGAAATTCAAAGTATCCTTGAAAGCTATGCACCTTTTGAAGAAGTAAGCTCTTTTGGAGGAGGTCCTGCCAGAGTTTTCAAGTGGAAAGATGCAAAGGGTAAAATAGGGCTTATTTCACCATTGAGTGAGCATTTTTGTGGAAGATGTAATCGTTTTAGAATTACTGCTGATGGGCGTTTGAGAACTTGCCTTTTCTCAGATCAAGAAATAAACTTAAAGGACTATTTGCGAAGCAGAAAGGGGGATCTTAAGGAAGCCTTTTACCTTGCCCTTTCCCTGAAACCTGAAAGAAGAGAAATTAAAAAAACTATGAGAAAGATGCACGCTATTGGAGGATAAATGACCTTCTATGCCTTTGGATTTTTAAAACCTGCAAGGCCTGATAAGCTCCTCAAACTTTCAAAACCAGTAAGTCCTGGAACTTATGTGCTTGCTCAGTTTCCCGAAGGAAGAAAGGAGGTTTTTTTGATAAAGGATTATGTTTTTAGTTCCCCCCTTGAATTTGACGACCTTCCTGTCGTTATTAGAAAGGCCAATCCCAAAGAAATAACAAGTTTTCAAAAGAGGCTCGAACTTGAAGAAAAGGGATATGAACTCTGCGAAAGGTTTGCCAAGGAATTGGGTTTAGAGATGAATCTTGTGGATGTAGAATGCTTTTTTGATCGCTCAAAAATCATTTTTTACTATACTGCAGAGGGACGCATCGATTTCCGAGAACTTGTTAAACAACTTGCAAGGGCTTTAAGAATGAGAATTGAGATGAGACAGATTGGCGTTAGAAATGAAACAGCCCTGCTTGGAGGATTAGGAATTTGCGGTAAAGAATTCTGTTGTTCTCAGTATTTAAGGCAATTTTTCTCTCTCTCTATAAAGATGGCAAAAGAACAGGGTTTGATTCTTGATCCCAATAAAATTTCTGGTCCTTGCGGAAGGCTTCTTTGCTGCCTTGCTTATGAAGCCCCCATTTATAAGGAATTTCTTGCAGATCTTCCCAAAATAGGTAGTAAGATCACCTTAGCTGATAAATCCTTTAGGATTGTGAAATACAACTTTTTTCAGCAAACAGTTACCCTTGAAACTGAAGAGGACGGCTTTATTACACTTCCAGTCTTTGAACTTAAAAATTACATTATTACAGAGGAAGAAGAAAAGGAGCAAGGGGAGCTTGAATGGCAGGAGTAAAATACTTTACAACTCCTATTTATTATGTTAATAGCTATCCCCATCTTGGGCACGCTTATACCACCATTATAGTTGATGGGCTTGCAAGATACTATCGCCTCAAAGGTTATGAGGTTTTTTTTCTCACTGGTACTGATGAACATGGGGATAAAATTGTAAAATCCGCCCAAAGGGTTGGCAAAACTCCCAAGGAATTTGTGGATGAAATTGCTGAAAGCTTTAAAAAGGCCTGGGATTTTTTGAGTGTAACTTACAACGATTTTATCAGAACTACCGAGGAAAGACACAAGAAGGTTGTCCAATATGTCCTTCAGAAACTTTATGAAAAAGGAGAGTTCTATCTTGATGAATACGAGGGAAATTATTGTTTTGGTTGTGAAAGATTTTTAACAGCAAAGGAACTTGATGAGGAGGGAAAATGTAGAGACCATAAAATCCCTCCAGTCTATTTAAAGGAAAAAAACTACTTCTTTGATCTTGAAAAGTATAGACCCTGGCTTAGAGAGCTTCTTGAAAAGGAGGATCTTATTTATCCCGCTTTTTACAAAGAGGAGGTTTTAAACCTACTTGAGGAGCCCCTTCCGCCTCTTTGCATTTCAAGGCCAAAATCAAGACTCTCCTGGGGAATAGAGCTTCCCTTTGACAGAGATTATGTAACTTATGTATGGTTTGACGCTCTTATTAATTATCTTTCAGGTATCGGATATCCAGAAAATCCGTCCTGGGAAAAATATTGGGTAAATTCTCATCACTTCATTGCCAAGGATATCCTTAAGCCTCATGCCATTTACTGGCCTATCATGTTAAAAGCCCTTGGAGTACCTCCTTACAAAAAACTTTATGTGCATGGCTATTGGCTAATGCATAAGGTAAAAATGTCGAAATCCCTGGGAAATGTGGTAGATCCCCTTTATCTTTCTCAAAGGTTTGGAAAGGATGCCTTGAGATACTATCTTTTCCGTGAGATGGCCTTTGGATATGATGCTGAGTTCAGTTTTGACAATTTTATTACCCGCTATAATGCAGACCTTGCCAATGATTATGGAAATCTTGTTTTTCGCACGCTCAATCTTCTGGAAAAGAACTTTTCAGGAAGAGTTCCTCCCTACGGGGAATTAAAACCTGAAGACTTAGAACTAAGAGAGGTTGTAGAAAGGGCTTTAAAAACCTTTGAAGAACACTTTGAGGCCCTTCAGTTCCACACAGCCCTTGAGGAGCTCTTTCAGGCTATTCGCTTTGCCAATGTTTATATAGATAGAACTGCTCCCTGGAAGGAAGTAAAAGAAGGCCGCCTTGAGAGGGCAGGAACCATATTGCGAAATCTCCTTTCAGCCATAAAGGCCTTTGCCATTGCCTTAAGCCCAGTTCTTCCTGAATCTTCAAATATTTTACTTAACAATTTTTCCCTTGATTTAAAAGGGCTTTCCTTAGAGGATGCAATAAATTGGGATCTTCCTGAAGAGGGCGTCAAGATAACTAAAGGAAGCCCCCTTTTCCCAAGAATAAATAAGGAGGAAGTGTCTGATATGATGGAGAAGGAAGTCTCTACCGAGGAAAAGAAGGAGGAAAAGGAGGTTTTTTCTATTGAGGAGTTCAGAAAGTGGGACTTTAGAGTTGGAAAGATCATCTTTGCAGAGAAAGTTCAGGGTGCTGATAAACTTTTGAGACTTGAGGTTTTGTGTCCAGAAAAGCGTCAAATAGTTTCAGGAATAGCTCAATATTATCAGCCTGAAGAGCTTATTGGAAAGGAAGTTTTGCTTGTGGTTAATTTGAAGCCTGCAAAAATAAGAGGGATACTTTCTGAGGGGATGCTTCTTGCTGCCCATGATGAAAAGGGGCTTACTCTTATTGTCCCAGAAAGAGAGGTTAGCCCTGGAGCCAAAGTTTCTTAATGAAAGGTTAGGAGGTTTCAAGGATGAAGAATTTCAATCCCTTTGAGATACCCTTTGAAGAACTTCTTGAAATTTGTAAGGAGAGGCATGGCCATCTTTGTGCTGGCCAGGTAATAGGGGCAAGGCTTTCTCTTCTTGGACTTGAATTGATTGGCATAAAGGATCCTTACGGGGCAGATCGTAAAAAATTTCTTGTATATGTTGAAATTGATAGATGTGCAACAGATGCCATTCAGACAGTAACTGGAGCCTCCCTTGGAAAAAGATCCATGAAATTTATGGATTATGGCATAATGGCAGCAACTTTTTTAAATCTTGAAACAGGAAAGGCCTTTCGCATTATAGCCAAAGAAGAGGCCAAGGAAAGGGCTAAATTTTACTACCCTCACATAGAAAGCCCTGCGCAAAGGGAACTTCTTGCTTATAAAATTATGCCTCTTTCTGAACTCTTTGAAGTGGAAGAGGTAAGGGTAAAGCTAAAAGAAGTTGATCTTCCTGGCAAGCCAAGAGAAAAGGCAGTTTGTGAAAAATGTGGAATAGTTATAAGAGATGGAAGACACCTGATAGTTGAGGGAAAGACTCTTTGTAAAATCTGTGCAGGCTATTCTTATTTTGAGAAGGTTTAGTTTTAGCCAGGAGGCCAATCCATCGGTCTTCCTGCAAGGATGTGAAAGTGAATGTGAAAAATTGTTTGCCCAGCCTCTTCTTTACAATTAATAACCACTCTAAAGCCTCTTTCGGCAAAGCCTAAATCTTTAGCAATTTTATTGATCACGAGATAGATATGTCCAATGAGTTCTTTGTCTTCTTCTGTCAATTCAAGGAGGGTTGAAAGATGTTTTTTGGGAATAACAAGAATGTGATAAGGGGCCTGAGGATTTATGTCATGAAATGCAACCACTTTATCATCTTCATAAACAATCTTTGAGGGGATTTCTTTATTGGCAATTTTACAGAAGATACAGCTCATAAAAGGACCTCCTCAACGGAGATTAAGAAAGCACCCCAAAGGGGCATGAAATTTGGTCTTATAACCTTCATAAATTCTTGCTTTTTATATTTTTCTTTTTTGCGTAGTTCTTTCCGTACCACCTTCAAGGTTAAAAACAATAATAATACAATTTTTAAGAAGTTCAACCAAGATTAAATAAATTTGTCGCCCTTTCCTCCATGTAGGCTCTGGATTTTTTCTCTATCACAAATTTTTTAAAATTTTTAATATCCACATTTTAGGTGTACACATTTTAGGTGTTTCCATATTTACTAACCCTCTTTTGAGCAATTTCCCATAGGCTCAACCTTCTGATAAAAGTATGAGCCTAAGAGTTTATCATAAGGGGAATGCCTTTTTTAGGTTTGCAATAAGGGGTGACAAAATCGCTTTGCAATAACA
>CAZQQV010000025.1:0-21748 GCA_964595655.1 uncultured Caldimicrobium sp.
ATACCAGGATCTACAAATACCATAAAGGTGCTCAAAATCAAAGAAATAGAAAAGGAAGTTATGGGTGTATAATTTTTTACACAGGTGTAAAGAAAAATCCACACCTTCAAATTTTTACTTTTTATAACAAGGTCTTTGGAAAGTCTGGTTTTTCTGTTTTTTTCTATTAAGGCTTTGTTTCAATTTTTAGGCAAAAAAATTGCTAAAAATTTTAAAAAAACCCTCAGGGAATAAAAAATGGAATATCAAAGAACTATTGCTCAATCTGTTTATCTGGAAGGAAAGGGGATTTTTAGTGGTAAAGATATTAGGATTGAGTTTCATCCCCTTTCGGAAAATGAGGGGATTATTTTTGAGAGGGCTGATCTTCCTGGGGCCCCTCAAATTCCTCTCCACATAGCAAATGTAATTGGAAAAGAGGGGTCAACGGTTCTCACAGATGGAGAGGTTTCCATTAATCTTATTGAGCATCTCCTTTCGGCCTTACACGGGCTTGGAATTGATAATCTCTTAATCAGAGTTTATGGAGAGGAGATCCCTCTTTTTGATGGCTCAGCTCTCTTCTTTGTAAAAAAAATTAGAGAAGCTGGGTTTAGAATACTTCTTGCTCCAAAGAGAAAGTATCGGCTCATTAAATCCTTTACTATGGAAAACGGTGTAGGGCGTATTACCTTTTTACCCTCAACTCACCTTTTCATCAAAGCCAAAATAGAGTTTCCCCATCCCCTTATTGGTTCTCAGCAAGCTTTTTATATTCATCATCCTCTGGAGTATATAAGAGAAATATCCTATGCAAGAACCTTTGGATTTAAAAGCATTCTTGAAGAAAGAAAGAGAAAGGGAGTTCTTAAAGGAGGAGACCTTTCCAATGCCGTTGTGCTTGATGAGGAGAAGGTTTTAAATCCAGAGGGTTTGAGAAGCAAAGATGAGTTTGTAAGGCACAAAATTCTTGATATTATGGGAGATCTCTTTGCCTTGGGACTTTCTCTTGTGGCTGAGGTTCAGGCTGAATATTCAGGGCATAAGCTCCACATAGAGGCCTTAAAAGCCCTTTATTATTCAGGCCTTCTTGAAGAGGTTGAAGAAAGGGCCCTTACTTTTTTATGGATACCTAAAAGGAAGAAGCTTTTATTTTAATTACCCCGATCTTGTGAACAAGCCCATCGGGGCTTTCTAAAATTTTGTCCAGTTTCAAAAGATCGATTTTATAGGTGAAGTTTTCAGGAGTTAATTTATCAAGTTTTTGCAAAAGATAGGGAAGGGGATTTGGAATTTTCTTTTCTATGTCTGGAAAGGCCTGAATATAAATAGATTTTCCTTCAATGGCAATCTTATAAGGCTCATAAACCACATAAACAGGGGTTTTTAAAGGAATTTTTTGGTAAAGATATTCTATGTGGTCGGGATAGAGTCTGAAGCAACCGTGGGTGGTTCTTCTTCCAATGCTATAGGGCTTGTTTGTTCCGTGAATGGCGTAGAGGCCTTTGTCAAGGTACAAGGCAAAATCTCCCATGGGATTTTCTGGGCCTGGGGGGACAACCTCGGGAAGCTCTGGCTCCTCTTTCCGAATGGATTCAGGAGGATACCAGGTTGGTTTTTCCTTTTTTCGCACAATTAGATATTTTCCTGTGGGTGTAAGCTTTCCCTCATCACCAATTCCTATAGGAAAAACCTCAAAATTCCCCCTTTCAAAGTAATAGAGTCTCATTTCCGGGAGGTTGATCAGGATATATCTCTCTTTTGGAAGGATAAATTCAGGAGGGATAAGAATTCTTTTGGGGATAAGAATTTTGGTTCCAGGAGGTGGAACCCAGGGATCAACACGAGGATTGGCAAGTACAAGGGCTTGATACCCTACCTTAAAGGATACTGCAAGGTCAGAGAAGGTATCCCCTTCTTTGATGGTATAAGTGAGGTCCTGATAATAAAGATATTGTTTTTTTTTAAGAGGGGTTTGAGCTAATGCTTGAGTATAAAGTAAAATAATATAAAATAAAAAAATCCCTGTTATGGAGGCTTTTTGATGCGTTTTCATAACATTCTCGAAAAGATAGGTAACACTCCTATAGTTAAACTGAATAAGCTAAAAGTCAAGAGGGGAATAGAAATTTGGGGGAAAATTGAGGGACAAAATCCTGGGGGCTCTGTAAAAGATAGGATTGCCCTTGCAATGATTGAGGATGCAGAAAAGAGGGGCCTCCTTACCCCTGATAAGATTGTAATTGAGGCCTCAAGTGGGAACACAGGAATTGGATTGGCCATGGTTTGTGCAGCCAAGGGTTATCGCTGTGTGATTGCCATGCCTGAGTCTGCCTCCCTTGAAAGAAGAAAGGTTATGCAGGCCTTTGGGGCTGAAATTATTTTAACACCTGCTGCCAAGGGAACTGATGGGGCTATTGAGTTTGTCTATGATTTAGTTAGGGCTGAGCCTGAAAAGTATTTTTGCCCTGATCAGTTTAATAATCCTGCAAACTGGCAAATGCACTATAGGACTACAGGGCCTGAAATCTGGGCTCAAACTGAAGGAAGGGTCTCCTTTGTGGTAAGTGCCCTTGGAACCACAGGCACTGCCATGGGAATTGCAAGATTTGCCTTAGATAATAATCTTCCTTTTAAAGTGGTAGGTGTTGAGCCTTATCCAGGACATAAAATTCAGGGATTGAAAAATATGAAAGAGTCCTTCCCTCCTGGAATTTTTGATAGAAAGCTTCTTCACAGGGTGATCAATGTGCACGATGAAGAGGCCTATGAAATGGCAAGATGGCTTGCAAGAAAGGAAGGAATCTTTGTGGGAATGAGCTCAGGAGCAGCTCTTGCTGGAGCTTTAAAGCTTGCTGAAGAAATAGAAGAGGGTATGATTGTGGTAATCTTTCCTGATCATGGAGAAAGATATCTTTCCACACCTCTTTGGACCTTTGAAACCAAGGAAATAGAAAGGGAGCTTTATCTCTTTAACAGCCTCACCCAAAAAAGAGAGGCTTTTGTTCCCAAGGAGCCTCCAGTAGTTAAAATTTATACCTGTGGACCAACTCTCAATCAGAGGCCTCACATTGGTCTTTATAGAAGGCTTCTTACTGCTGACATTCTCAAGGGTTATCTAAAACTCTGTGGTTATAAGCCCTTTCATGTGGTGAATCTTACTGATTTTGATGACAAAACCATTCAAACAGCCCTTGAAAAGGGAAAACCCTTAAAGGAATTAACCGAAGAGGTTGAAAAGGCCTTTTATGAGGATCTTGAATTCTTAAAAATTGAAAGGGCCAATGTCTATCCCAAGGTTAGTGAAAATCTTGAGGAGATGAAAAACCTTGCCTTTAAGCTTTACAAAGAAAATAAGGCCTATGAAAGGTTTTCTGCTCTTTATTTTGATGTCTCAAGATTTCCCGATTATGGAAGGCTTGCCAAGGTGGATTTGAAAGCCCTTAAGGCCGGAATAACTGTTGATCAAGAGGAATACGAAAAGGAAGAACCCTATGATTTTGCCTTACTTAAGAGGGTGCATATCCTTGAAATGAAGGCAGGATATTTTCTTGAAACTCCTATTGGAAGGGTTAGACCCACCTGGCACATTCACTGTGCCTGTATTGCCTTAAAATATCTGGGAGATAATTTTGATATTTACACAAGCGGAAAGGATTTGATTTTCCCCCATCACGAAAATACCAGGGCTGTTGCCAAGGCTTTAACAGGAAAAGAACTTGCCAATTACTGGATTCACACTGAGCTTGTCTATTTTGGAGGGAAAAAGCTCTCTTCAGAAAACAGGATAACCATTCCTGATATAAAGGAAAGGGGATTTGAGGGAAGAGTTTTGCGACTTTACATGCTGCAGAGTCATTACAGCAGTCCCCTCAATTTTTCCTGGAAGGCCCTTGAGGATGCTAAAAGACATCTTGAAAAAATTGATACCTATCTTGCCTATATTTTCTTTGCCAAAGAAAAGGTTTTATCTGAAATGGAAAGGGAGGGCCTCTGGGAAAAACTTGAGACCTTTGAAATTAACTATCGTGAGGCCCTTAAAGAGGATTTAAATACCCCCCTTGCCCTCTCCAAATTAACGGGTTTTCTCAAAGAGCTTTATCGTCAGGCAGAAAAGGGCTTTCCTGCAGGATATAAAGAGAAGGTCTTTGAGGTTCTAAAAAAATTTAACAGAATCTTTAAGATTTTGCTCTTTCCAATGGAAGTAAAGGAAAGGGAAATTCTTGAACTTGCCAAAAGGAGGGATAAAGCAAAAAAAGAGGGAAGATTTGATGAGGCAGACTCTTTAAGGGAAGAGCTTATAAGACTCGGCTACAAAGTTTTTGACACCTCTTCTGGCACAAGGGTTGTTAAATTTGTTTATGAAGAATAGAATTTTTCTTGAAATTTTTGAGAGACTTTATCAGTATTTTGGGCCTCAGGGTTGGTGGCCTGCAGAAACTCCCTTTGAGGTCTGTGTGGGGGCCATTTTGACTCAAAATGCCTCCTGGAAAAATGTGGAAAAAGCCATAAATATCCTAAAGGAGAAGAATCTCTTAACCCCCAAGGCCCTATATAGACTTTCAGAAAAGGAACTTTCTGAACTTATTAAACCTTCTGGTTTTTATAATCTTAAAGCCAAAAGATTAAAAAACTTTGTAAACTTTCTTATAGAAAATTATCAGGGAGATCTAAATCGCATGAAAGAAGAGGATCCTGAAAGACTTAGAGAAAGGCTTCTTCAAGTTAAGGGCCTTGGGCCAGAAACCGTTGACTCCATTTTGCTCTATGCACTTGATAAGCCCTTTTTTGTGGTTGATGCCTATACTTATAGGATTCTTTCAAGACACGGGCTTTGCCCAGAGGAGATAAGTTATGAGGAATTGCAAAAGCTTTTTCATGAAAATCTTGAACGAGATCTGGAATTATTTAAAGAGTATCATGCCCTTCTTGTTGCCTGCGGAAAGAACTTTTGCAAAAAGAGGGAGCCCCTTTGTAAAAGTTGCCCTCTTTCAGAAATAAGGTAATTTTTCACAATGCCCTGGATCCTCTTTGCCATTCTTGCAGGCTTCTTTGTGGCTTTAAGTGATGCCCTAAATAAAAAATATCTCTCCAAAGAGGGTTTTATTAAAATGGCCCTGGCAAGAACCCTCGGGGCCCTTCCTTTTCTTCTTCCAGCTTTTTTTTACTTTCTTTTCGTCAAGAAAACCATTTTTTACTTTACTTTTCATTTTTGGCTCAACACTTTAATTTTGCTTATTCTTGAAATTGCAGCAACCCTTTTTTACATGAAGGGAATTGAAATTTCTCCTCTTTCAGCCTCTCTTCCCTTTTTATCCTTTACCCCTGTTTTTATTATTTTTACGGGATTTTTCATCCTCGGAGAAAGGGTTAGCATAACAGGAACAATCGGAATATTACTGATAGTTTTAGGGGCTTATCTCATTCATCTTCCAAGAATCAAAAGAGGCCTTTTAGCACCTATTAGGGGAATCTGGGAAGAAAGGGGAAGTCTTTTTATTTTGATTACAGCTTTTATTTATGGCATTACCAGTGTTCTTGGGAAAAGGGGACTTCTTCTTTCAGATCCCCTCTTTTTTGCAGCCTTTTACTTTTCTCTTCTTTCTCTGGTTACTCCTCTTCTTTTGAAGTTGCTTTATAGGGTTGAGATTTTCCCCTTTTTGAAAGGGCATTTTAAGGGGGTTTTTCTTGTTGGTGGAACTCAGGCCATAATGTGCCTTTTTCATATGCTTGCATTAAGCAGGCTTGAAACAGCCTATATGATTGCGCTTAAAAGAACAAGTATTCTCTTTGCTGTGCTTCTTGGTTGGTTCTTTTTTAGAGAAAAATATGCAGGGCTTCGCTTGTCTGCAGCTTTTTTAATGTTTCTTGGAATCTTAATTATCGCCTTTTGGAAGTAAAAAATGAGCTTAAGATCACCCTTTAAACTAATAGTTTTACTCGGACTTGTCAGTCTCTTTGCAGATTTTACCTACGAAGGAGCAAGAAGTATAATGGGGCCCTATCTTGCTACCCTTGGGGCAAGTGCCACTTTGGTTGGTTTTGTTGCAGGCTTGGGTGAGTTTTTGGGCTATGGCTTAAGACTCTTCTCAGGATACCTTTCAGATAGAATAAAAAATTACTGGGCTTTCACCATTTTTGGATACTTTGTGAATCTCCTTTCCATACCAGCCCTTGCCCTAGCAAAAACCCCTTTTCAGGCAGCAGGGCTTTTTATCCTTGAAAGAATGGGTAAGGCCATAAGAACTCCGGCAAGGGATACCATTCTCTCCTTTGCCACTGCAAGAGTTGGGAGAGGAAAGGGCTTTGGAATACATGAGGCCATGGATCAGATAGGGGCTATCGCTGGGCCCTTGTTTGTCTCTTTGCTTCTTTTTTATTTTAGAGATTATAGGCTTGCCTTTGCAGGATTAATAGCGTCTTCCCTTTTGGCTATAGCTTTTCTATTGATTTCTTATTTCCTCTACTCTCATCCCCAAGAGTTAGAGAAAAAAGCTCCAAAAGAAGAAAAAATAGAGAAACTTCCCACTATTTTTTGGCTTTATGCCCTCTCCATGGGGATTTATGGAGCAGGTTTTGCCGATTTTGCTCTTATGGCCTATCATTTTCACAAGGAAGAGATTTTAGGGGCCTCATCCATTCCCCTTTATTATGCCTTAGCTATGGCAATAGATGCCCTCTCTGCGCTTTTTTTTGGTTTTCTCTTTGATAAAAGAGGCTTAAAGGTTCTAATATTTCCTATTTTTTTCTCTGCCTTAGCACCACCTCTTGTTTTTCTTGGAAAGATCCAATTATTAGTGTTTTTGGGATTGTTTCTCTGGGGGATAGCTCTTGGGGCTCAAGAATCAATCATGAGAGCCTCAGTTGCCCTTTTTACACCAAAGGAAAAGAGAGCCACAGCTTATGGTCTTTTTCATGCCCTCTTTGGATTCCTCTGGTTTTTAGGAAGTCTTCTTCTGGGTATTCTCTACGATTTTTCTCTCTATGCATTGGTTTCAGTTTCCACAGGATTACAACTATTATCAATACCTTTATTAATTAGAGTAATTAAAATTTATGCATCAGCAAAGTTGAGTTAAGTCAAATGAAAAAGAAAGGCCCTTTCTCAAACTCTACAAGGTTGGCAGAATTCATAAAAAAACTTATCCATCTTGTTGAGCTTGAGAGAAAAGCCCAAATTGAGGCTACCCTTTTAGAGATAAAAAGACTTAAAGGCTCAGAAAGGGAGAAAAAGGGAAGGGCTATTCTTGGATTGAATGGAAAAATTATTGGATCGGAGTTTGGATATAAACTGGTCAAATATGGAAGAAAAAAGGTTTTTAAAACAGAAATAAATGTGGGGGACCTTGTATTAATCAGCAAAAGAAATCCTTTGAAAAGTGATTTGGTTGGGCCTGTTGTGGAGAAGGGAAATAGATTTATCGTGGTTGCTTTAAAGAGTATTCCATCCTGGGCTTTGAAAAATGTTCGCCTTGATCTTTATGCCAATGATTTAACCTATAAGAGACAGATTGAAAATTTAAAGGAATTAACACCCTATGCAGAAAAGGCTTTGAAACTGTTACTGGGGCTTTCATCTCCCAGGGAAACACTTTTTCAGGATTTTTCACCCTTTGACCAAAATTTGAATGAAAGTCAAAGGGAGGCTATAAGCAAAGCTCTTGGCTCGCAAGACTTTTTCCTAATTCATGGACCCTTTGGCACAGGGAAAACAAGAACGGTGGTTGAACTGATTTTGCAGGAGGTTAAAAGGGGAAGCAAAGTTCTTGCAACAGCTGAAAGCAACATTGCTGTTGACAATATGCTTGAGAGACTTGTTGGGAAAGTTAAGCTTGTGAGATTGGGGCATCCCTCAAGGGTTACCAAGGAATTAAAAAGCTCAACCCTTTCGGCTTTGGTTGAGGCCCACCCAAAATATGAGGAAGTAAAGAGACTGCAAGATGAGGCGGAGGCTCTCATAAAGTTACGAGATCAATTTAAAAAGCCAACTCCTCAAAGAAAGCGTGGTTTAAAGGAAGAGGAAATTCTATTTTTGGCCTCAAGGGGAAAGGGATTAAGGGGTATTTCAGGAAAAACCATGCAAGAGCTTGCCCAGTGGATAAAGTTAAATCAACGCATAAGTGAAATTTATGAAAAAATAAGAGCCCTGGAAGAAGAAATCATAAGAGATATAGTGAAAAACTCTGAGGTTATTCTTGCCACCAATTCCTCTTCTGCACTGGAATTTATAAAGGACATCCCTTTTGATGTGGCTGTAATTGATGAGGCTTCTCAGGCAACCATACCAAGTGTTCTTATCCCCATCTCAAAGGCCAAAAGGTTTATTTTGGCAGGAGATCATAAACAACTTCCACCCACCATTTTGAATGAAAAGGCAGAAGAACTTTCTAAAACCCTCTTTGAGGGTTTAATTAGCCTCTACCCTCACAAGTCAGCTCTTTTGAGGGTCCAGTATAGAATGAATGAACTTTTAATGGAATTTCCCAATAAAGAGTTTTATGATGGAAAGATTGTGACCCATGAAGAAATTAAAAATATCACATTAAGGGATTTAAGGATTAAAAAAGCCACTTTTGGTGAGCCCTGGGATAGAATTCTTTCCCCAGATTTTCCTTTAGTTTTTGTAGATACCTCAAAGTGTCAAAATAAGTGGGAAAGACAGAGGAAGGATTCAACCTCTCGTGAAAATCCATTGGAAGCCCAGATTGTGAAAAATATCGTTGAAAAATTTTTAAAAATAGGGATAAAAAAGGAGTGGATAGGAGTTATTACGCCTTATGATGACCAGGTAGATCTTATCTCTTCTTATATTGGTGATGAGGAAGTTGAGGTAAAATCTGTAGATGGATATCAAGGAAGAGAAAAGGAGGTTATTATTTTATCCTTTGTGCGGTCAAATAGAGAAAAAGATTTGGGTTTTCTTGAGGATTTAAGACGCTTGAATGTTTCTCTTACTCGAGCCAAAAGAAAGTTAATTGCCATCGGGGATTCAGAAACCCTTTCAGCTCACCCTACCTATAAAAGATTTATAGAATTTGTGAAAGAAAAGGGAATTTATCTTGAATTTGATAGTTTTTACTTTCTCAGTGAAGGCTTTGATTAAAATTGTTGTCCTTTGAATGAGATTTCAGGAGGAGGTAAAATGAATTTTCAGGGATTAACACTTGATGAAGCCAAAAGGCGCCTTGAAATTTATGGTCCAAATGAGCTCGAAGAAGAAAAGAAGATTTCCCCATTAAAAATTTTAATTTCTCAATTTCTTAACTTTCTCGTACTCATTTTAATTATTGCTGGGATAGTTTCTTACTTTATGGGAGAAATTGCAGAGGCAATAGCTATTTTAGCCATAGTACTTGCAGCAGGCCTTCTTGGTTTCTTTCAGGAATACCAGGCAGAAAAATCTCTTCAGGCCTTAAAGAAACTAATTACGCCTACTGCTAAGGTGGTGAGAGAAGGGAAACTTATGGAAATTCCTGTTTCAGAGATTGTGCCAGGGGATATTGTCTTTGTTGAGGCAGGAGATAGAGTTCCTGCCGATGGGAAAATTCTTGAGGCAGTAGATCTCTATGTGGATGAGGCTGTGCTTACAGGAGAGTCCTTTCCTGTGGAGAAAAGGCCGGAGCCTCAATCTCAGGACGAAGAAAAAAGGGGCTATCTTTTTATGGGCACTTTCGTTGTGCGTGGGAAGTGCTATTTTGAAGTGCTTGCAACAGGTAAAAACACTGAGTTTGGGAAAATTGCAAGTCTCCTTAAAGAGGTTGAAGAAAAAAAGACCCCTCTTCAAGAAAAGATAGATCGGGCCAGTAAAAAACTTGGAATTTTCATACTCTTTTTGAGTGCTCTTATTGCCTTTCTTGGCGTGCTAAGGGGGTATCCTATTTATGAGATGTTTATCTGGGGAGTTGCTCTTGCTGTAGCTATGATTCCAGAAGCCCTTCCTGCGGTTAGCACTATTACCCTTGCCCTTGGCGTTAAGAGAATGGCTAAAAAGAAGGCCCTTATTAGAAAACTTCCTGCCGTTGAGACCCTTGGTTCTGTTACCTATATCTGCACTGATAAGACAGGCACTCTAACCAAAAATGAAATGACTGTAAAGGGCCTTTTTGTCTCAGGAAAAATCCTTGAGGTAACAGGAGTTGGCTATGAGCCAAAGGGTGAAATTCTCTTTGAGGGGAAACCCTATAAACCAGACAAGGCCTTAGAACTTCTTTTAAAAGCCTCTTTTCTCTGTAATAATGCAGAGCTTTACTTTGATGAAAAAGAGGGACATTACAAGGTAAAGGGAGACCCAACTGAGGGAGCCCTGATCACCCTTGCTTATAAAGGTGGCTTAACTGAAGAGCTGAGGCTAAAGCATCCCCCCTTGAGGGAAATTCCCTTTTCATCAGAGAGGATGCGAATGAGCACCCTTCATCGCATGGAAAACAAACTTTTTGTCTTTACCAAAGGAGCCCTTGAGGTGCTTCTTGAAAGATCCTCTTTCATCATGATTGAAGAGGAAATAAAACCTTTGACCGAGGATATCAAAAGAGAAATTCTTGAGGTTGCAAGGGGTTTTTCAGAAAGAGCCCTTCGCATTATTGCCTTTGCCTTTAAAGAAATTTCAGAGACCGAGCTTTCAGATTTTGAACTAGAAGTGGGGCTTGTCTTCCTTGGGTTTGCAGGAATGATGGATCCACCAAGAGAAGAGGTCAAAGAGGCTATAAGGATTGCAGGAGAGGCTGGCATAAAGACGGTGATGATTACCGGAGATAATAGAGAAACAGCCCTTGCTGTTGCAAAGGAAATCGGAGTTTATCAAGGAGGGCTTGTGCTCACAGGAAAAGAATTAAGGGCTCTTTCAGAAGAAGAATTTGAAAAAATGGTTTTAAGAGTAGAAATTTATGCCAGAGCCATGCCAGAGGATAAACTTAAGATTGTTAGGGGCCTTCAGAAGAGGGGGCAAATTGTTGCTATGACAGGGGATGGAGTAAATGATGCTCCAGCTTTGAAACAGGCAGACATTGGTATTGCCATGGGGGTTACTGGAACAGAAGTTGCCAAGGAAGCAAGCGCTATGATTCTCCTTGAGGAAAACTTTGTAACTATTGTGAAAGCAGTTGAAGAGGGAAGGACCATTTTGGCAAATATCAGAAAGTTTCTCACTTATCTAATGACAGGAAATACCGCAACAGTTATTGCCCTTACAGTGGCCCTTCTCTTAGGATTACCCCTTCCATTAACAGCAGTTCAAATTCTTTTTATAAATTTACTTATGGATGGATTCCCTGCCCTTGCCCTGGGAGTTGAACCTGCCGAGCCTGGAATTATGAAAAGACCCCCCAGAGACCCAAAAGAGGGCCTCCTTACCAGGGAAAACCTTTTCTTTATTTTCTTTATGGGGCTTTTTATCTCAGCCCTTGCTTTTTCTCTGTATTATTATACACTGGAAGGTGAGGACCCTCAAAAGGCTGGAACTCTATTTTTTGCAGGAATTATTACCTTTCGTCTCATAAATGCCTTAAATTGTAGATCCATGGAGCATAGCCTTTTGAGCCTTGGACTTTTAAGTAATCCCTGGCTTATTCTTGCCCTTCTTACCTCTTTTGTGCTCATGTTGGTTGCCCTTTATACACCTCTTAATACTCTTCTTCACACCCAACCCCTCTCTCTTGAGGACTGGATGCTTATCCTCGGCTCAGGCCTTTTAATCTGGCTTGTTGATGAAGTTCACAAATGGGTTAAAAGAAAAAGGAGATCTTGAATAAGTTGTTAAAGGCTTTATCATATAAGCTATGAGTGAAGAAAAAAAGACCAAATCAGGGGTTGTTGCCATTATTGGGCTTCCCAATGTGGGAAAGTCTACCCTCTTAAATAATCTTCTTGGAACCAAAGTCTCTATTGTAAGCCCAAAACCTCAGACCACGCGTTTCAACATAAGAGGAATTTACACGAGAGACAATCTTCAGATTATTTTTGTTGATACCCCTGGTATTCATGAAGCTCAGAGCCTTTTTAATCAGCTCATGGTGAAGCAGGCAATTTCTGCCCTTGAAGAGGTGGATGCGGTTCTTTGGGTTATGGATGTAACCAATCGCGTTCCTGAAGAGGAAAAAATTCTTGAGATTATAAAGAAGGTAGGAAAACCCACTATCCTTGCTATGAATAAAATTGATCTATTGAAGAATAAAAACGAGCTTTTGCCCCTCATTGACTATTTCTCCAAGCTCTATGACTTTGTGGCCATAATTCCCATCTCTGCCCTTGAAAGGGATGGACTTGATAGAATTATTGATGAGCTTGAAAAAATCTTACCTGAAGGCCCCTTTTATTATGATCCAGAGTATGTAACCGATCTTCCTCTAAAGCTTCTTGTTGCTGAAATTATCAGAGAAAAGGTTTTTATGAATACCTATCAAGAGGTGCCCTATTGCGTCGCTGTAAAGGTGGACTCCATTGAGGAGATCCCTGAAAAGAATCTCCTTCATATTCAGGCAACCATTTTTGTTGAGAGGGATTCCCAAAAGGGAATTATCATCGGAAAAAATGGAAGGATGCTTAAAAAAATTGGAACCCTTGCCCGGGAGGAGCTTGAGTTTCTTCTAAAAAAGAAAATTTATCTTGAGCTCTGGGTAAAGACCTTAGAGGGCTGGCGGGAAAAGGAAAGCCACATCCGCAGGCTGCTTCCCCTTATGGTGGAGTAGTGCCTGAATTCAGAAAAAGGCTCAAACCCCTTCTCCTATCGCCTATTTTTTAAAAAGGACCTCTCTAAAAGTGGAATTACCTTAGTTGTGGGATAAGGTTTTTTCTTATTCTTTACGAGAAGGATAATTTCTTTATTATATCATGAAAAACAGTGATTAATGGTAAATGAAAAGTTAGCTGAAAGCTATTTAAAGAGGATTTGGCTACCTAAATGGCATGAAGTAGAAGATATCATTAACAAGCATATAGATAAAATAAAGATAAAATAAAAAAAGCTAAATGGTTGAGTAGTCAGCAAGAATTATCCTTCTATGGAGATATGGATCTTATTCCCGAAGAACTTTCTTCAGAAGAAAAGCCTCTTAAGGCCCTAAATATTGCCAGAG
This sequence comes from uncultured Caldimicrobium sp., assembly GCA_964595655.1. GTDB lineage: Bacteria > Desulfobacterota > Thermodesulfobacteria > Thermodesulfobacteriales > Thermodesulfobacteriaceae > Caldimicrobium. The sequence goes on from CAZQQV010000025.1 coordinate 13,050, forward strand.
AATATTATTCCATTGCTGAAAAATTTAAATTCTCTATTTAGATAAAAATTTTTTAAATTCTCTGTATATTTCGGGGAGTTTTTCAAAGAGAATAACAGCTCGTCTCCAGATACTGGCTTTTATGGCAGGGATGCCTGCAACCTCTTCTCCCTCTGGAATTTCTCCATGAACTCCTGATTTGGCAGCAACTTTTGCTCCCTTTCTTATTACACTTCCAGGGGAAACGCCAACTTGGCCAGCAAGCATCACATAATCCTCTATTATTGCACTTCCACCAATGGCAGTGTGCGAAACAAGAATACACTCTTTGCCAACCTTTACATTATGCCCCACCTGCACGAGATTATCTATTTTTGTGCCAGAGCCAATTTTTGTCTCTCCAAAGGTTGCCCTATCTATAGTTGAATTGGCACCGATCTCAACTTCATCCTCAATTCGAACTCTTCCAAAATGATAAATTTTTAAATTTTTAAAACCGTCATTCTGCACTTCCTGGGCAAAGCCAAAGCCATCTGCGCCAACAACAACCCCGGAGTGAAGAATGCAGTTTTTCCCCACTATGGTTCCAGGGTATAGAACCACATGGGGAAATAAAAGGCTTCCCTCTCCGATTTCGCATGCATCTCCCACAAAACAAAAGGGATAAATAACAACCCCCTTTTCAATTTTGGCCCGCCTGCCTACATAAACAAAGGGAAAAATCACCGCCGAAGGATGCACTTCTGAAGAGGGATCCACATAAGAAAGAGGGCTTATCCCTGGAGAAAAAGAGGGACTCTCCCAAAAAAGTTTAGACACCTTAGCAAGGGCAACTCTTACATCCTTTACCTCAATTACTGATTTTTCAGGAAGAAATTCTGAAAAACCAAGAGGAGCTAAAAAAGCCCTTGCTTTTGAAGCCTTTGCTTCAGAAAGACGCTTCCTTGAATCAATAAAAGTTAACTCATTTTCCCCTGCAAGAAAAAGGGCATTAATCCCTGAAACAAAAAAATCCTCTCCTTTTAAAACACCGCCAACATAATTTGCAATTTCAGAAAGCTTAAGGGGTTTCATCAACAAGCTCTTTTTTGATTTTTTCTATAGCTATTTCTAAATCTTCTGGCTTAGTATAGAGTCTTTCGCCTGTTTTTCTGATTTTTATCTCCACTTCGCCTTTTTCCTGATAATTTTTACCAAGGATAACCTGAAGGGGGATTCCCACAAGATCCATATCCTTAAATTTTACGCCTGGTCTTTCATCTCGGTCGTCAAAGAGCACTTCATAGCTCCTTGTAAGCCTCTCATAAAGCTTTTCTGCCTCAGCATTGAGATTTTTATCCAAGGTAATGAGAGCCAATTGAAAAGGAGCAATTTGCCAGGGGAAGATGATCCCCTTTTCATCGTGATTTTGTTCAATGGTTGCTGCAAGCACTCGGCTTACCCCAATGCCATAACAGCCCATAATAAAGGGTTTTTCTTTGCCGTCTCTGTCAAGAAAGGTGGCATTCATGGCAGCACTATATTTGGTTCCAAGCTTGAAAATATGCCCCACTTCAATTCCCTTGGTGAAACTTAGAGGGTTTCCGCATTTGGGGCAAAGATCTCCAGGGCTTGCCTTTCTGACATCTGCTATAATGTCAGCAGAAAAGGTATCTCCCAGGTTGGCATTTATATAGTGATATTCGTCTTCATTTGCACCAATTACGAAGTTTGGATAGCCTTCAAGGGCTTTGTCCACAATAATCTTCATCTTTAAACCCTTTGGCCCAAGAAAGCCAGGATGTGCTCCGACAAGGCTTACAATTTCTTCCTCCCTTGCCATTCTAAAGGGCCTTCCTCCAAGGAGTTTTTCAAGCTTTACCTCATTTACCTCATGATCTCCCCTTAATACTACAGCCACAGGCTCCCTTTCTTCAACCATGTAAATCAGGGTTTTTGTGATTTTGGGAAGGGGAAGACCAAGGAAATCAGCAACCTCCTTGGCAGTTCTAACTCCAGGGGTGTAAACCTTTTCAAGAGGTTTTTTTGGCTCATCAGGATATTTTTCTCCAAGAATAGCAGGAGTTAATTCCACATTGGAGGCATATCCGCAGGCCTCACAAATAGCAAGGGTATCCTCACCGGTTTCAGCAAGCACCATAAACTCATGGGAGACATCACCCCCTATGGCCCCAGTGTGAGCCTCAACTGCCTGAAACTTAAGCCCGCAACTTTTAAAAATCCTTTGATAGGTCTCATACATGAGCTGATAACTTTTCTCAAGGCCCTCTTCATTGGCATCAAAGGAATAGGCATCTTTCATGATGAATTCGCGAGCCCTCATAAGGCCAAAACGGGGCCTTATTTCGTCTCTAAACTTGGGAGCAATTTGATAGAGAATAAGGGGAAGCTCTCTATAGGAGCGAACTTCCTTTCTCACAAGGTCTGTGATTACCTCTTCATGGGTTGGGCCAAGACAGAAATCGTGCTCCTTTCTATCTTTAAAGCGAAGAAGCTCTTTACCATAGGCCTGCCAGCGACCTGTCTCCATCCAGAGTTCAGCAGGCTGAACCATGGGCATAAGGATCTCAAGGGCCCCTGCACTGTCCATCTCCCTTCTCACAATATTTTCAATCTTTTTTAGGGCCCTAAAACCAATGGGCAAAAAGTTGTAAATTCCTGAGGCAACCTTTCTTATATAGCCACCCCTTAAAAGCAATTTGTGACTTATAGTTTCAGCTTCAGAAGGGTCTTCTCTCAAAGTGGGAAGAAAATACCTTGTCATTCTCATTTCTCTCACCTCGTTATTTTTCAAGGGTAATCTTTTCCCAGGATCTCGTTTTTAAGTCAAGAATAACAAAGCTTGGAGGACCCTCTTTTCCCATAATCTCTCCAGGATTAATAATAAGGGTCTTTCCAACCTCCCAAACTTTAAATTTGTGAGTATGCCCACAAAAGATATAGTCAAACTCCTGAGAAGGGGCAAGTTTTTCAGCCACTCTGGGATAGTGAACCATAGCAATCTTAATCCCCTCAAGCTCTAAAAAGGCCTCCTCTCCATGGAGAGTTATCTGGGGATAATCCTTAAGAAGTTTACAAAGAAGAAAGATGTCTCCCCGGTTATTTCCAAAGATAAGCTCAACAGGACCTTTGAATTTGCTCAGGCTTAAAACCATAAAGGGAGAAATGAGATCTCCACAGTGAAAAATTCTTTGAACTTCCCTTTGATGGCAAATTTCAATAGCCCACTCAAGATGGTCAATTCTATCATGGGAGTCAGACATAATAGCAACCTTCATCTCAAGGGCCCCCTAACACCTTAGATTTCATAGGGCTAAATTTTCTTAAATTTTAGCATTTTAAAAAACTTTGAAAAGTTATTTTATAAGTGCGCTGAATTTGAGACCTTTTAGTTAATATCTGCCAGAGCTTTAGGTCTTGCAAAACAATAAAGTAAGGAATGGTAAAAATTTAGGATTTTTTTAGCTGGTTTATCTTTTCCTGGATTTTTTTCCAGAGGGGTTCAACTTTCTTTTTTATACTTTCATCCATTACCGCCTCTTCTGGCCACTCTCTTTTATATCCCTCTTCTTTCCACTTTCTTGTGGCATCAATGCACATTTTTGAGCCAAAGCCTACCTCCGGGCTTGCGTGATCAAGAACATCAACAGGCCCCTTAACTATCATTATATCCCTTTCTGGGTCCACATTGGCACAAAGATAAAAAAGGGCCTCTCTTAGGTCTTGCACATTTACCTCTTTATCAAAGACAACCACAATTTTTGAGAACATAAGCTGGCCAAGGCCCCAGATAGCTGAGGCCACTTTGAAGGCGTGCCCGGGGTATCTTTTATCAATGGAAACAAAGACAAGGTTGTGAAAAACCCCTTCCCAGGGAAGGTTAATATCAACCACCTCGGGAAGAACTTTTTTAATAAGGGGTAAAAAGAGTCTTTCTGTAGCTTTTCCGAGATAGCAATCTTCCTGAGGAGGTTTTCCCACAATGGTTGCAGGATAGATGGCATCCTTTCTCATGGTAATGCAGGTTACATGAAAAACAGGATAGGGCTCAGGGGGGGTGTAAAAACCTGTGTGATCTCCAAAGGGGCCTTCCATTTTTCTTTCAAAGGGCTCTACATAGCCCTCAAGGACAATCTGAGACTCTGCTGGAACCTCAAGGGGAACAGTCAAGCAGGGAACAAGAGAAACAGGAGAACCCTTAAGAAAACCAGCAAGCATAAATTCATCAATGTCTTCAGGAAGAGGAGCCGTGGCAGCATATATAACTGCTGGCTCAGGCCCAAGGGCCACAGCCACAGGAAGCCTCTCTCCTTTTGCTTCAGCCTTGCGATAATGCTTGGCCCCAACTTTATGAATTTGCCAGTGCATTCCTGTGGTATTCTTATCAAAGACCTGCATTCTATACATGCCCACATTTCTTATACCTGTTTCAGGATCCTTGGTTATCACACAGGGAAGAGTAATATAAGGGCCACCATCCTTTGGCCAGCACTTCAAAATGGGAAGCTTAAAAAGGTCAACCTCTTCCCCCTTTAAAACTACCTCTTGACAGGGGGCTCTATCAACCTTTCGGGGAAAGACATCTTTAAACTGAAAAAGTTTGGGAAGAAGTTTGAGTTTCCCAAGAAGGCCTTCTGTCTCGTGAAATTCAATAAAATTTATAAGCCTTTCAGAGAGCTCATCAAGGGATTTTGTACCAAGGGCAAGGCAAAGCCTTTTATAGCTTCCAAATAAATTGGTAACCACTGGAATTTTATGCCCCTTTATCTTCTCAAAGAAAAGAGCTGGCCCTCCTGCTTTCACCGTGCGGTCTGTAAGCTCTGTAATTTCAAGCTCGCAAGACACTTCCTCCTTAATTCTTAAAAGCTCCCCCTCTTTTTCAAGGATTTTCAAAAATTCCTGAAGGCTTTCTGGGGCTCTCATGGGCATACTTATTTAATTTCTGCAATGTCTTTTCTAAAAGTAAAATCAACTTCTACAGGGTAATTTCCCGTAAAACAGGCAAGGCAAACTTTATCCCGTAAATCTCCTACAGAGTCAAGAAGCCCTTCAAGACTTAGATAATAGAGAGTATCAATGTCAAGGAATTTGCGAATTTCTTCCACAGTATGCTTGGCTGCAATAAGCTCTTTTGCCTGAGGAAAGTCAATGCCAAAAAAGCAAGGGTATCTTAAAGGTGGGCAGGAAATAAGAAAATGAATTTTTTTGGCACCAGCAAGCTTTATACTTTTTATACGGTTTTTGCTGGTTGTGCCTCTAACAAGGGAGTCATCAATGACAATCACTTCTTTTCCCCGAATAAAGTCTTTAACAGGATTAAGCTTCATTTTTACAGAGAGGTCTCTTAATTTTTCTGAGGGCTGAATAAAGGTTCTTCCGATGTAGTGATTTCTTATGACTCCGAATTCAAGGGGAAGCCCGCTTGCTTGAGCATATCCAAGGGCTGCATATGTGCCAGAGTCAGGAAAGGGCATCACAAAGTCAGCAACAAGAGGACACTCTTTGTATAGATTTGCTCCCAAATTTTTTCGTACAAGATAGACATTTTTCTGGAAAATGAGGCTATCTGGCCGGGCAAAATAGATAAATTCAAAAATACAGTGTGCCAAAGGATAGGGTTCTCCTTCAAAGGGAAAATAGGACCTCGGGCCATTTTCGTCAATCACAAGGATTTCTCCAGGGGCGATATCTCTTAAGTATTCCACTCCAAGAAGGTCAAAAGCACAGGTTTCTGAGGCAAGGGCATAGCCTCCATTTATCATTCCAAGGGCAAGGGGTCTAAAGCCCCAGGGATCTCTAAAGGCAACAAGCACATTATCACAGAGAAGAAGAACCGAATAGGCTCCCTTTATTTTTTGCATAGCCTTAGAGATGGCATTGACAAGTCCTTCCTTTAAATATTTCACCACAAGATGCATAATCACTTCGCTGTCCATGGTGGTCTGAAAGATATGTCCCTCTTCCTCAAGCTCACATCTTAAAGCATGGGCATTAACGAGATTGCCATTGTGAGCCAAAGCTAAAGTTTTTTTTGCAAAGGTAACACAGAAGGGCTGAACATTTTGAAGGGTTGAAGAACCCGTGGTAGAGTATCTAACATGCCCAATAGCAATTTCTCCAGGAAGTTCTTGAAGAATTTTTTCATTAAAGACCTCACTTACAAGGCCGAGATTTTTGTATTCCCTTATCCTTTTTCCATCAAAGCAGGCAATGCCTGCAGCTTCCTGGCCTCTGTGCTGAAGGGAATAAAGACCAAAGTATATATATTTTGAAGCCTCGGGGACTCCGTATATTCCTACAATTCCGCACATAGCACTATCTCCTATTCAAGGACTCCTGAGACGGTTATCTCAGGAATTCTTAAAGTAGGCTGTCCATCAGAAACCGGGACTCCCTGACCGTCTTTTCCACAGGTGCCTGGATCAAAATGAAGGTCGCCTGCAACCATGTCAATAATCTCAAGAACCTTTGGGCCATTTCCAACAAGGGTTGCCCCTTTTACAGGATAAAGAATTTCTCCCCTTTCCACATAATAGCCCTCTCTTACCTCAAAGACAAAATCCCCTGTTAAGGGATTTACTTCCCCGCCTCCCATCTTTTTAACAAGTAAACCCCTTTCTATGCTTTTTAAAACCTCTTCAGGCTTATGAGGCCCCTTTGCAATGAAAGTATTTGCCATTCGGGGAATAGGAAGATCTCTAAAGGATTCTCTTCTTCCGTGACCATTTGCTTTTTTGCCAAATTTCAGGGCTGTGAATTTATCATAGAGAAAATTTTTAAGAATTCCCTCCTCAATGAGAACCACCCTTTCTGCGGGTGTTCCTTCATCATCCAAGGAATAGGAGCCATAGAGATCAGGAAGTGTGGGATCATCAATCACAGTAATGAGGGAACTTGCCACTTTTTCTCCTAATCTTCCTGAATAGACAGATAAGCCCTCTTCTGCATGGTCTGCCTCAAGTCCGTGTCCCACAGCCTCATGAATCATTGTCCCACCAGCCTCACCTGAGAGGATAACAGGCATAACCCCAGCAGGGGCCCTTCTTGCCGAAAGCATAGTTAGTGCAAGCTCAGAGGCCCTTTTTGAGAGTTCAAAAAATCTTGGATCCTTCTCTAAGGCCTTTTCCATAGGAAGGCTATAACCAAGTACCTCATAGCCTCGCTCAAGCAATCCATCCCTTTCTGCCACAACTAAAACAGCCACCTTAAAGTAATTTCTCTCTGTGCTTTTAGTTTCTCCCTCTTCATTTAAAATCAAAAGCCTTTTGTTTTGAGCACTAAGAAGAATTCTATAATGCTTAATCTCTGGAAGAGTGGGCACCCTCTTTTTTAGCTCATCAAGGAAACTGAAAGCCCTTTCAAGGTCTATGAAGGGCTCTAAGTTTTTTTCAGAAAGGTCCTTTAATTTTTCTGCAAAGTGAAAAAGGGCCTCCTTTGAGAAATAGGCCTTTGCCTTTTCCTTGATAAATTCTTCAAAGTGGCTTGTCACATATTGAAGATGATTTTTAAAGCCCTCTTCTAAGACTCTTAAGGAAAGCCCCTTTTCCTCGCTTGAGGCAATTTCATCAACCCTGTTTGGCTCAAGGACAAGCCGTAAATACCGAGAGCTCTCAAAATACAAATCAGAAAAAATAACACCCCTCATAACACCTTTATTTTAATCTACTGAGAAAATTTTTAAACTCTTGATAAGATAAAACGCCCTTTCTTCCAAAATCTCTAAGGCTAACACTTGCTGAGTAAAGCCCAAGGTCAAGGGCCTCCTCTAAAGGTATTCCCAAGAGGATGCCAGCTAAGACCCCTGCATTGAAGTAATCCCCTGCCCCAGTGTTATCAACTACCCTTTCAGGTGGATAAACAGAACCTCTAACACAATAATTTCTTGTTATGGCTAAAGCCCCTTTACTTCCCATTTTGATAAAAAGCCCCTTTAGGTTTTTTTCCAGGAGCTCTTCCACAGAAATGCAGGAAAGTTTAAGCTCTTTTTCTGTAATGAAGAGAAACTTTGCTTTTTTCAGAAAGGGTGAAAGAAAGTCCTTCCCCTCTTTGGCATAGATTTCTCCAGGGTCAAGGGAAATAATCCCCTCAAAGGCTGAAAGGAGTGCCAGGTGAAAGGACTTTCCTTCAGTGCTTGCAAAGGAACTTAAATGAATTAACCCACTTCTTGGCAAAAGGGATTTTAAAGTCTCATAAGAAAGATAGGACTCAGCAGTTCCAGGGCTTACAACGATGGCTCTATCTTTTTTTTTATCGAGAAAAATTAAGGCAAGGCTTGTTTCTCCACCTTTTATCACACAGGAAGTATCAACTGATAGGGCTTTTAATTCCTCCAAAATTTTTTCTCCAAAGGGGTCTTCTCCTACAGCTCCAATAAACCCACATTTAAACCCCATTTTTGCCAAAGCATAAATGGTATTTGCTGAAGAGCCTCCACCTCCTTCTGCTAAAAATCTTTTCTCTCTTTTAAGGTTCTCGTAAAGCTCTAAAAAGCTTTTCCTTTCAAAGACATATTCTTCTCCTGGGAAAAATTGGAATCCCTCAAAGGAGAATTCTTCAAGGTCATCCACCTCAAAGAAAATATCCCAGTTTAGGGCTCCGCAACCATAAAGGGGAAGTTTTTTAGGTAAGGCGAAGACTTGATTGGTTTGAAGCGATGAATTTATCCTATGCAAGGGGAAATTGATAGGAATAATAAACCTTTACCTTTTTCTTTTCAGCAT
>CAZQQV010000026.1:0-21698 GCA_964595655.1 uncultured Caldimicrobium sp.
ATACCTGAAATTGGCAGGGCTCTTTTTTAGTGGTAGAATATAAGATTTAAAATTGCAGGAGGTAAAAATGCAGGTTGTGGTTATTGGGGCCAATGCCTGTGGGGCAAAGGCTGCCTGCAGGGTTAAAAGGCTCAATCCTAAGGCAGAGGTAATCCTTATTGACAAAGACGATCTCATTTCCTATGGAGCCTGTGGAATTCCCTATTTTGTCTCAGGGGATATCCCCCATGAAAATGCCTTGAGGGAGACTTCCTTTCATGTAGTGAGAGACGAAAAATTTTTTCGCAATGCCAAGGGGTTAACTGTTTTGACTAAAACCCTTGCAGAAGAGATTGACAGAAAGAGAAAAACTGTAAAGGTGCGCTATCTTGACACAAATAAAACTGAAGAGATTCCCTATGATAAGCTGGTTATAGCCACAGGGTCTATTCCCCGCACCCTGAATGTTCCAGGAATGGATCTTCAAGGAGTTTATACCCTTTCAAATCTACACAAGGCTATAGAAATCAAGGAAAAAATTGCAAGGGGTGAGGTTGAAAGGCCCCTTGTAATAGGGGCTGGCCTTATTGGTATTGAGATGACAGAGGCCTTTTCTGATCTCTGGGGGCTTCCTGTAACGCTTCTTGAATATTTCCCACAGGTTTTACCCCGAAACCTTGATCCCTTTACCGCAAGAATTGTTGAAAAGCACTTGCGTGATAAGGGGGTAAGGGTTGTTCTTAATGCAAGGATCAAGGAAATTGTAGGTAAAGATGGAAAGGTTGTTGGGGTTCAAACTGAGGGAGAGTTTTATCCAGCTGATCTTGTGCTTGTTGCTGTGGGGGTGCAGCCTAATTCTGAGCTGGCTAAAAAGGCAGGTCTTCTTATCTCCCCTCTAACAGGTGGTATTGTTGTAAATGAAAGGCTTCAGACATCAGATCCTGATATTTATGCTGGAGGCGATTGCATTGAGATCACCCATCTCATCACCGGGAAAAAGGTGGTTATGCCCATGGGCTCCTTAGCTAATAGGCAGGGAAGGGTTATTGGAACGAACATTTCAGGGGGTATGGCTACCTTTAAAGGAACGGTAGGGGCCTTTATCATGAAGTGTTTTGATCTTGCAGTTGGGGGAGTTGGGCTTACCCTTTCTCAGGCAAAGGCTGAGGGATTTTCTGCAAGTTATGCCCTGAATAACCAGACTGAGAGGTCCCATTTTTATCCAGATGCCAAATATGCCTATTATGCCCTTATTTTTGACAAAACTACTACAAGGGTGCTTGGATTTCAGGCAGTTGGCCCCTTTACAGATGGAACCCTGGCAAGAATTCATGCTATATCAAGCATCCTTCCCTATAAACCCCTTGTTGAAGATCTTATAAATCTTGAACTTGCCTATTCTCCCCCCTTTAACTCTGCCCTTGATCCCATTCATGATACCGCCCATGTGGCAGATAATATTATTCACGGTCTTTTTGAGCCTATGGACTGGGAGGAGGTTTTAAAACGGATGAAAGAGGGAGATCCCAACTCTCTGATTATTGATCTTCGCCATCCCAAAGAGGCAGAGTATAATGTGAAAAACTTTTCCAATGTCAAACATATCCTTTATCAGGAATTCAGATACCACCTCGATGAAATCCCAAGAGACAAAGATATTATTCTTATCTGTAATTCCTCTCGCAGGGCCTATGAGGTTGCAAGAATTCTTAAAGCTGGAGGTTTTGAGAGGGTCTATCTGCCTCTTGGAGGGATCAGCTTCCCAAGAAGATGGGGAGAGCCTGTCAAATGAAGCTTCAGGCTGTAAGAGGTTTTAAAGACTGGCTTCCTGAAGAGGCTGTAAAATACCAATATCTCATTGACCTTGCAAGAAAGGAACTAAAGCTTGCCAATTTTCAGGAAATAAAAATTCCCGTTCTTGAAAAAACAGAGCTTTTTGTGCGCTCAATTGGAGAGGTAACAGATATTGTTCAAAAGGAGACCTATACCTTTGAAGATAGAAACAAAGAGCTTTTAACTCTCAGGCCAGAGGCTACTGCTGGGATTTGTAGAATGGTGATAGAGCATGGCCTTTACATGAGGCCAAAACCCTTAAGGCTCTTTTTTATTGGCCCAATGTTTCGCCATGAAAGGCCTCAAAAGGGAAGGTTGAGGGAATTCTTTCAAATTGATGTGGAATTTATGGGAAATCTTACTCCCTATTATGAAGTGGAACTCCTTGAGCTTGCCCTAAAAATTCTCAAAAAACCCCTTTCTGATGAAAGGGATCCCTTTACCCTTGAGATAAATAGCCTTGGTTGTCCTGTCTGCAGGCCGGCTTTCAGGGAATATCTTTTAAAGGCCCTTGAGCGGGAAAAAGAAAGACTCTGTGAAACCTGTAAAGAGAGGCTTTCAAGAAATCCCCTTCGCATTCTTGACTGCAAAAAGGGGTCCTGCAAAGAGGTGGTGAGGGAGTTAAAGCCCCTTTCTGATTTCTGGTGTGAAGAGTGTAAGAAGCATTTTGAGGAGCTTACAGGTCTTCTTGAGGAAAGAGGGCTTTTCTATAAGATAAATCCCTATCTGGTTCGCGGGCTTGATTATTATGTGAGAACCATCTTTGAGATTAAGGGAGAGGGGCTTGGGGCACAGGATACCGTTTGTGCTGGAGGAAGGTATGATTATCTCATCAAGGAATTAGGAGGCCAAGAGCTTCCTGCAACCGGTTTTGCCATAGGGCTTGAAAGATGGGCTCTTTGTGTTTTTGGAGAAAGAGACTTAGATGAAAGGCTTTCAAAGGAGCTTAAACCCCTTGTTATTCTTATACCCCTGGGAAAGCAAGCAAAAGTTAAGGGGCTTTCTCTAATTAGTGAATTAAGAGAAAGAGGCATAAAAAGCTTTGCCTTTTTTGAGGAAAGAAGCCTTAAGGCTACCCTTCGTGAAGCTGACAAACTGGGAGCATCCTTTGTGCTGATTCTTGGCGAGGATGAGTTAAAGGAGAACAAAATTATATTAAAAGATATGAGACAGGGCAGCCAGGAAAAAATCTCTTTCCATGAAATCTTTGAGCGCTTATCAGGGATTAGGGAGTGAACATCTATCCAGAAAGGCATGAATTTTTAAAAATTTCAGAGACCTGTAATCTCATTCCTCTTTATGTGGAAATTCCTGCGGATCTTGAAACTCCCCTTTCCCTTTTTTACAAGCTTTTTCACGGAGAAAGGCATATTTTTCTTCTTGAGAGTATGGAGGGGCCTGAAAAATGGGCTCGCTTCAGTTTCATCGGCTTTGACCCTTTTTTAATTTTTAAAAGTAAAGGAAATAAAGTTGAAATTTCCGGAATCAGGGAAAAGACCCTTTTCACAGAGGATCCTCTCTCAGAACTACGAAAGCTTTTTTTTCAATTTAAAACCCCTGTAATTAAGGATCTTCCAAGATTCTGGGGCGGGGCAGTTGGGTATGTAGCCTATGAAATGGTCTCCTTTTTTGAGAAAAGGGTCCCAAGGGCCAAAGATACCCTCAATTTTCACGATCTTTATTTCATTTTCCCCAAAAAACTCCTTATTTATGATCGCCTAAGACACTCCTATATCATCGTACAGCTTCTTTTAATTGAGAATGAGGATAGAGAAAAGGCTTATCGTGAGGGAAAAAAAGAGCTTATGGGTTTTGTAAAATCTTTAAAAGGGAAAAAATTAAAAATTCCAAGGCTTAAAAAGGGCTTAAAACTTTTTTCTGAGCTTGAGAAAGAGCAATTTCTTCATATGGTTTTAAGGGCAAAGGAGTATATTTCTTCTGGGGATGTGATTCAGGTAGTTCTTTCGCAGAGATTTTTTATTGAGGATGAGATTTTGGAAAATCCTTATACCTCTTTTTACCTCTATCGGGGCCTAAGAAAGATTAATCCCTCACCCTATATGTTTTATCTTTGCTTTGAGGATGAATTTCTCATTGGGGCTTCTCCTGAGATTCTTGTTAGGGTTGAAGACAAGATGGTTGAAACAAGGCCTATTGCAGGCACGCGAAGAAGGGGGCTAACTGAGGAGGAAGATCTTGCCCTGGAAAGAGAATTGAGGCATGATGAAAAGGAGCTTGCTGAACATATTATGCTTGTTGATCTTGGAAGAAATGACCTTGGAAGGGTCTCCAAATACGGAACTGTTGATGTATATGAACTCCTTGTGGTGGAGAGATATTCCCATGTGATGCACCTTGTATCAGGGGTTAGGGGAATATTGAAGGATGAGGAGGATATGTTTTCAGCCTTTAGGGCCTGTTTTCCTGCAGGCACTGTCTCAGGGGCCCCAAAAATCCGTGCCATGGAAATAATTTCCGAGCTTGAGGAAAGAGCAAGAGGCCCTTATGCTGGGGCTGTTGGCTACTTTGGATTTTCTCAAAATATGGATTTCTGTATTACCATAAGAACCTTTTTTCAGAAAAAAAATCGTTTATATTTACAGGCTGGAGCAGGAATTGTTGCAGACTCTGTGCCAGAAAGGGAATTTGAAGAAACCATAAACAAAGCCAAAGCCCTTGAAAGGGCCTTGAAGCTCTTTGAAGAGGGCTATTTCCTATGAAGGGCTCCCTTAAAAAGGTTTTGATAATTGACAATTACGATTCCTTTACCTATAATCTTGTTCAGCTTGTGGGAATTATGGTTGAGAGGCTCTGGCAGGGTGAAATCCATGTATATCGGAATGATGCAATAACCCTTGAGGAGATTGAAAAACTCTCTCCCACGCATATTATTATCTCACCCGGGCCGTGCAGTCCTAAGGAATCGGGGCTTTCTGTGAAAATCATTCAAAGCTTTGCTGGCAAAATTCCCATTCTTGGAGTTTGCCTTGGACATCAATGCATTGCCTATGCCTTTGGAGGAAAAATTGTAAGGGCAAAAAGGCTTATGCATGGCAAAACTTCCCAGATTTATCACGATGGAAAAGGAGTTTTTAAAGGGCTTCCTCAACCCTTTTCAGCCATGCGTTATCACTCTCTTGCAGTAGATCCTGAAAGCCTTCCTGAGGATTTTGAAATTTCAGCAAGAAGTGAAGATGGTGAAATCATGGGTATAAGGCATAAGGTTTATCCCCTTGAGGGGGTTCAATTTCACCCTGAATCTATTGGAACTTCCCTTGCGACCTGGATGAAACTAAAAAAGCCCCCTGTGGAATGGGATTTTGAAAGTGATGAAATTCCCGAAGGAGTTCGACTTTTGAGAAACTTTATTTCAAACTGAAATGTTTTTCAAAATTTCTGAGATTTTTAGAAATTTTCTTTTGTGGCTTTACATTCTTATAACAGTTCCCCTTTTTGGAACCCTTGCCATAATTACGAAGTGGCATTTTTGGGCAAGGCTATGGTGTGAGCTTTTGCTTAAAATTCTTGGAATAAGGATAAGGGTTTTTGCAGAAAATTGGCCAGAAAAAGGAAAAAACTATGTTTTTATGTGTAATCACCAAAGCCAGCTTGATATACCTGTCCTTGAAAGGGTTTTAAAGGATTATAATATTCGCTTTCTTGCCAAAAAGAGCCTCTTTGATATTCCCTTTTTTGGCTGGGGAATCAAAGCCCTTGGATATGTCCCTGTTGAGAGGGAGGACCCAAAGGAGGGGCTTAAGAGCCTTCTTGCCTGCGTAGAAAAATTGAAGGAGGGCTTTTCATTGGTTGTTTTTCCAGAGGGAACGAGAAGTAGAACTGGAGAATTGCTCCCCTTTAAAATCGGGGGATTTCTTATTCCCATAAAAGCGGGAGTTCCTGTTTGTCCTGTTGCTATCTGGGGAACCATTGAAATTCTTCCAAAGGGAAGTCTCTGGATGAAATTAAAAAAAAGGGAAGTCAAGGTTTACATAGGGCCTGTTATTGATGTTTCTGGGCTAACACTAAAAGATAAAAATCTTTTGGCAGAAAGGGTAAGAGAGGCCCTTCTTAAGGGCCTTGAAAAAATAAAAGCTTAAAGAGGGGTCAGAAATGGGTGAGGTAGTGGTTGTATCCTTAGAGGAAGAGCTTAAGGAGAGTTATCTTGACTATGCGATGAGTGTAATTGTGGGAAGAGCCCTTCCTGATGTAAGGGACGGGCTAAAGCCTGTTCAGAGGCGCATTCTTTATGCCATGTATGAAACGGGAAATGATTGGAACAAGCCTTACAGAAAGAGTGCAAGGGTTGTGGGAGAGGTAATCGGAAAATATCATCCCCATGGAGATATGCCGGTTTATGAGGCCATTGTAAGAATGGCCCAGGATTTTACTATGAGATACCCTTTAATTGACGGGCAGGGGAACTTTGGCTCCATTGATGGAGATGCTCCAGCCCAGATGCGCTACACCGAGGTAAGACTTACCCGTCTTGCCCACGAACTTCTTGCAGATATTGATAAAGAGACCGTAGAATTTGTCCCCAACTATGACAACACTTTAAAAGAGCCTGTAGTTCTTCCTTCCAAAATCCCCAATCTTCTCATAAATGGATCCTCAGGCATTGCTGTGGGTATGGCAACCAACATCCCACCTCACAATCTCTCAGAGGTTGTGGATGCCCTTATTGCACTTCTTAGAAATCCCGAGCTTTCGGTAGAGGACCTCATGCAATACATAAAGGGGCCTGATTTTCCAACCGGGGCATATATAGTGGGAATTGATGGTATAAAAAAGGCCTATGAAACAGGAAAGGGCATTATAAAACTTAGGGCCAAATATAAAGTTGAAAAAGAAAAAGACAAAGTGAAACTGGTTTTTACCGAGATTCCCTATCAGGTAAACAAAGCCAAAGTTGTGGAGAAAATTGCAGAACTTGTAAGGGACAAAAAAATTGAGGGTATTGCAGACATAAGGGATGAGTCTGATAGAGAGGGAATAAGGGTTGTTGTTGAGTTGAAAAAGGAGTGGTCTCAGGCTCCCCATACTATTGCAAGAGAACTCTTTTCTTTAACTCCTCTTGAAACAAGTTTTGGAATAATCTTTCTTGCCCTTGTTCAGGGAAGACCTGAGGTTCTCAATCTCAAGGAAATGCTTCAGCACTTCCTTAATTGGAGAAGAACCGTTATTATTCGTCGAACCCAATATGATTTGAAAAAAGCCAGGGAAAGGGCTCATATTCTTGAAGGCTTTCTAAAGGCCCTTCAACATCTGGATGAAATCATTGAATTGATTAAGACCTCAGATACTCCAAAGACCGCTAAAGAGAGATTAATGGAGCGCTTTGGTTTTAGTGAAATTCAGGCCCAGGAAATTCTTAATTTAAGGCTTCAGAGGCTTACTGCCCTTGAAAGGGAAAAAATTCTTCTTGAGTATGAAGAACTGCAAAGGGCTATAAGTTATTATGAAAAAATTCTAACCCATGAACCAACTCTTCTTTCTGTCCTTGAAGAGGAACTGAAGGAAATAAAGGAACGTTATGGAGATGAGAGAAGAACAATCATTCTTGAAAGAGAGGTGGAGATTGTAGAAGAGGAAAAACCGGTTGAGGAGGTTTTGCTTTTTGTCAGTGAAGAGGGCTACATCCGAAAGATTTCCTTAGAGCAATTTTCCACTCAGAAAAAGGGTGGAAAGGGTGTTTTGGCCTTTTCAGGAGAGGAGCGATTAAAGACAGCTCTTCAGACCTATGGAGAAAAGGAAATCCTCGTCTTTACCAAAGAGGGTAAAGTTTATCCTCTGGATTTAAAGCAAATCCCCCTATCTGGAAGGCAAACGAGGGGCACCCATATTAAAAACTTTATATCATCCTTTGAAGGTGAGGTTTCCTTTCTTTTGCCTTTGGAAAAAGAGGGATATCTTTTTCTCATAACCAGAAAAGGGCTTGTAAAAAAGATATCCTTTGAGGAGTTAAAGGGCTTAAGAAAAAGCGGAAGCACTGTGATTAATCTTAAAAAGGAGGATGCCCTTATTGATGGAAAGATTACCAGTGGTAAGGACAGCTTGCTCATCGTTACTAAAAAAGGCCTTGCTTTGCATTTTAGCGAAGAAGAAGTCAGAGCCATGGGAAGGCAAGCAGAGGGAGTTATTGGGATAAGACTTGAAGAAGGCGACGAGGTCATTGCTATGCTTAAAGGTGAGGAGGGAGCCTATCTTTTTACCATCACAGCAAAGGGCTTTGGCAAAAAGACCCCTATTAAAGAATTTCGTCTTCAGGGAAGGGGAGGAAAGGGAATAACTGCGCATGCTTTAACAGAAAAAACAGGCCCTCTTTCAGCTGCAGAGCTTTTAAAGGAGGGAGAAGAAATTATGATTTTTGCTTCTTCAGGAAAAAGTATCAGAATTGAGGAAAAGGAGATACCCAATCAGGGAAGAAGCACCAAAGGAGTTAGACTTATCACACTTCTTCCAGGGGAAACTGTTACAGGTGTTGCCAAAATCTTTTCCAATTCAAAGAAGTAAAATTGTAATGGAGAAAAATTATGTTATTTTTTAAGAGAAATTATTCAGGGGGACTGCAATGTCCAGAAAAGTAAGGCTTGCTATTGTTGGAGTGGGGAATTGTGCAAGTTCTCTTGTTCAGGGGATTTTTTATTATCGGGATAAGACCTCAGAGGATTTAAAAGGGCTAATGTTTCCGGATGTGGGAGGTTATAAACCCTCAGATATTGAGGTTGTTGCAGCCTGGGATATTGATGCAAGAAAGGTTGGAAAGGATATCTCTGAGGCAATTTTTTCCCCACCCAATTGCACAACTGTTTTTTATCCAGATGTTCCAAAGCTTGGGGTTAAGGTTCGCATGGGAAAGGTAGAGGATGGTTTTGCAGCACACATGAAGGATTATCCTCCTGAAAAGAGCTTTGTTCTTGCCAATGAAAAAGAGGATGAGCTTGAGGATATAGTTTCTGTTTTGAAGGAAACTCAGGCAGATGTTCTTATAAGTTATGTCCCTGTTGGCTCTGAGAGGGCAGCAAGATTTTATGCAGAGGCATGTTTGCGTGCAGGAGTTGCCTTTGTGAATGCCATGCCCACCTTTATTGTTTCTGATCCCGAGTGGGGAGCCCGTTTTGAAAAAGAGGGGATTCCTGCTGTGGGAGATGATATCAAAAGTCAGCTTGGTGCAACTATTCTTCACAGAGCCCTTGTTCAGCTCTTTGTGGAAAGAGGTATTCCTATAAAAAGGACATATCAACTTAACTTTGGCGGAAATACAGATTTCTTAAACATGCTTGAAAGGGGAAGGCTTTCCACGAAAAAAATTTCCAAAACCGAGGCTGTCTCAAGCCTTATTCCCTATGACATTGGCTGGGAAAATATTCACATTGGGCCTTCTGATTGGGTGCCCTGGCTGAAGGATAAGAAAATCGCCTATATTCGCATTGAAGGAGAACATTTTGGTGGAGTGCCTATGTCTGTTGAGGTAAAGCTTGAGGTTGAGGATTCTCCAAATTCAGCAGGGTCTGCTATTGATGCCATAAGGTGTGCTAAACTTGCCAAGGATCGCGGAATCGGAGGCCCCCTTATCTCCATTTCTGCCTATACCATGAAGCACCCTCCTAAACAATTCCCCGACCATATCGCAAGACAAATGGTCCTTGAATTCATAGAGGGAAAAAGAGAAAGATAGGTTTTCAGGGAGGATCCCATGGCAGAGCTTTCAGAGAGATTGAAAAAAATCCCTCCTTATCTTTTTGTTGAGCTTGACAGACTTAAAAATGAAAAAATTCAGGAAGGGGCTGACGTGGTTGACCTTGGGATTGGGGATCCTGATATTCCCACCCCCAAAGAAATTGTAGAGGTAGCCCAAAGGGCCTTAGAGAAGGCTGAATATCACAGATATCCTGCTAATCCAGGAAGTCTCTTTTACCGCAAGGCCTGTGCAGAGTATATGAAAAAACGCTTTGGAGTTGAATTTGATCCTGAGAGTGAGGTGCTTGCTTTAATTGGTTCCAAAGAGGGTATTGCTCATCTTCCCCTTGCCTTTGTTAATCCTGGAGATGTGGTGTTATGTCCTGATCCAGCTTATCCTGTTTATCATCTTGGAACAGTTTTTGCCCATGGCGAACCCTATTACATGCCCCTTACCTGGGAGAATGACTTTTTGCCTGATTTTGGAAAGATTCCCGAAGAGATTTTTAGAAAAACAAAGATTCTCTGGCTAAATTATCCTAACAATCCTACAGGGGCCTGTGCAACAAAGGATTTTTATAAGGAGGTTGTAAAACTTGCCAAAAAATATGATTTTATTGTGGCAAGTGATGCTGCCTATGTGGAGCTTTATTATGAAGAACCTCCGCTTAGCATTTTTGAGGTTGAGGGGGCAAAAGAGGTAGCCATAGAATTTCACAGTCTTTCTAAGACATTTTGTATGACCGGCTGGAGAATAGGTTTTGCTGTTGGAAGAAAGGAGATTGTCCAGGGCCTTGCCAAAGTAAAAAGTAATATTGACTCAGGAGTTTTCACAGCCATCCAGGAAGCAGGGGCTTATGCCCTTTCTCACTTTGAAAAAATTGTTCCGCCCTTAAGAAAAGTTTTTGAAGAAAGAAGGAACTATTTAACCGAGGAGTTAAAAAACCTTGGCTTTGAATTTAAAACACCTAAAGCCACTTTTTATCTATGGGTCAAAGTGCCAGAGGGCTATACCTCTTCTGAGTTTTGCAAAAAGCTTTTAAAGGAGCTTGCCATAGTGGTTACCCCTGGAAATGGGTTTGGAGCAACAGGAGAGGGTTTTTTTAGAATAGCCTTGACTGTGGGAGTTGAAAGATTAAAAGAGGGAGTAAAAAGGATTTCTACCCTGAAGAATTAAAGGCGGTCTATCTTTCCTTAGGAACAAACTTAGGGGACCGTTTAGCTAACCTAAAAAGGGCCCTGGAATTATTAAAGACCCTTCCCCTTTTTCTTGAGAAAATCTCCACTATTTATGAAACAGCCCCTCTTTACTTTGAAAGCCCTAACAGATTTTTCAACCTGGTTATAAAAATAAGAACCTCCCTTTCCCCTTATGCCCTATTTCTTGAATTAAAAAAAATTGAATTTCAGATGGGACGAAAAAAAACAGACCATCTTTCCGATAGACCCATTGATCTTGACATTATTTTCTATGAAGATCTTAAAATAGAAGGGGAGGTTTTGAAAATACCCCATCCAAGGGCCTATGAGAGGGCCTTTGTAATGATTCCCCTTTGCGAAATTGCTTCAGATTTCGTTGATCCCCTCTCTGGGAAAAAAATTGGGGAAATCTGTGAGGAAAAAAAGGCCCTTTTTGATGCCCAGGAAATAAAGGGTTTTCCAGAAGAAAAATTACTATGAAACTATTAATAATTCTACTTCTCATTTTTTTTCTTTTTTGGTATTATAGAAAAAAGATACAGGTTTTGAAAAGTGAAAAGCAAAAAGAGAAAGCCCTAAAGCTTGAGATGCGAGCTTGTGAGAGTTGTGGAGTCTTTTTTCCAGCAACTGAAGGGTATAAAATTAAAAGAGAGGATAAAGAAATAAATTTTTGTTCCGAAAAATGTTTTAAAGAATTTTTATTAAGAGAGAAGATATGATTCTTATCCCCCTTTTAGTAGGATTTTTCTTCCTTCTTGCAAGTCCCTCCTTTGCAACAAAAATTTATGTTTATGAAGATCCAGAGACAGGGGAAAGGTATTATTCCAATATCCCTCTTAATGAAAAATTCAAAATTTACATTAAATTACCTTTAAAAAAAGGTGGATATACAAAGAAAATTAATGAAAATTTCAATAAATTTGCCTTTAAGGAGGCCTTTGAGAGGGTTTTTGAAGAAGTTGCTCAGAAATATCAGCTTGATCCAGCCCTTCTTAAGGCCATAGCAAAGGTAGAATCAAATTTCAATCCCAAGGCTATTTCTCCAAAGGGGGCCATGGGAATTATGCAACTTATTCCTTCAACAGCAAGACTTGTGGGAGTCACTGATCCCTTTGATCCTGTGGAAAATATTCACGGAGGGGCAAGATACTTAAGAATGCTTCTTGACGAATTTAAGGATCTCAAGTTAAGTCTTGCTGCTTACAATGCAGGTCCAGAGGCTGTCAGGCAGTATGGTGGAATTCCCCCCTTTCCTGAAACAATCAACTATGTAAAGAATGTCATTGAATATTATCGTGCCCTCAAAAGAGAAAATCTTTAAACATTTATCATTATATCTTTAAGTTTATCAAGATTATCTAAGGCTTTTCCTGCACCAAGGGCCACACAGATCATGGGGTCTTCAGCTACCCTTACAGGAAGTCCTGTTGCTTGAGCAATTAATCTGTCAAGATTTCTGAGCAAGGCCCCTCCTCCAGAAAGAGTAATTCCTCTATCTACAAGATCAGCAGAGAGTTCAGGAGGAGTCTCTTCAAGCACTTCTTTAATAGCTTGAATGATTAAGTCAACAGGTTCTCTTATAGCCTCTTCAATTTCCTTTGAGGTTATGGTTATGGTTTTGGGTATTCCTGAAATAAGGTCTCTTCCTTTTATTTCCATGGTATCGTAGGGCTCTTCAGGAAAGACATTTCCAATTTGAATCTTAATCTGTTCGGCAGTGGCTTCTCCTATAAGTAGATTGTATTTTCTCTTGATGTATTGCACGATGGCTTCATCAATTTTATCGCCTGCAACCTTAATGGAACTTGAAGCAACAATTCCCCCCAAGGAGATCACAGCAACCTCAGTTGTTCCACCACCAATATCCACAATCATATTGGCAACGGGCTCAGTAATGGGAAGCCCAGCCCCGATAGCTGCAGCAAGGGGCTCTTCAATAAGGTAAACCTCCCGAGCTCCTGCACTCTCTGCACTCTCCTTCACCGCTCGTCTTTCAACCTGAGTAGTCCCCGAAGGCACACTAACTATTATTCTTGGCTTTACAAGAAAAGAGCGATTGTGCACCTTTTGAATAAAATAGCGAATCATGGCTTCAGTTACTTCAAAATCAGCAATTACCCCTTCTCTTAAGGGCCTTACAGCTTTAATCATCCCTGGAGTTTTACCAAGCATTTTTTTGGCTTCTTCCCCAACGGCAACCACCTTTTTATACCTTCCATCTTCCTTAACGGCAACCACAGAGGGTTCCTTAAGAATAATCCCCTTTCCCTCAAGATAAATTAAAGTATTAGCCGTCCCAAGATCTATAGCCAAATCCTTTGAAAAAAATTTAAAGAGCTTCCCTATCATTAATTTCACCCCGATTCTATTTTTTACATCCCTCTATTTTTCCCTATTTTTTGATTACCTCTAAAAAAAGGTCTTTCCTTTTTAATTCAACTTCAAAAAAATTGTAAATCCAAGCTCTTAACAGAAAATTAAAAAGCACCCTCTTCTTATTGATTTTACCTATTCAATTATAATTCTAGATTTTATTTTTTAAAGAAACAGAAGGACCAATTACTACAAAGGGTCCGTATCCAGTAAGATCCTTTTCCTCCATGGGCAAAAATAGAAGTTTTTCTGGCATTTTTAAATAAAGATAAGCTGCTAAAGCACAAAGCAGGGCATCAAAGAGATCAGGGCTATAAAGGTGGTTCTCTAAAAGCTCAAGAGAAAAACACTCTTTGAAAAAATTTGCCAAATACTCAAAATCCCCTTTATTAAGCCTTTCTTTTTTGTATTTATAGGCAAGATCTTTCTTTTCCTCTGGAAGAATAAGATATAAACTTGCCCTTGGATGGGTTTCAAGGATAGCCCCGCAGTAAGGGCTTAATCTCTGAGCAAGAAGAAAGCCTCTTAAAGGAATTCCCATTAGGGCGTGATAGGAAAGAACCCAGTTTCTATATCCCTTTGGTAAAAGTTCTTTCAAGGCAAAATCTGCAGATCTTAATCCCTTTTTTAAGGTGAGAGAATAACTCAAGGGGGCATCAATGGCAATCCCAAGAACTGCATTATTTCTTACAAATTCAAATATTTCTTCGACACTGCAAGCCTCAGGAGCGTCCTTTTTAAGGGAGAGGGCTCTTTCCACAATAAGCTTTCCCTCCCATTCTTTTAATGCAACTGCCCAGGTATTACTTCCTCCCCCAAGATCCACTCCTAAATAGTAAAACATGTATTACAATTTAATGGATGATAAGGGATTATCCAGAGGAAGTTTTAATATCTGTTAGAAAACCCTCTCGCTACCTCGGAAGGGAGCCTTATTTTCCTTTAAAAGATTGGGAAAGGGCAAGTCTTAAGGTTTGTCTCGGTTATCCAGATCTCTACGAGGTGGGAAGATCTCACCTGGGAATTACCATTCTTTCCGGAATAATCAATTCCCAAAGGGATTATCTTTGTGATCTTGTCTTTGCTCTTGCTCCTGATATGGAGGAAAACCTCAAAAAAAGAAAGATCCCCCTCTTAAGTTTAAATTACCGTAAGCCTCTTAAGGATTTTGATGTTATTGGAATAACCTATGCCTATGAGCTTCTCATAACTGGGATATTTCAGATTCTTGATTTGTCAGGAATTCCCTTTAAAGCCAGTGATAGAAATAAAGATTTTCCTATAATTCTTGGAGGAGGCCCCTGTTGTGGAAATCCCGAACCCATAGCCGAAGTTTTTGACGCCATTGTCATAGGAGATGGCGAGGAGGCCCTTCTTGAAATTTTAAAAACCATAGACCTCTGGAAAAAACAATCAAAGGATAAACAAGAACTTTACAAAGAGCTTATAAAAATTGAAGGAGTTTATATTCCTCTGATAAAAAACCAGGCTAAAAGAAGGGTCTATTTGAAGAGAAGGGAAATCCAGCCCCTTTATTCTATTCCTTTAATTCCTCTTTCCCATGATAGGGTCTCAGTTGAGATCTCCCGGGGCTGTACAAGATCCTGCAGGTTTTGTGAGGCAGGTTTTTATTATCGTCCTGTTAGGGAAAAAACACCTTCAGAGATTTTTGAAGAGATAAAAAGGGCTTTTAAGCTTACAGGGTATCGCGAGGCCTCTCTTATGTCTCTTTCAGCGGGTGATTACACCTGTCTTGAAGACCTGGTTAGGCTCTTAAAAGAGAAATTTTATCATTTCCAAAATCGGGAATATGTTTTTACCCTTCCCTCCTTAAGAGTAGGAAGCTTAACTTCTGAAATTCTTGAGTTCCTGAAAATGGGAAGAACAAGCACCATAACCCTTGCAGTTGAGGCTGCCTCAGAGAGATTACGAAAAGTTATTAATAAAAAAATAGACATAGAGGCCCTTTTCAGAGACTTAAAGCTTGCTCAAAGCCACGGTTTCAAAAAGATAAAACTCTACTTTATGCTTGGGCTTCCCACTGAAAAAGAGGAAGATCTTGAGGAATTAATAAAACTCTATCAGTCCTTAAGAAGGACTTTTAAAAACATGGAAATCACCTTTTCTGCCTCTATTTTTGTGCCAAAGCCTCACACTCCCTTTCAGTGGGAAAGGCAAATTTCCTTGACTGAGGCCAACGAAAAAATCAATTTTATAAAGAAGGTTTTAAAAGGCCATTTTAAGTCACATAATCCCAAACAGAGTTTTCTTGAGGGAGTTATTGCAAGGGGAGGAAGAGAGCTTTTTACCTATCTTGAAAGGGTCTATCAAAGGGGAGCTCGCTTGGATTCCTGGAGTGAGTTTTTTAATTTTGAACTCTGGATGGAAACTTCTCATGAATCGGAGCTTGATCTTGAAGCCTATCTAAAAGAGAGAAATCCAAAAGAGCCTCTTCCCTGGGATCATATAGACCTTGGTATAAAAAGGGAATTTTTTCTTAAAGAGAGAGAAAGGGCCCTTAAGGGGGAATATACTGAAGATTGCAGGTTTGAGAGGTGCGTTAAATGTGGTGTTTGCAAAGGCAAGATTAAAAATTATTTGGCAAAGGATGAAGAAGAACCATTAGAAATTTCCTCTAATTTCCAAAGAGAATCTGGCCCTAAAGAAATTTCTCAAGAGGTCTGGTACGAAATTTATTATAATAAAAGGGGGCCTTCTAAGTTTTTATCTCAGCTTGAGGTTTTGAGATTGATGGAGATGGTTTTAAGAAGAGAGGGCTTTTCCCTTTCATACACTCAGGGATTTAATCCAAGGCCCAAGTTCATCTGTGCTCAGGCTGTTCCTGTTGGCATTGAAGTGGAGGAAGAATTCTTAGGGGTTGCCTTAAGAGAAGAAGTTCCTACGGAGGCTCTTTGCCGTCTAAACATTTATGAAGGATTAGAAATCAGAAGGGTCATCAAGAGGGGTATGGAAAAGCCCTCTATACCTGCTCGAAGGGAAATCTATTATCTTTGGCCCAAGGTGCCTATAGATTTTGAAAAATTCAGGAAAATCTCTTTTGAAGGCACCCTTGAAATTCTAAATGAAAGATCGATTCAAATAGGGCCTTCCAAAGAGGGCTTTTCTGTTCTTAAGTTTCTGAAAAACCTTTTAAACATAGAAAATCCCTTGGAATTTTTCAAAATTTTAAAAGCCTATGATTGAGCTACTCTTTAATAATTCGTTCTGCCAGGCTAATTACAAACCGAGCTCCTTCAAAGGCTTTTTTAGCATCCTTAAGGGTATATTCCTCTGTAGGAATAAAGTCTATGTCTCCGTAAAAGGCAAGCTCCCTCTCTTTGCGTAATTCCTTTGATATTCTCATAAGTTTTTTTATTTCCTCATCTTTTAATTCAGGGAATTTATCTTTGTGTACCTTAAAAAGAAAACTTACATCATGATATTTGGGAGGTTCAATGCCTCTTGCTCTGAGCATGGCCTTTGTTGCAAGCTCCACAGCCTCTTGAGCTTCTCTTACTACATCAGAATAAGCCTTTTTAGCTATAAAGAACTCAAGCGCCTCTAACCGGATTTTTGCCTTTTTAAGATAACTCTTAGAAAGATCTTCAGGGCTCAAAGTTCTATCCTTTCTCCAGGTTTTAAGTCAGGCTTAAGAATCCAATACCAGGCATTGCCTTTCCAGATCCTTTTTGCTCCCATCTTTTCAAGTTTTTCTTTTAGCCTTTCAAGTTTTCTTTTAAAAAAGTCCTCTTTATCGTATAAAATTTTAGCATCCTCTATCATGTCAAGAAAAAGAAGACTTCCCCTTTCTACCTCTTCAGGAGTTTTTAGAATGGCATTTATCCATGTATAAATTCCCTTGGAATAGAGTTTTTCTATGTCCCTCTCCAAGTTTTCCTCAATCTGCATGAACTCTTCAGTGCGTTTGAGCCTGCTTTTTGGGAGGTTTTCTACTATAATAAGAAGATCTATATCTGAATCAGGTCTTTGGGTGCCCCTTGCCTGAGAACCAAAGAGCACAAAGGAAATCAACCTGTCTCCATAATATCGCTTTACCTCTTTAAAGATCTTCTCTATGAAAACCCTGATGTCCCTCTTAAAGGTATAGTTCCTATTTTTCATTAAGAGAAATTATAATTAAAAACAGTAATTTTGACAAATTTTTGACCATCCTTTTTGAGAGCATTCCTTTAGTCTATGGAAATCTTAAATTTTAATCACCTTTCAGATGTTCATTTTTTAAGTGCCCCATTTAAGGTGTTGACCTAGGTAATGTCAAAAAAATTTTGTGTATAGCCATGTTATAATTCTTCCTCTTTTAAAAATACTTTAATTTCCTTTGAGCCATAGCTTGCCTTCTTGATCTTCTAATTCCTTCTTCACAGCCTCATAATCCTTTAACTCCTTCTTTGTGATTTTTGGAGTGCCACTATCTTACCAAACCCAGTTTTGCTATACACAAAATTTATGATACTACCTATAAAATTTTTTAGAGCTTGAAAGGAGAAAGAAAGAATTTAAATTTTAAGAAGGGTAGGGGCTAAGAGGCGGTTGCGCAGGGAGGGTGAGAGCTCCCTGTGAGGAAAGTCCGGGCTCCACAGGGGAGGATGCCGGGTAACACCCGGAGGGAGTAATCCCTGGAAAGGGCCACAGAAAAGAGACCGCCAGCGGCCCTGCCTTCGTCTTAGGGGCAGGGTGCGGGCAAGGGTGAAAAGGTGGGGTAAGAGCCCACCGCAGGCTGGGGTAACTCAGCCTGGCACGGTAACCCCCATCCGGAGCAAGGCTAAAGCGAGCCCACGGGTGCCCCGCCCAAATGGGCTCAGGTAGGCCGCTTGAGGCCGAGGGTAACCTCGTGCCCAAGAGAAATAACCGCCCTGAAGGAGGCCCTCCTCCTTCAGAACAGAACCCGGCTTACTTAGCCCCTACCCTGTTAAATTAAATAATCCCTAATAAATTTCTCCTTGCAGGTGCTCTTTATCAGCTCAAAACTCATGGAAGATTCCTTTAAATTTTTAAGAATCAAAACTAAGGCAAGATGTACCCCCTCTGTGGGGTCAGGTTTATCTGACTCATAAGGTGTGAGTAAATACCCCTCTTTACCATAGGGCGAAATTTTTACAAAGAAACGCTGTTTTAAAATCCCTTCCTCAACAAGTAAGTCAAAAAGAAGGGCCTCTTCATTATAAAAGGCCTCTAAAATTTTAATAAAAATACTTTCTCCCTTGAATAGTACACACCCTCTTAAATACAAGGCAAGCTCCTGGAAATTTAGTCTAGGTTCCCTTTTGAAAATATTAACAATAGGCAAGGCTGCCTCCTCTTTTTTAATTTTTAAAAGGGGGCACCACTCTTTAACCCACTGAGGCAAGCTCCCAGGTTTAACCTTTTTTATTCCAAGAAAATATATTTTCTTTCCCTGAGAAAGCCATTTTCTTGCATACTTGGTGAGGAAAAAGTCTTCTTTCCACGGTGTGAGATAATCCTTTTCAAGTGGGGAAAATTCCTCAAAATCCTTTAAAAGTTCTACAACCTCTTGAGCATATTCAAAATGATCTGTTGTCATCTGGAAAAAGCCCCCTATTTTAAGTCTATCTGAGAGGAGATGCAAAAATCCCCTATTTACTAAGCGTTTTTTTTGGTGTTTCTTTTTTGGCCAGGGATCAGGGAAATTGAGAAAAACCCCTTCTAAACTTGCAGGTTCAAAAAGCTTGGCAAGGGCCTTTGCCCCCTCCATGTGAATTAATCTTACATTAGAAAGAGAGTTCTCTTCAATCCTTGATAAGGCCTTTCTGAGCACCTCTTTAGATACATCTACTCCCACAAAATTAGCCTCTTTAATCCTCTCTGCCATCTCAACTATGAATTCACCATTTCCAACCCCTATTTCAAAATAAAGGTGACCAACCCTTCCAAAGATCTTTTCCCAAGAAGGGAAAAAACCAAGCTCCTCCTCTCTTAAAAGAAATCTAAGCCCCCTCAAAAACTTTACTCCTCAAAGTTTTTGCTTTATATTCTACCAGAGAAAAGAAAAACTTCTTCCTTTATGAAAATCTTTGCCATATTGTTGCAGTTTTCACAACTACTAAAATGAAAAAATTCTTTGGTGAAAACAGGTATAATTATGCTCAAAAGAGTTGAGTTTATTAAAAGCGTTTATAAGCTTGAGGAATTACCTCCACCTGAGTATCCAGAGATTGCCATTCTTGGGAGATCTAATGCAGGAAAATCCTCTTTCATCAATGCCCTTTTGAATCAGAAAAAGATTGCAAGGGTCTCTTCAACCCCTGGTTTCACTCAGGCGCTAAATTTTTTTCTTGTGGATCGCAAATTTTATTTGGTTGATCTTCCTGGATATGGTTTCGCCAAGGTTCCAAAGGAGGTTTATAAGAGCTGGCAAATTCTTATTGAGGGCTATCTAAGAAGCCCCAGAGATTTTCGTTTGCTCTTTCTTATCTTCGATATAAGAAGAATCCCTGATGAGCTTGATAAAACCCTTATAAAATTTGTAAATTTCCTAAAAACTCCCTATGCCATTCTTTTAAATAAAATTGATACCCTTTCTAAGAAGGAAATAGAGGAGCAGAAGGAAAAATTTATAAAAATTTTAAAAATTCCGGAAAAAACTGAAATATTTCTCATTTCTTGCAAGGAAAAGCTTGGTTTTGAAGGCATAAGGGCCTTTTTGAAAAAAATTTTCTAATTCCCTTCAAATTTAATATGGAGAAAAATACATCATGAAAAATTCTTCATTTTGAAGAGAAATTGTTCAAAAATATAGTTAGAATATAAAAATTGTGAAAAAAATCTCTTTGTTTTGCATCTTAGATTTATTTATGATAAAAGGGGTTATAAAATTAACAAGGAGGTGGCAAATGCAGGCACAGGAGCGGGTAAGTTTTAAAGAGGTTTTGCCGGTTGCCATTGTTGCCTGGACGGGGGCCCTGCTTGAATGGGTTGATTTTTATACCTATGCTATTCTTGCTGCAACCCTTGCCAAAGTCTATTTTCCCAGTCATGACCCTCTGGCAAGTTTGCTTGCCTCCTTTGCAGCGCTTGCCATTGGTTTCTTGTTCAGACCTATTGGGGCATTGATGTTTGGAAAAATTGGTGATCAGTATGGGAGAAAGGTGGCTTTCTTAACGGCAATATCCATGATGATGATTGGAACTCTGGGGATTGCGATTTTGCCAAGTTATGAAACCCTTGGAATTCTCGCTTCAATTGGGGTTTTTATTTTAAGAATTATTCAGGGTCTTGCCCTTGGTGGTGGTTATGGAGCAGCAATTACCTATCTTGGAGAGTTCACTCCGGACCATAGAAGAGGTCTTATAACAGGTTTCCTCTTTACCACACCAGCCTTTGGTATGGGTATCGCTGCTAATATTGCTTCGGTTCTTCAGGGCTATTTTGGAGCTGAGGCCTTTGAGGCCTATGGCTGGAGATGGTGTTTTGTAATTGCAGGTGTGGTAGTTTTTATTGTTGCCCTTATTATTCACTATCTTTATAAAGAGACCCCAGTCTTTACCGCTCTTAAACAGATCAGAAGGGTTACCAGTGCCCCCATAAAAGAGCTCTTTACAAACAAGCACTATCTCTGGCTATTTATCCTTGCTTGGATTGGGGTGATTGGTGCTCACGGTCCCATCTGGTATACCAATCAGCTTTATGTGAAGTTTTATTTAGCTGATCTCGGTGTTGATAAAAAGTTGACTAACGATTTACTAGCCTATGCCACTTATGCGGCACTCTGGACCTATCTTTTCTTCGGGTGGGTATCTGATAAGATCGGCAGAAAGCCCATTCTTCTTCTCGGTATTTATGCTAATGCTCTAATATTCCCCCTGACTTTTTACCTCATGAAGGGCTATGCCAATCCTCCTGATAAAACTATGCTCTTTTTATTGGTTGCAGCTGGCACTTTTATGAATGGTATAGGGTATAGCGGAGCTATGTCTGCTATGCTTCTTGAGCTCTTTCCTGCAAAGATCAGAACTACTGCTATTGGCTTTACTTACAATATGGGTTACGGAGTCTTCGGTGGATTGACACCTTTTATGATCACCCTTCTTTTAAAGATTACAGGTAATCACTATCTTTCCGTAATTATTTGGGCAACCATAATACCCATGATTATGGGCCTGCTCTATCTCATTAAGGGTTGGGAAACAAAAGGAGAGAGACTCTGGGAAGAGCTTTCAGCTGGAAAATTTGCCCAAAAAGCCCTTATTTTACCTGGTAATATGAGTATTGGCGAGGCTATGAATAAGCTTCAAATGGAAGGACAGAGAATGGCCATTGTTACAGAAAATGGCAAAGAGGATGGAAGGTATCTTGGAATTGTGGAAGAGCGCTCTCTTCTTAAGGCCCTTGTCAGTGGGTATAGCCTTTCTACACCTATTAAGGATGTGGTGGTTGAAGTGGACGAGGTTTATGATTATGCAAGAATAATTGATGCTATTGTGCTTATCCAGCAGTATGGAGTAAAGGGAATTGCTGTAGTTGATAAAAATAAGAGGATTATAGGATATGTGGATCCTCGTTATGTCTTCAATGAGGTTGCCCTGATCAGCGCTGGAGTCAAAAAGCCCTTTACTGAAAGGGTAAAAGTTGAAGAATTTATGAATCCTCCTATT
>CAZQQV010000027.1:0-19982 GCA_964595655.1 uncultured Caldimicrobium sp.
AATCAAAAGGTCAACTACCCTTTTTGATTAAAAAAGCCAAAAATTTGCTTTTGATGCCTATTATAAAATGGTTCTTTATTATTTCTTAAATTTTCAATAAAAATCTCAATTTTTTAAAAATTTTTTTCTTCAACATAACTAATTATTTTTCAAAGATTTTTCCAATAAGTGCTGGCTTTAGCCCGCGTTAAAATTTCTCGCAAGTTAAAGCTTGCAGCTACCATAACCCAAAAATTATGAATTTAAAGGAAGCCGCAAGACCTTTAGCCTGCGTGAGAAAAGTTTTACACTCCCTCTCCTCTTGCGGAAGAGGCTGGGGGTGAGAAAGCTGGGTATCAATTTTTTTGCAAAGGCCTCAAAAAATTTTAATTCTTGACTTTGCTGTAAAAATTCAAAATTTCTTCAAGTTTTTTGAGAAGCTCTTTTTCCTCAAGATACTTCCTTGCACGCTTTAAGGCCCCTTTAAAATCTATGGCCTTTCCACACACATAAAGGGCTCCAGCAAAATTAAGTAAAAACATATCCCGAATGGGACCTTCAAGAGAGTTTTCAAAGAGCTTGTATAGAACATCAAGGCTTTCTTTGCAATCCTTGACCTTAAGCTTTTCTTCTTCCGTACATCTCTCAAATCCAAAATCCTCAGGATCAAGATAATAGGTGGTGATTCTTCCATTTTCTAACTCAGAAACCTTGGTTGAGCCAGTAACGGTGATTTCGTCATATCCATCCTCTCCCCAGACAACCATAGCCCTTTTCACCCCGAGGTCATCAAGCACATAGGCCATCTTTTCGGTAAGCTTAAAATCATAAACCCCAAGGAGCTGATGATTGGGCCTTGCAGGATTTAAGAGGGGGCCAAGGAGGTTAAAAATGGTTCTACCAAGGCGCTTTCTTATAGGGGCAACTTTGGCAAAGGCAGGATGATAAAGGGGAGCAAAGAGGAAAACAAATCTCACCTTCTCTAAGGCCTCTTTTAAGATTTCCTGAGGAAGATCAAGAGGGATCCCAAGGGCCTCAATTAAATCAGCTGATCCTGATTTGCTTGAAACAGAGCGGTTCCCATGCTTTACCACAAAGACATCCTCTTCAACGGTTAAAGCTAAGGCAACGGCTGTTGAAAAATTAAAGGTATGTTTAGCATCCCCTCCGGTTCCGCAGGTATCAATAAGAATGGCAGAATCTGGAAGGCCATGTTCAAAGGGCTTCATCACCTCGCAATAGGCTCTTACTGCTCCGGCAATCTCCTCCCAGGTCTCTCCTTTGTCCCTTAGGGCTTTGAGAAACTCTTCAACCTCGGTCTCGTCAAAATCCTCAAGGGCAAGTTTTTTAAAGAGAGTGTAGGCCTCATCCTTTGTGAGGGATTTCTTCTCTTTTAACCTCTCTATTGCCTCTTTGAAGGTCATTTTTCTCACCCCTTGAATATTTCTATAAGGTTTTTACAAAAAATGGAAGAGTTTCCTTTTTTACCCTAAATCTAAGGATGCTACAAGAAGGCTTGGGGCCCCGCTTTCACCGAAAAAGGTTAAGTCCTTTCCTAACTCAATTTCTCTGAAAAGCTCAAATACATTTCCCGAAAGCCCCATTTCAGAAAGAAATTTTACAGGCTCACCATCTTCATAAAGAATTCCGCTAACTCCAAAGGAAAAATCTCCAGAGATGGGATTTGAAGTGTGAGCCCCAAGGATTTCAAGCACCTCAAAAACAAGCCTTGAGGTGTGCAAAAGTTCTTCTTTACTTTTTGAGCCCTTTTCAATATAGAGATTGGTAAAATCAACCTTAGGCGGGCTTGAGAGATCTGGCCTTCTTGCATTCCCTGTTGAAGAAAGCCCCTGAAGATTTCCATAATAGGTATCCCAGATGAAAGATTCAATTACTCCCTTTTGGATTAATATTTTTCTCTTCTGAGGCATACCCTCATCGTCAAAGGGCCTTGTTTCAGGAAGTTCAGGATAAAGCCCATCATCTATCAGAGTGAGATTCTCTGAAAAAACCTTTTTCCCAAGCTTATCCTTAAGAAAGGACCTTCTCTTAAAAACTTCATCCCCCTTGAAAGAAAAGGAAAGAAGGGAAAGCAGGTCAAGGGCTGCTTCAGGAGGAAAGAGCACGGAAACTTTTAAAGGCTTTCCCTTTTCAGAGAGACTGAGGGCCCTTGCTTTTGCCTCAGCCTTTCTTGCAATCTCAAGGAAATCAAGCTTTTCAAAGGAGGTGACACTCTGGTATGCATAGGAAGAGGCACTTTTTTTATCCGATTTGGCAACTACGGAAATCAAAAAGCTTGCCTCAGGAATAGAAAAAGTAAGAATTTTTCCCTCTCTTATAAGATAGATTTCCTCTTCCCTGTAAGAGAAACTTTCCCTTTCAAGGCGTTCAACATAGCTTTTAGTAAAAAGATAGGTTCGCACCCCTTCAAGGGCTTCTAAAATTTCCTCTTTTGAGGGGATACGTGCTTCAACTCTTTTGACCTCAGGATAATCCTTTGGGAACTCAGGATAGAGAGAAGGAAGCCCCCTTTGGGAGAGGAAAGAAGCTCTCTCAATAGCCCTTTGAATGCCCTCCTTTCTTAAGTCAAGGGTATAACTTATTCCACAAAGCCCCTTCTCGTTGAGATATCTTACAGAAAGGGCTTTTTCTTCATAGTTTTTCTCAAGAAAGGGTTTGGTATCTCTCCACTCAAGATAAAAACCTCTTTCAAGGACCAAGAAAAATTCAAGGGCTTTGTCTTTCTCGGTAAGCTCTGTAAGATATTCTATTAGGCTCATTTTTTAATATATTCCTTTCCGGCAAAAAGGGCTCCGTTTCCCAGGTATTCTTCAATGCGAAGGAGTTGATTGAATTTGGCAGTTCTTTCTGAGCGACAGGGGGCTCCTGTTTTTATCTGTCCGGTGTTTAATGCCACAGAAAGATCAGCAATAAAGGTGTCTTCTGTTTCTCCAGACCTGTGGGAAATCATGGCCCTGAAGTTTCCCCTATAGGCAAGTTCAACAGCCTGAATGGTCTCAGTGACTGTTCCAATTTGATTTAGCTTTATAAGAGCGGCGTTGCAGAGTTTTTCCTCAATAGCCCATTTTATGCGTTTAGGATTGGTAACGAGGATATCGTCTCCAACTATTTGAATTTTATCTCCCAGTTTTGAGGTAATTAACTTGAATCCCTCTGGATCATCCTCTGAAAAGGGGTCTTCAATGGAGACAATGGGATAGTTTTTACAGAGTTTTTCGTAGTAGTCGCACAATTCTTCCCTTGAGAGGGTCTTTCCAAGGCCTGGGAGATGATACCTTTCTTCTTTATAAAGCTCTGAGGCAGCAACATCAAGGGCAAGGGCAATATCTTCACCTGGCTTGTAGCCTGCCTTTTCAATGGCTGAAAGGAGAAAATCAAGGGCCTCTTCAGGGGAGGCAATTTGGGGGGCAAAGCCTCCCTCATCTCCCACAGAGACTGAAAGGCCCTTTTCTTTTAAAAGAGCCTTAAGGGTTTGATAGGTCTCAACCCCCATTCGCAATGCCTCAGAGAAACTCTGGGCACCCCAGGGAACAATCATAAACTCCTGAAAGTCAAGGGGATTGTCTGCGTGAACCCCTCCGTTTATTACATTCATAAAAGGCACAGGTAGAACCCTTGCCCTTACCCCGCCAAGATAGGCAAAAAGGGGTATTCCAAGCTCTTCAGCGCTTGCTCTTGCAATAGCCATGGAAACTGCAAGGATGGCATTGGCTCCAAGTTTGGATTTATTTTCGGTTCCATCAAGCTCGCAAAGAAGCATGTCTATCTCAGATTGACGAAGGGAATCAATTCCCTCAAGTTGAGGAGCAATGATTTCGTTCACATTAAAAACAGCCTTTTGAACTCCCTTTCCGAGATAGCGCTTTTTATCGCCGTCTCTAAGTTCTAAGGCCTCGTGTTTTCCCGTTGAGGCCCCAGAGGGTACGCAGGCCCTTCCTGAAAAACCACTATCAAGAAAAACCTCAACCTCCACTGTGGGATTTCCTCTTGAATCAAGAACCTCTCTTGCTTTGATGTTAATTATTCTTCCCATGTGAACCTCCTTCACTGCAATTTAAAAAAGCTTCAAGTTCCTCAAAGCTTACAGGTTGTGTTCCCACTTTTCCAACCACAATGCCTGCACAAATGTTGGCAAGAGATACCGCCTCTTCAACAGAAAGCCCGCAGGCATAAAAAGCAGAAAGACTTGCTATAACCGTATCTCCAGCTCCAGATACATCGTAAACCTCTCTTGCCTGAGAGGGAAATCTACGCCCACCTTCCCCTGGTTTGTAAAGATAAATTCCTTCCTTTCCAAGGGTTACCACAAGAAAGTCAAGCTGATATTTTTCAATGAGGTATTCTGCCGCTTTGTCAAAATTATCCTCCTTTAGATTTTCCCTTCTTAAAACCTCTTTGAATTCCTTTAGATTGGGAGTTATGGTGGTTGCGCCTTCGTATTTTTTCCAGTCTGGGCTTTTTGGGTCAACCATGACAAAGCGATTTTGCCTTCTTGCCTCCTGAATAAGCCAGGAACAAAAACCATCGTGAAGAAACATTCCCTTGGCATAATCAGAAAGAATAACTCCCTTTACTTCAGGAAGTAAGTTTTCGTATATCTCCTGAAAGGCTTTTCTGAGATTGGGAGATAGAGGTTTTCTCTCCTCTTTATCAATTCTTAGAAGATGTTGAGATTGAGCAATTACTCTGGTTTTAAGAGTGGTTGGCCTTTCTTGGTCTTTGAGAATCCCCCTTGTGTCAATTTTTTTCTCTTTGGAAAGATTAATGAGAATTTCTCCCTTTTCATCAGCACCAACAACTCCCATAAGAAAGGTCTGAACCAAAAGGCCCCTGAGATTTGCTGCTACATTGGCTGAGCCTCCAAGGCTATAGGTAATCTCTTTTAAGTCGAAAACAGGAACCGGGGCCTCAGGGGAGATTCTTTCCACTGTTCCCCAGAAATAGCGATCAAGTATTAGATCTCCCACAACAAGAATTTTCTGAGAACTTAACTTTTCCTTGAGAGAAGAAGAATCTTGAAAAGAAACCATGGAGAACCTTTAGCTTACAGCCTTTTTAGCCTCTTTTATTTCCCCCTTTGTTTTTCCCTCTTCTGAGGCTTTTGGCTGTGAAGCTTCAAATAGGGGAAGCCCTGCTAATTCTCTTATTTTCCTTTCAAGTTTTTTTGTAAGCTCGGGATTTTCCTTTAGGTATTTACGAACATTTTCTTTTCCCTGCCCAAGCCTTTCTCCTTCAAAGGCATACCAGGATCCACTTCTTTCAATGATTCCAAAGGCAAGCCCAAGATCAATAAGTTCCGCTTCTCTTGATATGCCCTCGCCAAAGTAAATATCAAATTCTGCTTCCTTGAAGGGGGGGGCAAGCTTATTTTTTACAATTTTCACCTTAACCCGGTTTCCTAAGGCCTCTTGCCCCTCTTTTATAGTTTGGATTTTTCTTATTTCTATTCTCAGGGTGGCAAAAAATTTTAGGGCCATACCACCAGGGGTTGTTTCTTGTGGGCCTCCAAAGCTTATTCCCCCGATTTTCATGCGAGTTTGATTTATAAACACCACAGCGGTATTGGTTTTGGCAATGGCAGCAGTAAGTTTCCTCATGGCTTTGGACATAAGCCTTGCCTGAAGGCCAACCTGCTGCTCATCCATCTCTCCTTCAAGTTCTGCCTTTGGAACAAGGGCTGCAACTGAGTCAATCACAATAATATCTACCGCACCACTTCTTGCAAGAACTTCAGCTATCTCAAGGGCCTGCTCCCCTGTGTCAGGCTGGGAAATAAGTAGTTCGTCCACATTTACTCCCAGTTTTCTTGCATAGTTTACATCAAGGGCATGTTCGGCATCAATATAGGCTGCAACACCACCGAGTTTTTGCGCTTCAGCTACCATGTGAAGAGCAAGGGTGGTTTTTCCCGAGGCCTCAGCCCCAAAAATTTCTGTAATTCTCCCCCTTGGAATTCCACCAATACCTGTTGCAATATCAAGAGAAAGGGACCCTGAAGGAATAACGCTAACTTCAACCTTTTTTTCCTGCTCACCAAGTTTCATAATAGCGCCTTTTCCGAATTGCCTTTCAATCTGGGAAATAGCTGCCTCAACTGCCTTCCTCTTGTCAAAATCCATTTAAAATTCCCTCCAAAAGTTAACTTTTATGGGTTAAAATACCCATTTCTTAAGCAAAAGTCAAGAGATAAATTTAATGATCCTGCAGACCAAAGAACATAAGCCTTCTTCCCAGATACCCTCCTCCATCTTTTCCCAAATTCTCCATTACTACTAACTAAAGATAACAATTTGTACAGAATAGCCACAGGCTTTAGCCCGCAATCTTTTTTCAGCAACCTGTCGTCAAAAAATTGATAAAATGAAAATCTTTGATAAATTTAGGGAAACCCTTAAGGGGGCTTAAACATGGAAGTCAAGATTGAAAGGCCCGATGAAAAGAGATTAAAGGAATTGAAGGTGGAAAGCTGGCCCATCTGGACTAAAGAGGTTTCCCGCTTTGACTGGTATTATGGAGAAACAGAGATGTGCTATATTCTTGAGGGGAGAGTCATAGTTGAGCTTCCCAATGGGGAAAAAATTGAAATAAAGGCAGGGGATTTAGTTACCTTTCCCAAGGGCTTGTTCTGCATATGGGATATCAAAGAGCCCATAAGAAAACATTATACTTTTCCTGAAGATTAAATGCCTGAATGTCTTCCCTTTTGTGGATGGCTCTATAATCTTGAGAAGGTAAGGCCTGAAGAGGTCCTTGCGCCTCCCTATGATGTTGTCTCTCCTGAAGAAATAGAATTTTATAAACGCAAAAGCCCCTATAACATTTTTCATCTTGAACTTCCAGAAAACCCAAAAAAGGCAAAGGAACTCCTTGAAAAATTTATAAAAGAAAGAATTTTTCTTAAGAATGGGATACCCACTCTTTATTATCACGAGCTTTCCTTTGAATATAAAGGAAAAAGATATCTCCGAAGGGGCTTCATTCTTCTTGTAAAACTTCACAGCTTTGACGAGGGAAAGATAATACCCCATGAAAAAATCTATGCCAAAGTGGCTGAAGATCGCTTAAATCTGCTAAAGGAAACGAAATTTCAATTTAGTCAGATCTTTGGGCTCTATGAAGATCCAGCTTTTGAAACCTTTAAAAGCCTTCCTGAAAATTTAGACTACTTTCTTGAAGTGACCTTAGAAAGGGAAACCCAAAGACTTGCCAAAATTCAGGATGAATCGCTTATAAAAGGGATTCTTTCTTTTTTAAATGATAAAAAAATATACATAGCAGATGGCCATCATCGCTATACCACCGCCTTAAATTACAAAACCTATATGGAATCCCTTTACGGAAGGGATGACTCAAGGGACTATAATTATATAAGCATGTATATCAGCCCCTTTGAAGACGAAAATTTGCTTATGCTTCCCACTCACAGGGTTTATAAACTTTCTGATTCCCAGGGATTTTTTGAAAGAATTAAAGAAT
Source organism: uncultured Caldimicrobium sp. (assembly GCA_964595655.1). Taxonomy (GTDB): domain Bacteria; phylum Desulfobacterota; class Thermodesulfobacteria; order Thermodesulfobacteriales; family Thermodesulfobacteriaceae; genus Caldimicrobium. Next base: position 7,477 of record CAZQQV010000027.1, read on the forward strand.
TTGTGGAGATTGAAAAAGAGCTTTTTCCTTTCGACTGGGATAAAGAAATAAAAAACTTTGCAGGAGAAAGCGGGCTTTTTGCCCTTGTCCTTGAAGAAAAAATTTATCTTTGTCGCATAAAAAATTCCCTTTTTGAGAAGCTAAAGGAAAAAGAGCCTGAACTTTCTCAGCTTCCTCTCTGGAATTTTCTCCAAATCTTTGAGGAGGTAATGAAAATTCCCGAGGAGGCACTTAAGGCTGAAGGAAAGGTTGAATTTTTTTCGCAGGAAGAAGATGTCTTTGAAAGGACAAAAGGGGGATATGTGGGGATACTCTTTCCAAGGGTTTCAGCAGAGATTTTAAAGAGAATTGCTGAGAAAGGAAAGATTATGCCCCATAAATCCACCTATTTTTATCCCAAAATTCTAACAGGGCTTGTTCTTGCTGAGGTTTCAGGAAAAAGGGTAAAATGAGAAAGTCTCTGGAATATTTTTCAGAGCTTAAAGATAACTTTTTAAAAATTTTGAAGGCCATTTTAAAAGAAGATAAACATTTTCAAGAAAGACTAATAAAACTCAGAGAGGCTATTTATAAAACAAGAAAGGCCTATCTTGAAACAGAGTCATTTCTCTTTTGTAAAGAATGCGCAGAAAAGGGCGTTATCTGTTGCGGAGAGGGGCTTGAATGGAAGCTTAGTCCCGAGGAATTTTTTTTGAATTTGGCTCTTTTTAGCCTTGAGGGAAAAACTCTCTCCTTTGAGAACCCTTTAAAAAATCGCTGTCTCTTTCTCGGGGAAAGCGGCTGCATCCTCATTTTAACTCCCCTTTTTTGCAGAAACTTTTTTTGCAAGGAACTTCAAAATTTTTTAGGAAGGGAAAAACTTATATACCTCCAAAATATCCTGGAGGATGAGGCGGTTTTGACTTTTGAACTCTGCGAATATTTAAAGAAAAAGAAATATTTTGAGGGGGTTAAGATTATATGAAATACTATCTTGTTACCGGGGCTGCAGGCTTTATTGGCTGGAGGGTTAGTGAATTTCTTTTAAAGGAGGGGAAGGCTGTTCTTGGAGTGGATGAATTAAATGATGCCTATGATCCCCTTCTCAAGGAGTGGAGACTTTCTCAGTTAAAAAAGTTTGAAAACTTCAAATTTCACAGGCTCAATCTCTGTGATCTTTCTGCCCTAAGGCTTCTTTTTGAAATTTATCCCATTGAGGCTGTGATTCATCTTGCTGCAAGGGCAGGGGTGAGAAAAAGCGTTGAAGATCCCTGGATCTATGTGGAAAGCAATATTACGGCAACCCTCAATTTGCTCTCCCTGATGAAAGAATTTGGTATTTCCAAAATGGTTCTTGCCTCAACCTCTTCTGTTTATGCTGGGCAAAAACCCCCCTATCACGAAGAGCTTAAAGTTGATACCCCTCTTTCTCCCTATGCTGCAACCAAAAGGGGGGCAGAGCTTCTTGCCTATACCTATCATCACCTCTATGGGCTTGATATCAGTGTCGTTAGATACTTTACTGTTTATGGGCCTGCAGGAAGGCCAGATATGAGTATTTTTAGATTTATAAAATGGATATATGAGGGAAAGCCCATTGAAATTTATGGAGATGGCACTCAGGCAAGGGATTTCACATATATTGATGACATTGCAAGAGGGACTATTCTTGCATTAAAACCCTTGGGCTACGAAATCATCAATCTTGGAGGAGGAAGAAACCCTGTTTCCATAAACGAGGTTATTGAGATTCTTGAGAGGTATTTGAATAAAAAGGCCCAAAGGATTTATCTTCCCTTCCACAAGGCAGATGTGAAGGTGACCTGGGCTGAGATTGAGAAGGCCAAACGCTTGCTTTCCTGGGAACCTGAGATAACCTTAGAGGAAGGCCTAAGGAGAACTGTGGATTGGGCTTTAGAAAACATTGACCTGATAGAAAGGATAAGGCTATGAGGGATTTGAAGGAAGAACTCCTCTTTTGGACAAGATATCTTTGTGAAAAGGGCCTTATGACCGGCTCAGAGGGAAATCTTTCAATAAGGGCAGGGGAGGGATTTTTTATCACCCCCTCTGGAAAAATCAAGGAAACCCTTGAAAAAAGGGATCTTTCTTATATTAACCTTCAGGGGGAAATAATTTCTGGAAGGCCTTCATCAGAGTGGGGCCTTCATTTGAAGATTTATCAGAAAGTGACCTGTGCAAAGGGGGTGGTTCATGTTCATCCCCCCTTTGTTCTGATACTTGAGCGCCTTGGTTTTGAATTCAAAGAGTTTTCTCACCCTGAAGCACAACTTCTTCTCAAGGATCTTTCCCTTCTTCCCTATTTCCCTCCGGGAAGTAAAGGCCTCTGGGAATTTGCCTCAAATCTTTGTCGAAATAATTGTGTGGTAATTCTTAGGAAACACGGTGTTGTCTCCTGGGGGAAAACCCTTGAAGAGGCTGTTAATTATGTTCTAATATTGGAAAAGCTTGCCTATTTGGAGTATCATATCTTTCGGGAAGGAGGTAAGTCATGAAAAGAATGCGCTCAGAGCTTTATTTCAATAGAGCAAAGGAGGTAATCCCTGGGGGAGTAAATAGTCCTGTTAGAGCCTGCAAGGCTGTAAAAAGTAACCCCATCTTTTTTGAAAGGGGGGAGGGGCCTTATTTAATTGATGCTGATGGAAACAGATATATTGACTATGTTTGTTCCTGGGGGCCTCTTATTCTCGGGCATGCCCATCCAAATGTGATTGCTGAGGTCTACTTTGCAAGCAAAAGGGGAACAAGTTTTGGAGCACCAACTTGGCTTGAAGTGGAAATGGCAGAAACCATAAGAAAGTGCATTCCCTCTATGGAAAAGGTTCGCCTCGTTAACTCAGGAACAGAGGCCACCATGAGTGCCTTGAGGCTTGCCCGGGCCTACACGGGTCGAAAAAAGATTATTAAATTTGATGGGTGCTATCACGGACATGCCGATTCTCTTCTTGTAAAGGCTGGTTCTGGACTTGCCACCTTTGGAATTCCTGCAAGCCCTGGAGTTCCCGAGGAATTAACAGCCCACACTATAAGTCTTCCCTTCAATGATGAGAGAGCAGTTTCTGAAGCCTTTGAGAAGCACGGTTCAGAAATTGCCTGTGTTATCCTTGAGCCTGTTCCAGCAAACATGGGAGTGGTTCCCCCTAAGGAGGGGTTTTTAAAATTTTTAAGAGAGATAACGGAAAAATATGGAGCCCTTTTAATATTTGATGAAGTTATTACAGGATTCAGGCTTGGCCTTGGAGGTGCCCAGGAAAAGTTTGGAATAAAACCGGATTTAACCTGTCTTGGAAAGATTATAGGAGGGGGGCTTCCTGTTGGGGCTTATGGGGGAAGAGCTGATATTATGAGCCTTGTTGCACCAGAGGGGCCAGTTTATCAGGCAGGGACCCTTTCGGGAAATCCCATTGCAGTTTCAGCAGGTCTTGCAACCATAAGAGAGCTCATGAAACCTGGGGCTTACGAAAGGCTTGAAATTTTAAGCCAGATGCTTGAAGAGGGGTTAAAAGAAATTTTAAAGGAGTTAGCCCTTCCCTACCAAGTGGTAAGATGTGCCTCCATGCTTACCCTCTTTTTTACTGATAAACCCGTTACAAACTTTTCTGAGGCTCAGGCCTGTGATACCGAGAAATTTGCAAGATTCTGGCAGGGCATGGTTGAAAGAGGTGTCTATTTGCCACCCTCTCAGTTTGAGGCCTGGTTTATAAGTTTAGCTCACAGTGAAAGGGAAATTGAGGCTACCCTCAGGGCAGCCAGGGAGACCCTGAGGGAAATGGGATAAAATTTACTTTTTCTTAAGCCAGGGCATCATTGCCCTCAGTCTTTTTCCAACCTCTTCAATGGGGTGCTCAGCCTCTTTTCTTCGTAGGGCATTGAGAACGGGTCTTCCAGCCTGATTTTCAAGGATCCACTCCCTGGCAAACTCTCCGCTTTGAATTTCTTTAAGAATCCTTTTCATTTCAGTTTTTACTGCGTCATTTATGATTCTTGGTCCCCTTGTCAGATCTCCATACTCAGCAGTATCACTTATGGAATATCTCATAAAGGCAAGTCCGCCTTCATAGATAAGGTCCACAATGAGTTTTAATTCGTGAAGGCATTCAAAATAGGCAATTTCTGGCTGATAGCCTGCTTCAACCAGGGTTTCAAAGCCAGCTTTAATAAGGGCTGAAAGGCCTCCGCAGAGAACCACTTGTTCTCCGAAAAGATCGGTTTCTGTCTCTTCTTTGAAGGTGGTTTGAATAACTCCGGCTCTTGTTCCGCCAATTCCCTTGGCATAGGCTAAGGCCTTTTCAAGGGCCTTTCCTGTAGCATCCTGGTGCACTGCAACAAGACAGGGAACCCCTGCGCCTCTTTCAAATTCCCTTCTTACGAGATGGCCTGGTCCCTTGGGAGCAACCATGGCTACATCCACCTCTGGAGGAGGAATAATCTGGCCGTAGTGAATGTTAAAACCATGGGCAAAAAGAAGCATTTTTCCAGGCTTTAGTGCTGGTTCAATGGCCTCTTTATAAAGGGCAGGCTGGGTCTGATCCGGAACAAGAATCATGATGATATCTGCCTTTTCACAGGCCTCGCGGGGTGAAAGAGGCTCAAAGCCGTCATTTTTGGCTTTCTCCCAGCTTGGACCACCTTGTTTTAGCCCTACAATTACATTTAGCCCTGAATCCCTTAAGTTTAAGGCATGTGCATGCCCCTGACTTCCATATCCAAGAACGGCTATAACTTTGTCCTTAAGAATGGAAAGATCTGTGTCTTGATCATAATAGACCTTCATAATACACCTCCCAATCGTTTGATTTTAAAACTGAATTTTATCACTGATAAAGGAATTGAGAAGGGATTTTTTGAATAACTAATTTAGATTAAAAGATGAAAAAGAATCAATTAACCCTATTTCTACAGCAGCCAATAAAAAGGTACCCCAGCTAAGAGGTTTTTATCTTTGTGGACTTTTACAAAAATCTTTAAACTAAAGCTTTATTAACTTCGCTTCGTAATTATTTTGAGGGGGCTTTGCGCCCCCTCTTTCAAGGTTAGCAACCTTCTACTTTCTTTTTCTTGGGTGTTTCTTTTTTGGTGGCGTTGGCAGTTGCGTTGTCCTTCTTAGCATCCTTCTTTTCAGCAGCTAACCCCATTCCTACAGCACCAAAAAGGAAGGTAACTCCAGCAAAAAGGGCTACTAATTTCTTCATAGTATCACCTCCTTATTATTTTTTAGCAGCTTCAAAGGCCTTCTTAATGTCTTCATCCGTTACGGACTTGTGAAGGGCCTTTTTGGCAGACTTATTTCTCAAAAAGTCCACCAACTCATTTGCGCTTTTTGCTCCGCTTTTCTTAATGTTTTCAGCTAACTTGTCCATGGTTTTGTGACACTTTATGCAGGAAAGATCTGTTGCAAAAACCGAAGATACTGATACTGCAAAAATCCCTCCTACAAGTAATGCTACAAGCTTTTTCATGGCTACACCTCCTCCCAAGTTTTTTATTTAAAACTTTTTATAAAAAACTTTTTTCAAATGTCAAGCTATGAGTTATGTATTCAATTTTTATGCCCGAATTAAATTTGCAAAATTTGGCTTTTTTCGTACCTTTAAGCCCAGGGTTAAAGACAACATTGTCAGTCAGGACGACAAAAGTGTAAGAGACAAAAATTGACTTAAAAAAAAGCATGGCTATATTTAAATTTGCTATGCTTCTTGAATTAAAGATTAAAAATTTTGTGCTTATTGAAGAGGCTTCTTTCACCTTTGATAAAGGGCTTACAGTTTTTACTGGTGAAACAGGGGCAGGAAAGTCCCTTTTGGTAAAGGCTTTAAAGCTTTTGTTGGGAGAAAAGGGAGGAGGGGGCTACATAAAGCCAGGAAGTGAATGGGCAGAAGTTGAGGCCCTAATTTACGGAGGGGACCCTCTTGCCAAAAAACTTAAAGAAATGGGCTATCCCCCTGAAGAGGAAATTCACATAAAACGCATCATTACTCAGCAAAGACAAAGAGCCTATCTTAATGGCTCCCCCATCACCCTTGGCGAACTTGCAAGGCTCACCAAAGATTTAATCTCCCTTACCAGCCAGCACGAATATTACACCTTTCTGAATAGAGAAAATCAACTTATTTTTCTTGACGAAATCCTGGGAGTAAAACCTATACTTAAGAATTATCAGGAAAAGTTTTTTCAATACAAAGTTTTAAAACAGGAAATTGTCGAACTTGAGAAAAAGATTTCAGAGGCCACTTTAAAAAGGGATTTTCTTCTCTATCAGATCTCAGAAATTGAGGAACTCAATCCCGATCCAGAAGAAGAGGCAGAGCTTATTAAAAAAAGGGAAAGATTGAGGCATCTTCAATTGATAAAGGAGCTTGTCTATGCCCTTTCCTCTGAACTTGAAGAGGCAAGTGTTCACCTTTCTCAGTCTTTAAACTTATTGCAGAAGCTCTCTCGCATTGAGACTTCCCTTTTTGAAAGGGAAAAAACCCTTCAAGGCCTTTATTATGAGCTAAAGGAACTGCAAAGGGATCTTTCAGGGCTTTCAGCAGAACTTCCTGAAGACGAAAGCCCTCTTGAAGAAATAGAGGCAAGGCTTTCCCGTTATGAAAAGCTCAAGAAAAAATACGGAAAAGATGCAAGAGGGCTTAAGGAACTTAAGGAAGAATTAAAAAAAGAGCTTTCTCTTTTGGAGTTCGGAGAAGAGAAGCTCACCGAACTTTTACAAAAAAGAGAAAGCCTTGAAAAGGAGCTTATCGACCTTGCTTTAGAAATCAGAAAACTAAGAATCGCAGGGATCCCCAGCCTTAAAAGTCTCATTAAAAAAGAGCTAAAGGACCTTGGAATGGAAAAAGTTGAATTTGAAATTCAATTAAAGATGAAAGAACCTGGAGCTGAGAATTTAACTCTTTATGGTCTTGATGAGGTGGAGTTTCTTTTTTCACCCAATCCAGGCCAACCTTTAAGGCCTCTTGAAAAGATAGCTTCAGGTGGTGAGCTTTCAAGAATTTTTCTTGCCCTTAAAACCCTTCTTAAAGAAAAATCCCAGGCTCAAACCCTAATTTTTGACGAGGTTGATACCGGAATTGGTGGACATACTGCTTTGAGGGTAGGAGAGAAGCTTAAAGAGCTCTCTCAGGATTTTCAGGTTATCTGTATTACCCATCTTCCCCAAATTGCTCGTTTTGCGGATCATCATTTTGTGGTGGAGAAACATCTCGGTGAGAATGAGACAATTACCTCCTTTAGAAAGGTGGAGGGAGAAGAGCGCTTGAGGGAAGTTGCCAGAATGCTTGGAGATAGTGAAAATCTTGAATTAGCTAAAAAATTCCTAAAGGCCTCTTATGCCTAAGGCTCTTCTTCTCTTTTCAGAGGGACTTGATAGCACCCTTTCGGGGCTCATTTTGAAACGCGAGGGGATTGAGGTTTGCGCTGTGCGCTTTATCACCCCCTTTTTTGGTTGGAAATATAGAGAAAACCCGGAAAGTTTCATAAAAAAAATTAAATCCTTCGGTTTTGATGAGGGTTTGGTTATTGATGTCACCGAGGAATACCTTGAGATCCTAAAGAGCCCAAAACACGGTTATGGAGATTATGCCAATCCCTGTATAGATTGCAAAATCTTTTTTTTAAAAAAGGCAAAAGCCCTGATGGAAGAGCTTTCTGCTGATTTTATTGCAACTGGCGAGGTTTTGGGGCAAAGGCCTATGAGTCAAAATAAGATGGCCATGGAGATTATTGAGAAAGAGGCAGGTGTCTCAGGCCTTGTTTTAAGGCCTCTTTCTGCCAAACTTTTAAAGGAAACCGAGCCTGAGAAGAGGGGCCTTATTAAAAGAGAGAATCTCTATGCCCACAGAGGAAGAAGAAGGCTTTTTCAATTAGAGCTTGCCAAGGAGTTTAAGCTTAAAGAAATTCCAACCCCTGCAGGGGGGTGTCTCCTTACTGATCCCGTTATAGGTTCAAGAGTTTTAAAGGTTATAAAGGAAAAAAGAACACTTACTCCCAAAACTGCAGAACTTTTAACTTTGGGAAGACACCACTTTGACGGAGAAATCTGGGTGATCCTTGGAAGAAATGAAGAAGAAAACATCAAAATACAAAGGATTGTAGATGGAGCCTATCCCATTTATACCCTTAGTGATCCCTCTCCTTTCCTCGCAGTTGTTGAGGGGAATCCCTCTGAAGAGTATCTTAAAGAGCTTCTCCTTAAATACTCAAAGAAAGCAAGAAAAAGACTTGAAGAAGGGGGAGAGGTTGAGCTTATTAAGCTTTGAACCCTCGGGAGTAGTTGTATTTTTCTCGGATTTCGGACTTAAAGACCATTATGCAGGAGTTGTCAAAGGAAGAATTCTAAGTGAACTGTATAAGGCATCAAAGGAGTTTTCAGGAATTCAATTTATTGATTTAACCCATGAGATACCTCCTCAGGATGTTAGAAAGGGAGCTCTTCTTTTAAAGTTTTCTTATAAGTATTTTCCCTCAGGGACCATTTTTCTTGGAATTGTAGATCCAGGAGTGGGAACGGAAAGAAAGGCCCTTATTCTTGCAACAGAGAAATATCTTTTTGTTGGGCCAGACAATGGTCTTTTTACTTTTGTCTTAAAAGAGGAAGCTCTCAGAGTTTTTGAGATTGAGAAAGATAGGGTTTTACTGCCCCCCTATAGTTCAACCTTTCACGGAAGGGATCTCTTTGCCCCAGTTGTTGCCAGACTTTTATTAAAAGAAGATGTAAGGGGTTTTGCCAGGGAAATTAAAAAGGAAGCCCTTTTTTATCTTGATTTTCCAGATCCCATAAAGACAGAGGAAGGCTATAGACTTTCCCTATGGTATGTGGATCATTTCGGTAATTTGATTACCAATTTTTCAAAGGAGATGGCTATAAGCCCCTTTGAGGTATTTGTTAATCATAGGAAAGTGAGATTTGTGAATACCTATGGAGAAGGCAAAGAAGGAGAGATAATCTCCCTTTTTGGAAGTGAAGGACTTTTAGAGATAGCCTTAAAAAATGGTTCAGCTTTTGAGGTTTTGGGACATCCCGAAATAGAGATCAAGTTTTTGAAAAGGTTGTAAAAATTAAAAGTGGTGTTATAATTTTTACTGAATTTTGTTATATAGGAGGGATTAGCGTGCCTGTAAGAATTAGATTAATGAGAATGGGGCGGAGGAAGAGGCCCTTTTACAGGGTAGTTGCTGCTGACTCAAGAGCTCCAAGGGATGGTAAATTTCTTGACATCCTCGGATATTATGATCCTTTAAAAGAACCCTATGAATTTAAAGTTGATCCTGAAAAAGTAAAACTATGGCTTCAAAGAGGAGCAGAGCCTACAGAGACAGTGAGAGCCCTTTTAAAGAGGGCAGGTCTCCTTTAAAAGGAATTAGAAAATTCACCTGAGGAGGAACGAAATGAGCAAGCTCAAAGATCTTGTTGAGCAGATCGCAAAGGTTCTTGTTGACAAGCCAGAAGCAGTTCAGATTAACGAAATTGAAGGAGAACAAACCTCTGTTATTGAACTTAAAGTTGCCAAAGAGGACCTTGGGAAAATTATCGGTAAAGAAGGTAGAACTGCCAAGGCAATAAGAACCATTCTTGGAGCAGCGGGAAGCAAACTCAAAAAGAGGGTGGTTCTCGAAATCATTGAATAACCCTTCATCTCAAGAAAAAAGATATCTTCCCCTTTTTAAAGTTCTTTCCACACACGGTTTAAAGGGTGACCTCAAAGTCACCCTTCTTTCTTTTAACTCAGAAATCCTCAATAATTTAAAAACTCTTCACCTCAAAGACAAATGGGATGAACCCCTTGAGATCGAACAAATTAAAAAAGGCCCAGGGTTTAATATTTTTATACTCAAACTTCATAATTTTGATTACGAAAAGGCAAAAGAATTGGTAAATAAAACTCTTTATATTGATGTTGAGGCTCTACCTGAAGTCTCTGAAGAGGAATTTTATTATTATCAGCTTGAAGGGTTAATAGTGAGAGATGAGAGGGGGAAAAACTGGGGAAGGGTGGTAGAGGTTATGCCCATGGGTGAGTATGAGTTGATTCTTGTGAGAGATGAAAAAAAGAGAGAGTTTTACATTCCCCTTGTTGAGGAATATGTGGCAAAAGTTGACAAAGATGCAGGTATAATTTTTGTTAAAAATATTGAGGCTCTTTTCGAAAGTCAAAGTTGAAAAATGCACTTTCACATTCTCACCATTTTTCCTGAGTATTTTGAATCGCCCTTTAAAATAGGTCTTCTAAAAAAGGCGCTTGATAAGGGTCTTATAAAAGTAAGCCTCTATAATTTGCGGGACTTTGCTGAGGACAAACATAAAGTAGTTGATGATGAACCCTATGGCGGCGGAGAAGGCATGGTTTTTAAACCAGAACCCCTTTATAAGGCTATAACCACTATTAAAAATAACTATCCAGATATTCATGTTATTTATTTATCCCCTCAGGGAAGGCTTTTTAACCAGGAGATTGCAGAAGGGCTTGCAAAAAGGAAAAATCTTTTATTAATTTGCGGAAGATATGAAGGGATTGATGAAAGAATCAGAAGATATTTTGTGGATGAAGAAATTTCCATTGGGGATTATGTGGTTTTTGGAGGGGAGGTTGCTTCCTTGGTTTTAATTGAGGCTATATCACGATTAATACCAGGGGTTGTGGGAAAAAGGGATTCTGTGGAGAGAGAATCCTTCACCTCGGGTTTATTGAAATATCCCTGTTACACAAGACCGCAAGAATTTATGGGATATAAGGTGCCTGAAGTGCTTCTTTCGGGGGATCACAAAAAAATTGAAGAGTATAGAAGAAGGGAGTCTCTAAGGCTCACCCTTGAGAGAAGGCCTGAACTTTTGAGCAAGGCCCCCTTAAATCCTAAGGATTATGAAATTTTGAGGGAGTTTTTGGAGAAACAGCGTCTCTACCTCTTTTTAATGCACTATCCTGTCTACAACAAAAAGGGAGAGGTTATTGCCTCTGCCATCTGCAATATGGATTTACACGATCTATCTCGTCTGGGAAGAACCTATGGAATTAAAAAGGTCTATATCATTCAGCCTCTTGAGGATCAAAGAGCCCTTGCAGAGGATTTGATTAATTACTGGCTTTCTGGAAGGGGAAGAACCTATAATCCCCTGAGAAGCGAGGCTATAAAGCTTCTGAGAGTTGTTTCTTCCCTGGATGAAGCCCTTTCAGAGGTGGAGAAAGAAGAGGGAGAAAGACCTATCCTTGTGGGAACTGATGCCTCTCCCAAAAGACCTTTCATAAGCCCTGAGGAATTAAGAGAGCTTATATGGGTAAGGCCCCTTTCTCTTGTTCTTGGAACAGCCTGGGGGCTTGAAGAGGGTTTTTTAAAGGAGTGTGATTATTTTCTTGAGCCCATCTGGGGGCGTCTTGATTTTTATAATCACCTCTCAGTTAGATCTGCAGCTTCTATTCTTCTTGACAGAATTTTAAAACCCTATCTTCTTTTCAAAAAATCCTTTTACTCCAAATGAGACATATAATTTTAGGTTTTTCTCATCACAGGCTTGAGGTGCTTCCTCATTTAAAGAAATATCTTAACAGGGCAGACACCATCATTCTTGAAGAGCCTGCTTCAGAGGATTTTGAAGGGTTTTTGAGGGATGAGAGAGGCTTTGAAGATTTGTTAAATAAAGAAGAGCTTGGTTTTCCTGAATACCAAAAAGAATTGTGGCAATATCTAAAAGTTCTTTACCAAAGGGGAAAGAGAGTTTTGCAGATTGAGCCCTATCTGTCTACTCTAAAAAGATTATATGAGGAAATTACTTCCAAGGAAAAACCTGATTTTGATGAAAGTTTCCAAAAAATTTATGAGATGGAAAATAGATGCACTGGAAGGCTTCTTGAATTTTATGAGAGCACCCTGAAAGAGGATTTTGAAAGGGTAGTTGATAAAGTTATTGAATTTTCCAAGGCTGATGCTGAAAGATTTAAACTCAGGGATGAAATGAGAGCCATGGCTATCCTTAAGAGTCTTCCTGAAAAGGGAGTGGTTTATGTGGAAGCTGGAACAAGTCATCTTCATCTTTTGAAAAGACTTGCAAAGAATTTACAAAAGACTTGGAAACTAAAAGTGGTCTTTCCTCTTTCTGACATTTGTCAAAGAATTACAGGAAAGGTTTGGATTTATCCTCCCGGAGAGCTTTTAACTTTAAAGTATATTCTGGGGCACAGGATGACTAATAAAGAAGAGAGACTTCTTTCTGCCAGGGCATTAATTTTTATAAAAATTATACCCAAGGAGGAGTTAAAACCCAGCTCCCAAAATCCCTATCCTCATCTTAACTGGGAGCTTTCAGCCAATTTTATGGTTGAAAAACTCTCTTTTGAAGATTGCAAAAGGCTTTATGAAAAAATATTTTTTATTAAGGATTACAAAACGGCCTTTATGATAGTAAAATCCTTTCTTTCAAAATAATTTGATGCTCTGCTGGAATAACAGATAATTTATAGTTACAGTAGCCGGACTCTGTAGTCTGCTGGAAAACCAGATGCAAGTAGTTTTAAATT
>CAZQQV010000028.1:0-18856 GCA_964595655.1 uncultured Caldimicrobium sp.
TAATCAGATTGTAGAAACTTGCAATTTCAGAGAAAGGGTTTTTATTAAATAATTTAAAAAACCTTTTGAAGGGAGGGATTTTATTATGATTATCATTCTTGAGCCTCACATAACTAAAGAGAGCAAGGAATTCAAAAATCTTATGGAATATTTGAAGCGATTTCCCCACTTACAGATAAAGGTAATGGAGCATCAGGGGGTTACCCGCTCACTTGTTGAGGTGCATCTCATTGGGGAGGATTATATGGTATCCCAGGAGGAGTTAGAAAATTTACCGGGGGTCGAAAAGGCCATAAGGGTTACTGCAAAATATAGGCTTATTGGAAGGCATGGTGCCCTTTCAGACTTTGGTTTTGAGTACCAGGGCCTCAAGTTCAGTCAAGATAGTTTTCACATCTTTGCGGGGCTTTGTGCAGTTGACACCTATGAAAATGCCGAGGCTATCTTTAAGGCCTTGAAAGAGGTAGGGCTTTGCTGTGCCAGAATGGGCGCTTACAAGCCAAGGACCTCCCCTTATGATTTCCAAGGGCATGGTAAGGCCTGTCTTCCCTGGCTTTTTGAATTAGCCGGAAAATACGGAATAAAGGTTATTGCCATGGAGGTACTTGCTCCTCATCATATTGAGGAGATAAAGGAGGCCTTAGAAGAGGCTGGAAACCCATGCGGAGTTATCCTTCAGATAGGAACAAGAAATGCTCAAAACTTTGAACTCCTTAAGGCGGTGGGAAGGCAACTTGAATTCCCTGTTCTCTACAAAAGGGGATATGGCCTTGCTTTAGAAGAAAGCCTGAATGCCGTAGAGTATATTGCTTCAGAGGGGAACACCAAAATTATTTTCTGTTTAAGAGGAGTGAGAACCCATCTGGGTGATCCCCACAGAAATCTTGTTGACTTTGCCCATGTGCCAGTGGTGAAAAGGTTAACAAGGCTTCCTGTTTGCATTGATCCTTCTCATCCCATTGGCTCCAAAGTGGCTGATCCAGATGGAATAAAGGATATTTATCATGTAACTGCTCAAGGAGTTATAAGTGGAGCCAACATGGTGCTTGTTGAGTTTCATCCTCAGCCAGAAAAGGCACTCTGCGATGGCCCACAAAGCCTTCCCCTTTCTGAGCTACCTCTCTATGTGGAATACGTGCAAAAAGTCAGAGAATGTTATCTTGAATTGAAAAAGCTTGTCAAATCTCAAAAGGAGGAAAAGGAGTAACATCATGAAGGTAAGTCCCTTTATTTTTAGGGAATATGATATAAGAGGAAAGGTGGGAGTTGATTTTACTGAAGAGGTGGTAAGGCTTATTGGAAAGGCCTATGGCACCTTAGTTAAAAACTCTGGTGGAAAAAGAGTAGTCACTGGAAGGGATGGAAGGCTCTCTGGCCCAACACTTCATCATGCCCTCATAGAGGGAATTCTTTCAACGGGAGTTGATGTGGTAAACATTGGGGTTACACCCACTCCTGTTATGTACTTCTCTCTTTTTACCCTGGATGGGATTGACGGGGGCATTCAGCTTACAGGGTCTCACAATCCTCCAGAATTCAATGGTCTTAAAATCTGCCTTGGAAAGGATACCCTTTTCGGAAAGCAAATTCAGGAAATCCGCCAAATCATTGAAAAGGATGCCTTTGTGGAAGGAAGGGCAAATTATTTTGAGGTAAATGTGCTTGATACATACATTGAGTATCTTCAAAATCACATAAAACTTGAAAGGCCTTTAAGACTTGCCCTTGACCCAGGAAATGGGGTTTGTGCCTTGACTGCACCTGAGATTTTTAAAAGGCTTGGCTGCGAAGTAGAATGTCTCTTTTGCGAAGTGGATGGGACTTTTCCTAATCATCACCCCGATCCTGTTGTTCCTGAAAATTTGAAATTTCTCAAAGATACAGTTATTCAAAAGGGCCTTGAGGCAGGCTTTGGCTATGATGGAGATGGAGATAGAATTGGAGTGGTTGATGAGAAGGGAAATATTATCTGGGGGGATCAGCTTTTGATTATTTTTGCAAAAGATCTTCTTGAGAAACATCCTGGGGCCAAAATAATTGGTGAGGTTAAGTGTTCAAGGGTTCTCTATCAGACCATTGAGAAACTCGGTGGAATTCCTATTATGTGGAAAACTGGTCATTCTTTGATTAAAAACAAAATGAAGGAAGAGGGGGCCCTTCTTGCTGGGGAGATGAGTGGCCATATCTTCTTTGCAGACAGATGGTTTGGCTTTGATGACGGAGTTTATGCAAGCTTAAGACTTGCAGAGATTCTCTCAAGATCCACAAAGCCCCTTTCAAGTTATCTTGAAGGCCTTCCTCGGATGTATGCAACTCCTGAGATTAGAACGGAGTGCCCAGATGAAATTAAGTTTCAGGTGGTTTCTGAGCTTGTGGAGAGATTTAAGAAGGAAGGGCTAAAAGTGATTGATATTGATGGAGCAAGAATTGAGTTTGACAAGGGCTGGGCCCTTGTTAGAGCCTCAAATACCCAGCCAGTCCTTGTTTTACGCTTTGAGGCAGAAGAAGAGGAATTTTTGGAGGTCTTAAAAGAGAGGGTATATTCAGCCCTTAAGGAGGTTTTAAAGAAATATGCAATCTCTTAAGGATTTTCTCTCAAGTATTAATCTCCCACCTAAGGTTAAAAACCACTTAAAGCTTTACCTTGAGATTAAAAAGCACTGGAAAGAAATTATGGGGGAATTCTCAGAGAGAACAAAACCTCTCATTATTGAGAGGGAGGTGCTTTTAATTGGAGTTTCTGACCACTATCTTCTTCAGGAATTAAATCAGCGCTATCTTGAGATTTATGAAAGGATGGAGAACCTTTTAAAGGAAAAGGGATGCCCCTTTATTAAAGGCTTAAAATTCATTTATTGGAGAGGGTTTGAAGATTTTCCTGAAGGGAAAAAGAAAGGGAAAATTATTTCTGAGGAAGAAGTAAAGCCCTTAGAGGAGCTCTGTATGAGGCTTCCTGATAAAGAGCTCTCTCAAACCTTTCAAAAAATTCTCAAGCATCTCTCCTCTTAGCTTTTTTACGCAACCCAAGAATTTTCTGTCTTGTTTTTTTCACAAAAAAATTTTGAAATTTCGTGATAGCCGAAACCTTCAGGTTGCGAAAGATTCTTAAAATTTTTTTACGCAGGCTAAAGCCTTCACCTTCCTACTTTAGTTCCTTTTTCTCTTAAATCAAAAGCTCACAGCCTCCTTATTAACTCCTGATTGATGTCCATGGGCTTGTCTTGAGCTATATTTCCCTCCATCAAATTAGCTCATAAATTAGCTCATAATTTCATAAAAGCAGAAACAGTAATATCTATAAACTCCAGGTTGCCTTAGATGCAAAGGCTAAAATTCAGTAGGCTCATTCTACAAGACTTTTAAAAAATCAAAAAGTTGTTATAATATGTTAAGTTTTAGAATATTTAAAATTAGGTAAAGAGGTTGGGATATGGAATTTGGGATTATGGAGGACTATGCGGTAAGGATGGTTCTCTATCTTTCAAAAAACCCTGAAAAGATAGCCACCCGTCAGGAAATAAGTCAGGCTATGCAGATTCCCTTGACAGTAGTTGCAAGAATTGGCCAGACCCTTGAGGCTTCAGGAATTGTTGAAATTCACAGGGGAAAAAAGGGAGGATATAAACTGAGAAAACCTCCGGAAAAAATTACCCTTCTTGAGGTACTTGAAAGTTTAATTGGGAGAATTTCTATAAATAAATGTGTGGATAATCCCAAATTTTGTGTAAGAGAGGGGATATGCCCGGTAAATATTATTTGGAAAGACATAAATGAAAAATTTAGAAAACTTCTTAAAATTGATTTTAAAACTCTTCTTGAAATGGAGGCCCCTTTAATTAAAGAGAAGGGGGCTTTATGAAGAATTTTATTATTTTAAGACATGGCCCTATTTCTGAGGAATATCGCAAAGTTTTTTATGGTCAACTGGATGTCCCTCTTTCTCCAGAGGGAGAAAAGCTTTCCCTTGAAGTAGTAGAGGAGCTAAGTTCTCTTCCCTTAAAGAAACTTTTTTCAAGTCCTCTAAAGAGAGCTTTGTATCCAGCCAAGATTTTATCTGAAAGGACAGGGCTTCCCCTTGAAATTCGAGAGGAGCTTAAAGAAATTAATTACGGCGCCTGGACAGGAAGACCAAGAGAAGAGGTCTATCTTGAGCCCCTTTTCTGGGAAAGGCTTAAAAAAGATGATCTATCCCCACCTAATGGAGAATCTATAAAGGATTTGAGAAAACGCGCAAAAATCTTCTGGGAATCTTTCAATTCCAGTGAAGAAGGCAATTTTGCTATTTTCACTCACGGGGGATTCATAAGGGCACTTCTTTGCGAACTTTTGGGGCTTGATAGCTCCTTTTTCTTTACCTTTGAGGTTTATCACTTAAGGGCAGTTCTCATAACCCTTTTTGAGGATGGAATTTTTATCATCAAAGGCCTTAACTTAAGGCCAGGGCAAATCAGAGATCTTTTAATAGCCTCTTATTGGTGATTTAAACACCCTTCACTCAAGCTAAAGTTTTTGAATCCCATCCAAATCACTTCGAAAATAGAAACCCTCTTATTAAACCTCTAATTCCTCCTAATTCCTCCTTTACAGCCTCATAGTCGTTTAATTCTTTCTTTGTGATTTGTGGGGTACCTCCATCTTACTAAACTTAGTTTGGCCATATAGAAATTTATAATACCGCCTTTCAAAATAAGACCTTTTCATTTTTCAACAAAAGTGATATATTGTTGAAAATTTAATCTTGAGAGATAAAATTAGGCTCTAAAAATCGGAGGGGGAGGAAGATATGAGAGGTCATTCTTTGGGATTGCCTTTCTTTTTTTCTTTTTTGTTCTTTTCTTTTTTCCTTTTCGGTGAGGTTTTTGCTTCACAGGCAGCCCCTCAGATTATGGAGGGTGGATCAAGTTTTCCCTGGTGGGCCTGGCCTTTGTTACTTTTCATTGTAACTTTTATTCTTGGAATCATTGCTGTTCTTGGGGGAGTAGGTGGAGGAGTTTTATTTGTGCCTATTGTGGGAGGATTTTTTCCTTTTAATCTGGACTTTGTGAGAGGTGCAGGCTTACTTGTGGCCCTTTCAGGGGCTTTAGCTGCAGGTCCAGGTCTTTTGAGAAGAGGTCTTGCTGATCTGAGGCTTGCCATTCCTCTTGCCCTTATTGCCTCAGCCAGTGCCATTGTGGGTGCCATGATTGGGCTTTCCCTTCCCAAAAATGTTGTAAACACTCTCCTTGGTTTAACTATTCTTGGAATTGTGGTGATTATGCTTACAGCCAAAAAGTCAGAATATCCCGAAGTAAAACAGGCAGATGCCTTATCTCAGGCTTTAAAGATTTATGGAGTTTATTATGAGCCAACCACTGGAAAAGAGGTGGAGTGGAAGGTTCACAGAACCCCGATTGCTCTTTTACTTTTTGTAATTATTGGAATTATGGCAGGGATGTTTGGTCTTGGAGCGGGTTGGGCGAATGTGCCGGTTTTGAATCTTCTTATGGGAGTTCCTCTCAAAGTTGCCGTTTCAACCAGTAAGTTTTTACTTTCCATAACGGATACCTCAGCTGCGTGGATTTATCTCAATAGCGGAGCCATAATTCCCATGGTGGTTGTTCCCTCTATCATAGGAATTATGCTTGGCTCTATTGTTGGTGTGAGGGTTCTTGCAGTGGCCAAACCCAAAATTATTCGCTGGGTTGTCATTGGACTGCTTGCCTTTTCCGGGCTTAGAGCCCTTCTTAAAGGGTTGGGTATCTGGACTTAATTTACAATAAGAGGAGGGGAGCCATGGCTCAAGAAATTAAACCTTCAGAGGAACAGCTCGCTTATGCCAATCTTCTTGACTGGGGAATGAAATTAGGCTTGATAGCCATTGTGATTACCTTTTTAATTTATGTCTTTGGTATTCTTCCTCCTTATATTCCTGTTGAGGAGTTACCCAGATATTGGAAGTTAAATGTCCATCAATATCTTGAGGCAACAGAGATTCAGTCTGGATGGACCTGGTTAAAATTAATTTCAAAGGGAGATTTTTTGAACTTTCTTCCAATTGCCTTTTTAGCAGCTTTGACTATCTTGTGTTACATAAGGATTCTTCCCATTTATTTTAAGAAAAAGGACACCCTTTATGGATTTCTTTGTTTGTTGCAAATTTTGATTCTCTTGCTTGCAGCTTCAGGGCTATTGAAGGTAGGAGCTCACTAATTAGATAATTTTCCCTCTGGGGATATTTTCCCAGAGGGGTTTTCTTGTTTCATATTCGCAGTTGAAGGTTTTTCGGTTGCTTTCTTTAAATTTTTTTGTAGTAGCTGAAATCTTCATTTGCTTATTTTTTCCCTCAGGTTAAAGCCTGCAGTTGCTAAATTAGATATTTTTTTGGTTATACAGGTAATCCCAAGATTAAGCTTTGTGCTGAAATTCCAGGTTTTTCTTATTTAAAATCAAGGTGGCCAAGGTCTTGGGGCTACTGTTTGGAAAATTTTATCGCGGGTTAAAGTCTGCGGTTACCAAATTTATAATTTTGGATTATTGTAATAGCCCCAAGCTTTAGATTGCTGCTACCTTGATGTGAATTTTTTAATGTAGATAGTTAAAATGTAGACACTTAAAATGTGAATATGAAAAATTCAAAAAATTTGCGATAGAGGAAGAAAATCCAGAGCCTCCATGGAGGAAAGCCCAAGAGAATCTCAAGGAGATTTTGAAATTTACCATCCAAGTGGGAAGCTTATTCTTTAAGAGAAATTTGGCAAAAAGGGTGACCTTTTGCCTTTGCAAATAGGGTCACTTTTTCGCACAGCACTAACAGAGGGGTTTTAAAAAGTTTAGACTTTGATTGATTTTATCTGTTATTCTGGAAAGAAAAGCAGGATAGAGGTCTTTCGGCAACCTTGCGGTGAATTCTTGAAATCTAAAATACAGTGAATTCACAATCCCCTTAATACAAGTTTTTGAAAAAAGACAAAGTTGCATTATAATTTTTTTTAGGCTATTGGGGGCCTGTGCGACGGATCCCGGTGAACCCCGCCAGGCCCGAAAGGGAGCAACGGTAGCCGGGCTCTCCGGGTGCCGCAGGTGCCCCAATAGCCCCTATGTTTTATGCAAAAAGAAAAAAGGAGGCGTGAGGGGGCTGGTGCCCCTCCCGGGCTTCAAACCCGGTGCGCCCCTAAAAAGGGGCGGATGGGTTCAATTCCCATACGCCTCCGCCAAAACTTAGTTTATTTTATAATAAAAGTGTTTATCTTTCTTTCTAAAAAAACTTTATCTTTTTTTAAAAAATTCTATATTACCATTTCAACAGGCTTATTTGGAGTCATCATCATATTCTTTCTGCTTGCCTCACCTTTATCTGCTCTCCTTTCCCTTGAGGAAGAGGAAAAAATTGGAAGAGAGGTTCTTCAAGAGGTTTCCAAAAATCTATCTCTTATAAATGACCCTGAAGCTGCAGCCTATGTGAATCTACTTGGAGAGGCCTTGGCAAAAAGGGGAGTTTCTTTTTCTCTCTTTAAGTTTCGCTTTTATATAGTCAAAGATAAAACCTTTAATGCCTTTTCTGTTCCTGGAGGATACATTTTTTTGAATACGGGTCTTTTTGATTTTCTTGAAAGTGAGGATGAGCTTGCAGGAATTATGGCCCATGAAATGAGCCATAACCTTGCAAGACATGTGGCCAAAAGAATTGAAACCATAAAGAGAATGCAGATAGCTACCACTGCAGCAACCCTTGCGGCAATTCTTTTTGGTGGAGGAGAGGCTGGTCAAATTGTGGGAATTACAGGAAGTGCTTTAGCCCAAACCAAGCTTTTAGCATACAGCCGCATGGACGAAGAAGAGGCAGACCGCATGGGCTTTGAAATTCTTACAAAAGCAGGCTTTAATCCAGAGGCTATGGTGAGAATCTTTCAAAGGCTTTCAAGGGAAAGCACCTTTTCTATTGAGCTAAATTACCGCTATCTTCTCACCCATCCCACACCTCCAGAGAGAATGAACTATCTTCAAATCCTATCAGAAAAACTCATACCATACAGGAAAGGCGACACCTATGCGGTATCAAAGGATCCTATTTATTTTAAAAGATTGAAAAAAAGAATAATTGTTTATGAGGAAGAGCCTTCAGATATGATTATCACTCTGAAAGGCAGACTTTCTGAGGAAAGGGATCCATGGCTCAAATTTGAGTTAGCTCTTGCCCTTATGCAGGCAAGATTTTTTGTTGAGGCTGAAAATTATCTAAAGGAGGCTATCTCAGAGCTTCCTCAAAAACCCTATTTTGAACTTGATCTTGCTGAACTTTATTATCAAAGAGGCCTTTACGAAAAGGCAATATCCATTCTCACAAGGCTAAATTTCAAGGAAGAGGGTGTTGGAAAAATCCTTGAATTAAAGAGAAAGTATCTTCTTGCAAGAGCCCTTTCAGAACTGAGAGATTTCAAGGGAAGCTATGCCCTTTTTAAGGAACTTGAGGAGGAAAATCTTATCAGACAGGACCCATACTTTTATTATTATTTTGGTCTGCTTTGTGCAAGGCTTGATGATCTTGGAGAGTCCCATTTTTATTTTGGCAAGTTTTATGAAAATAAGGGCGATTTTAAAACCGCCCTTTACCATTACAAAAAAGCCCTTTCCTTTTTGAAAAAAGATTCTAAAATGTATTTAGAGGCAAAGAGTAAGGTTGAGGCTGGTGAAAAAGGGGCTCGCAATTAAAATACACTTTAAAATACACTTCAATCTTTTGTTATCTGTCTTACTTTTAATTATAGGATACAATTTTAGTTTTGCAGGGGGTAAAAAAATGAAGTTTTATTCTCCAGCCATTCCTGACAAAGGTGGAATCCCATTAGAATATGTTATGCCTGGAGCAGGTGGAAAAAATATATCTCCCCCTGTGAAATGGGAAAATGTTCCAGAGGGCACAAAGTCGCTTGTTCTTCTCTGTGTGGATGTTCACCCCATTGCAAGAAATTGGATTCACTGGATTGTGATAAATATTCCTCCAGAGGTTACAGAATTTAAGGAGGGGGCATCTCAAAAAGAAATTAAAAGCCCTGCCTTAGAATTGGAAAATACTTATGGTTTTAAAGGCTGGGGAGGACCACAGCCTCCCCCAGGAACAGGAGCTCATCCCTATGTTTTTAAGCTCTTTGCTCTGAAAGTTCCTGAGATAAAACTTTCTAAAAGGCCCACTTATGAGGAAATCTTAAAGGTGGTAAAACCTCATTTACTTGCCGAAGCAGAATTTACAGGATACTTTGGAAGATAGGAGGGCCCATGGAAAAGGGGATGCCCCAGGTTAAAACTCATAAAATTATTGTAAGGAAACCCTTTGTATTGCCAAGAAAAGAAAAATTAGTATGCCCCTTTTGCGGAAATAGCGAGGAATTTTACGAAATAGTTGAAAATGCCAATTTTTATATCTATTACATGCAAACAGAAAACGGAACCCTTGAGCCCCTTGAGGAAGAGGCTGAAGTTCTTGGTCCAGTTAGATTTTTCTGTGGCTTTTGCCACTCGGATCTCACTCACTTAAAAAAATAAATGCCCCCCTTTTATGTAATTACTTCCTATCAATCTCTATTAAAACATTTCCACATTTTAAAAAAAGAAGACCTAATACTGACACGTATTCCCATAAGAAAGGATAATTTTCACCTTATTTTTGATTTACGGGAAAGGGGAGTTCTTTCCTATCCATCTTTTCTTTCTCAAATTTTGAGTCATTCCAAGGTAGCTCAGGCTGAGATTTTAAGAGAATTTATGTTACCCCATACTTATGTAATTAAAAGCAAAGTTATGTTCCTTGAGGTTATGGAAGTTCTCTCTTCCTGCAAAGGCTTTATAACGAAACAAGACTTTGCCAATTGTGGTCTTGGAGTTTTTTTCTGGAGAGATCTTGAGGAAATTTTTAGAGCTGCAGGAACAGAGCTTTTACCCTTTCCCTTTGTTTTACAGCCCTTCTTTGAGAACTGGAAAGACATAAGGGTAATTCTTCTCGGTGATACATATTGCGAGGCCTATTTGAGGGAGAATACAAAAAATTTCAGACAAAATCTTTTTTTTGGAGGCATAGCAAAGCCTTATAATCTGAGCGAAAAAGAATTATCCTTTTGTAAGGCCGTAATGGAAAGAGGAGGATTCCCCTATGCTCATCTTGACATTGCCTATATTGATGGAGAGGGCCCCTTTTTGTCAGAAATAAATCTTAAAGGGGGCCTTAAAGGGGCCAAAATAAAGGAAAGAGATTACGAAGGGATCATAAAAACCTTGAGAGACAAATTTTTTGAGAACTGGAAAAAAACTCATTATCCCTGTGAGATTCTTTAACAAAGGGAGGGAAGAAAATATTTTTTTATGATATTGTCCCAATCAAGCTCTTTTAAATAGAATTGTATTTTTTCGAAAACCTCAATCCTATCTTTTTGATTTTTTGGAATGGCCTTAAAAATGGTTTCTGCACATTTGGCTATGGCAAGTTCTTCAAGGATTTCTCTTTTTTCGTGTGATAGCTCTAAAAGGGCGTGTTCAGGAAGATCCTTTCCAATATCAATAAAATCAATGGCTATATAAGGTTTAAAGTCTTCTTTAAAGATTTTTTCAAGTAGATAAAAGACTCCGCAGGAGGTTGAGAGAAGAGAAAGCCCTCCTGAGGGCAGCACTTCAATATGGGAAATTCCAAAGGGTTCATAGATAGAAAGCCCAAATTCCACATCACTAGCAAGCTTCAAATCTCTTGTGGTAATGTCCTCTGGAAAATCTATTCCACATTTTCTTTTGGAAAGGCCATATTGGTTGATAAAGATAGCTTTAATATTTTTTGAATTTTGATTAAATTTTTCAATTAATTGATAGATATCGATTTCATAGCCTACAAGGTCTGGCCAACCGATGCGATGATTAAAGGGCCAACCGTATTCTTTAACCATATGCTCTATAAGTTCATGGGGGCGCCCCTGGGGAATTTGAGTGGCAAGAAGTATATAAATTCCCTTGAGACCGGTTTTTTCAAAGTATTTATCAAGGAACCACAGGATTTTTATATCTCTCCAGATACCCTTGCTTTTTACCAATCTGCAGGTATGAGAGAGAAGCACATCAACCCTTTCACAGCCCTTTAACCCAAGACATGTCTCAAATTTTTTTCGGCTTTTTTCCTTTTCTTCAAAAGTTATATGGTCAATGGGAAGGCCGTTGTAGACAACCTTTATCTTTTCAGGATTTATATCTCTGACAAGAAATTTGTATTCCTCAGCCACTAAATCTCCAACAGCAAAAATTCTATCAAAAGAGGAAGCCAGTTTAACAAGAGCTGTTCTATACCAGTCCATCTGGGAACCAAAAATGTCTTCAAGGGTTTTCCCTTGAGCCTTTCCTTTTTTAAGAAGATTGTAAAAGGAGATATCATGTCCGGGATGGTTTTCAATAATCCTTCGTGCTGGAGCAACCTCATGGGCATAAAAGATTCTCAGGTGTTTTTCCTGGCTAAAGTCAGGATCAAGCTCTAAGGCAAGTAAGGAGGGGATTCCCATATATTCGTGACCGAAATGATAAAACCTTTTGGCATTGGGATAGAGAAGTTTCAAAAAATCAAAGTAAGGGAGGGCCAGTCTAAAATATTGTTCGTAATCCCAATCTTTTTCGTAACGATCAGAGGGAAGGCCAAATCTTTCCCAGAAAAGATATTTATGAAAATCAACAAGATCTTTCCTCATGCGGGTAACATCTACAAGCAAGACATCAACAGTTGCTGTTCTTTGAGGATTGAGTTCACTAATAAGGCGTCTTTTTCCAAAGACTATGTCCACCTGATATTTTTCAAGTAAAGGTTTAAAGAAATCTTCAAAATGACCGGTGTCGTAATGATCTTTACTGGAATAGTAGACAATTCCGTCTTTTCCAAGCCTGGATGAGGCGCCTCCTATGTACTCAAAGAGCGGACCATAAAGGAGAGTTTTTTCAAAAAAGGCCTGATAGGATGGGGCAGTGCAAAGACCTATAAGAACCTCACCAATACCTCCAATTTTATACAAAGCCTCATGAGAAACATGAATAGCTACCCTCATTAGTTACTCCTCCTTTAAGCAGGCCCAACAGACCCCTATTCCACAACCAAATTTGACAGATGTAAAATCAAGTCTCTCCCTTAGAACCCAAAGAAGGGGCTCATCTTCAAAGGCGAAAACCCTATACCATTTTCTTTTTACCTTGATTTCAAACATCTCTTTTCTCTCCAGAAAAAAATTGAATAAGTTTTTCTATTTATTATGGAGAATAATTATACTTCTGTCAAGGAAAACATACCCTTGTTTGGGCAGAACGGTTTTGTTACCCTTTTATTGCCAATCTAAAATGTCACCCTCTCTAATGATACATGCATAGGCTCAAGCTTCTCAACATGTCTTTCTCAACTTGTTTTTATCTTCATTCTGAACGCATTAAATACAAACTTATTCTCCTCAAAAAATCAAATTTCTTTCGGGTAGCCATGGCTGAGTTTGAACTCAGACTTTCAGCCATAGCTATCATCCAGGTGGAGAACTTTTACCTTGTGAGGGTTTGGTAATAAGGGGGTATCTTATCAAAAAGAAAACTTTGGATAAAGAGGATTAAGAAGAGAAGTGACATTTTCGCTCTGCAATAACAGGAAGACAACCCCTTTTGTTTAACTGAAAAAATTACTACAAGCTTTGGTTAATAAAAGAAGGGACCCCTTTTTAGGGATCCCTTAAGATGAAAATTATAGGAAGGGATTGAGGAGGGGGCTTAATAGGCGATGTCTTTTTCTGTTATTTTGTAGGAAAAGGTTTTATAAGCCCAGAAGGTATAAGCAAGAACAATGGGGACAAAGATTACAGCAACAGTTGTCATAATTTTGAGAGTGAGGGGGCTTGATGAGCTATTAAAGATGGTAAGGCTGTATGCGGGATTGATAGAAGAGGGAAGTATATTAGGAAAGAGACCTGCAACACCCCAGGCTGTAAAAAATACAATTGTTAAGGCAGAGGCTACCCAGGCTTTAAAGTAACTTTCTTTATTGAGAAATACAGGCACAGTAAGATAGCAAACTGCAGCAAGTAAAGGAAAGGCTGCAAGAATTGGGGCTTTTTTATAATTTTCCCAGAGATTTGTGGTTGCAAAGGAGGCTGCCCAAAAGATAATCACCAGTAAGAGAGTTATAACCCAGGTTTTTTTGGCAAGGGAGGCTGCCCTTTCAGAAAAGGGAGAGGGTGTTTTAAAGGCTACCCAGAGGGCTCCATGGGTTGCAAAGCAAAAGACAAAAAGAAGACCTCCAAGGAGTCCAAAGGGATTTAAAAGCCCGAAAAGATTGGTCTGAAGAAGCCCCTTTTCATCAATGGGAACTCCCTTAAAAATATTTGCAAAGGCAACCCCAAGAAGAAGGGCTGGAAGTAAACTTCCAAGGAAAAAGAGAAAATCCCAGAAAGCCCTCCAGCTTGGGCTTTCATGTTTATTTCTGTATTCTACAGCAACTCCTCTAATAATTAAGGAAAAAAGTAGGAGTAAGAGGGGAGTATAGAGGGCACTAAACATGACTGCATAGGCAGTGGGGAAGGCTGCAAAGGTTGCTCCACCAGCTGTGATTAGCCAGACCTCATTTCCATCCCAGAAGGGCCCAACAGCTTGATAAATTACCCTTCTCTCTTTTTCGTTTTTTCCAAGGAGATAGAGAAGGGAGCCTGCGCCAAGGTCAAAGCCATCTAAGGCAAAATATACTGCCCAGAGAACGCCCCATAAAACAAACCAGATAACTTGAAAAATATTCATTTCCATGGTCTCACCTCCTTTTAAAGAGTTTCTGTAGCAGGTTTTTCAGCTATGGTTTCAGCAGGCTCAGGTCCTTTCTTTGCGTGATAAGCAATCAACCAGAAACAGATAATACCAAGGATACCGTAAACAATAATGAAGGCTGGAAGGCTTAATCCAACCTGAACCGAAGAAAGGGGTGAAACGGCATCTTTGGTTTTCATAAGGCCATAAACAATCCAGGGCTGTCTTCCGACCTCTGCAACCATCCAACCAGCCTGAGCAGCAATGTAAGGAAGAGGAATATTCCAGACAAGGGCCTTTAAAAGCTTAGGGCTTGTTTCAGGCTGATTTCTTTTCAAGAAGGCAAGGATAGAGAGAAGTCCAAAGAGGAATCCAAGGGCGACCATAATGCGGAAACTAAAAAAGGTTAAAGCAACAGGAGGTCTTTCCTCTTTGGGCCATTCCTTTAAGCCTTTTACCTCTGCTTCTGGGTCATGAAAGGCAAGAAGGCTTAAAATTTTGGGGATTTTAATAATTTCAAGGGAATTTCTTTCATTTTCCTCATCAGGAATGGCAAAGAGGGTCCAGCTTGCACCCTTTTCTGTATTCCAGTGAGCCTCCATAGCAGCAAGCTTTGTTGGTTGGGTTGAGGCAACCTCTGCTCCGTGAATGTGCCCTTCTACGATAAGATAAAGGCTGAAAATCATGGTCCAGATGGCTGCCACTCTAAAGCTCTTTTTGAAGAAAGAAGTTTCATTCTTTCTTAGAAGATGCCAGGCTGAAACCCCAAGGACAAAAAATCCAGAAAGGACATAAGCTGAGGGAACTGTGTGCAAAAACTCCCACCAGGCAAAGGAATTGGTAAGAACTGCAGTAAAGCTTTCAAGTTCAGCTCTTCCATTTCTAATCACATAGCCTACGGGATGCTGCATCCAGCCATTGGCAAGAAGAATCCAGAGGGCTGAAATATTTGAGGCAATAGCTGTAAGCCAGATAGCAAGGGTATTAATCTTTGGATTAATTCTTTCCCATCCAAACCACCACACCGCTATAAAGGTTGACTCAAGGAAAAAGGCAAGGGTTGCTTCAATGGCAAGAAGGGATCCAAAGACATCTCCCACATACTGGGAATAAAAGCGCCAGTTGGTTCCAAACTGAAATTCAAGAGTAATTCCTGTTACCACACCAAGCCCAAAGTTAATGAGAAAGAGTTTTCCCCAGAAGCGGGCAGCCCTTTTGTAATCCTCATCCCCGGTCTTGAGCCAGAGCGTTTGAAAGATGGCAGTAAGAAAAGAAAGCCCAAGAGTTAGAGGAACAAAAAGAAAGTGAAATATAGCTGCAGCTGCAAACTGCAACCTTGAGGCTAACAAGACATCCATGGCCCCACCTCCTTTATTTTTTTAAGTTAGTTAACTTAGATTATTTTTAACAGATTCTGAAAATATGTCAAGGGTTAATTTTTTTTGAATTTTTGCCGTAGTGGCAAGT
The DNA here is from genome assembly GCA_964595655.1 of uncultured Caldimicrobium sp. Classification (GTDB taxonomy): domain Bacteria; phylum Desulfobacterota; class Thermodesulfobacteria; order Thermodesulfobacteriales; family Thermodesulfobacteriaceae; genus Caldimicrobium. The sequence continues at coordinate 15,232 of CAZQQV010000028.1, forward strand.
CTCAAGCTTGTATGGAAAAATTTTATGGGCTAAAGCCAAAGGCTACCTGATGAAGCCTTTTTAAGATTTTGCCTTTTTAAGATTTTGAAAATCCTAAAGGGTTAAGCAAGTTCCTTGAAATTTTGGGGAAACCGAAGACCAATTATCTATAAGATATCTTAATTGAGCTTAAACGTTAGACCCTTAAATTTGGGGCAATTAATATTCTTCTTCCAATGCTTAAAGATGGCTGAGTTTTCTTCGTGGCAATTTAAGCAAAGACCAACCCTTAAAATTCTTATAATTTCTTCTTTATTAAAACCTCGCATTCCGCTTTTATTAAATTTAACCAGGGATTCTCCTTCGGGATTTACAATTTGTGAGAGATTAATGTTTCTCTCTTTGGTTATAGGCTTTTCTAAAGCTTCAAAGAGAACTTTTCCATCTTTAAAAAGTATTTTTCCGTAGCCAAGGCCAAGGGCCTTTGGGTTTTGATGACAGCTCTTGCAGGATCTTCCTTTTTTCTGGGTAGAATGGGGCTCTATTTGAGCCCAGGTTATACTTTCAAAATATCTTTTTACCCTTCCCTTCTCGTCAAGAAGGGTCACAAAGTCCTGTCAGCCAGGGGTAACTGGAACAATTTTATTTCCCTTTACCGCAAGGGGTGGATCTTCAGGGGTTCTATAGGATTCATGCTCTTCCCAAAGCCCTTTGGTTTCTTTTGCTTTAATTTTGTCAAGATGTTTTTCCATGGGATTGTATCTTACATGACAGCCCATACACTGGGGCATGTATTTGGCATGGCAAGCTGAGCAAGAGAGCCTCTCATGTATCTTTTCCTGACAAACTGAAGAAGGCCTCTTCACTGGTAAAAGCCTTCCATCCATTTTCCTTTTTTGAAATACCCCTTTTTCACTCTTTATAAGTTGCGAAAGAACTCTTCCCTTCTTTGTTTTTAATTCCCAGAGATGGCAAGTCTCACAGCTCACCTCCAGAGCCTCTTCAATGTTTTTATAGAAAGTTCCATCACCCATGATTTCTTCTCTTGTATGACAATCTATACAGTGTAGCCCTGCCTTAAAGTGGACATCGGGATCAATTTCTTTGAGTTGCCTTTCGTCCACCCAGAGTTTATCATAAATTCCTCCCTGGTCTGTTTCATAAAGTCCCTGATAAGTAAAGCCAATTCTTCCGCTTCGATTGTGACATTTCACACATTTATTTAAATGGACCCTTTTTGTGAGTCCAGGATGAAGTTTCTTTTTCTTGATATCCTCCCTTGAGCCTTCAAGATGACAGGCAGAACATCCGCCTCCCTTTTCTGCTAAGAAGCCCTCAAATTTTTCCTTTTGAAGATAGAGATGACAGGATCCGCAAAGTTTTCTGAAATAATCAAGAGCCATACTTTCTTTTAAAGGAGAGCCCTCATTATAAAGATCTAAAACCTTTATCTCTGGAAATTTTTCAAGTATTTTCCTTTCGTCAAAGACCAAAAGAAGCCTTGCGATTATGCCATGGTTTGTTGCCATAAGGGAATTTCTGACTTTTTTCACATCTCCTGGATGGCAGTTAGCTTGCCCGCAGGTTTTTTCAATCACCCTCAAATCAGAAGGATTTTTGACAAGCCCTTTGTGAGCCGATTCTTTTGTGGGAGAAAGGGGGTTCCCTAAGTGACAACTTGAACAGCCTAAGATCTCCTTTGCATGGGCCTTTTCAGGAATTTTTTCCTCATGACAGAGGAGACAGAGTTCGGGTTTTCCCGTAGTGAGAACTGGAATTTCCTCTTTTTTAGCTTTAAATTTGGAATGAGAGTCAAACAATTGGAATAAAAAAAGAGATAATAAAAGGCCTGAAAGAAAAAAGAAAAAAGCTTTTTTGTGAGACATCCTGGTTAAATTATAGTTTAAAAAGAGAAATCTTCGAGGCTTAGATTTATGAAAAAAGATTATTTAAAGTTTGAAGAGGGCTATTTTAAAAAGAAATGGACTGGAAGAATTCCTATTGCCCTTGTTTTTCCTGAAAGCTATGAAATTGGGATGGCAAACCTTGGCTTTTTAACCCTCTATGAAGGTTTGAACGCCTTTGATGAGATTGTCTGTGAGAGGGTCTTTTTTGATGATAAGATTTCTTCCCTTGAGAGTGATAGGCCTCTAAGGGATTTTCCTCTTATTCTTTTTTCCATACCCTTTGAGGGAAATTATGTTAAGGCCCTTCAGATTTTGCTGAAAAGTGGAATTTCTCTTGACCCAAAAGAGCGAAAAGAGACTGTTCTTGGGGGTGGCATTGCCCTTTGGGCAAACCCTGAGCCTTTAAGCCCCTTTTTTGATGGCTTCATTCTTGGTGAATGGGAGGCCCTTGAAGAAAAGGTTATCCCCCTTTTTATTGAATATGCCTTTGACAAAAAAAGACTTCTTTCTGAGCTCAATAAATTTGATTTTTTTTATGCCCCTGCCCATTTTGGTAAGAAAGAAGTAAAAATCCTAAAAATTCTCAAACCTAAAAAACCCCTTTTGTCAAAGGTTTTAAGTGAAAAAGCAGAATTTGGGAAATCCTATCTTCTTGAGGTCTCAAAGGGGTGTGGAAGGGCCTGCAGGTTTTGTCTTGCTGGTTTTATTTACAGACCTCCCAGATTTTTTTCTCTTGAAACTCTTCTTGAGAGAGTGAAGGAGATTCCTGAGAATTCCAAGGTAGGACTTATTGGCCTTGAATTCATCGATAGGGAGGAAATCTTGGTCCTTGGACAAAGCCTTCTTCAGAAAAAGGCAATCCTTACCTTTTCATCCCTTAGGCTTGATGCCTTAAGGGAGGATTTTTTCAAGCTTCTTAAAACCACAAAAAGCATAGCCATAGCCCCAGAGACTGCCTCTGTAAAATTGAAAAAAGTAATTAATAAAGAGATATATGAAGAAGAAATATTTGAAACCCTTGAAAAATTAAAGGAAACCTCCATAAGAAAAATCAAGTTCTATTTTATGCTTGGTCTTCCCTTTGAAGAGGATGAAGATATTTTAGAAACAGCCGAATTTATAAAAAGGCTTCTTCAAAAGAGATATCCCTTTAATTTTACCTTTGGTTTTTCCTTTTTTGTGCCAAAGCCTCATACTCCCTTTCAATGGGCAAATTTTGAGGAGCTATCTCTTCTTGAAAAGAAAAAAAAGCTTCTTTTAAAGGGGCTTTCGCCTGTTAAGAGAATAAAGTTTGAATCTCTGCGAGAGTCCCTTCTTCAAGCCCTTCTTGCAAGGGGAGATCGGAATATTAAGGGTTTTCTTATCTCCCTTGCCAAAGGAAAGAGTTTAAAAGAAGCTTTAAAGGAAATAAAAAATCCCGAAATTTATTTAAAACCCCAAAAAGAGAAGGACACCCCCTTTCCCTGGGATTTTATTGATACTGGGGTTTCAAAGGATTTTCTTTATAACGAGTGGGAAAGGGCTCTGAATGGAAAGCCTTCTCCTTTTTGCAGGATTGGAAAATGTAAGGCCTGCTCAGCCTGTAAAGAGCTGAAAATTTTCTCACCGTAATGCCTCATTTAAAAATCTAAATGAAATAGATTTTGATGCCTCATTAATTTTTCTAAACAAAATCATTTTACTGCCCCTTTTCCCACTTTCATTTTTATCCTCGGAATAATTCCCTTTTTCTTGAAATA
>CAZQQV010000029.1:0-18539 GCA_964595655.1 uncultured Caldimicrobium sp.
GAATTTTTAACCAAGGCTTAAAATTTTTTAATGGGCAATTTTTTATAAAAAATTTTGTCAACCCCTGAAGTTTATGCTATAATCCTTTAATAAAAATCTTCTTAAAAGGAGTTTTTATGGAAAAGGGATTTCCAAGAATTGTTAAAACCTACGGTGACTTTGGCATTATTAAGAGGCCTTCAAAACTTTCTGAGGAGGAAAAAGAGAAAATTATTACCAGGCTCTTTGAGAAAGATGCAGAGCTCTTTTCTCTTGATCCTGAAACCAAAAAGAAAGTGATAGAGCGCCTTGACTGGATTGAGGGTTATAGATACATAGAGCCCAAGATTCAGGAATTAAAGGCCTTTACAGAGGAAGTAAGAAAAAGCTTTAAATATGTTCTTTGGTGCGGAATGGGAGGATCTGGGCTTTTTCCCTATGTTCTTTCTCAGATTTTTACACCCAAGGAGGGCTATCTAACCCTTTATGTGCTTGACACCAATGACCCTCTTCATATAAAAGAGGCAGAAAACTTACCTTTAAAGGAAACTCTTGTTGTAATTGCCTCAAAATCTGGAACAACTCTTGAAACCCTCTCCCATTTTAAATATTTCTGGGAAAAGATGAAGTCTCTTACCCAAAAACCCCAGGAACACTTTGTAGCTTTGACAGATCCAGGCTCTCCCCTTGAAAAGACCGCCCTTGAACTTGGATTTCGAAAAGTTTTTCATCATCCTCCCTATATTGGAGGAAGATATGCAGCCCTGACTGAAATTGGATTTCTTCCTGCAGCTCTTATGGGGCTTGATTTAGAGAAAGCCCTTCATTATGCTAAAGAGATGTATTCTGCCTGTGAACCAGGAATCCCCTGGGAATACAATCTCGGGGCAGGGCTTGCTGAATTCATCACCGAATCCTATATTCTCGGTCAGGATAAACTTACTTTTATAACAGATCCTATTTTGAAACCCTTTGCTCTCTGGATTGAACAGCTTATTGCAGAAAGTCTTGGTAAAAACGCAGCAGGGGTTATTCCAGTTGTTGGAGAATCTCCAGGTTCACCCACGGTTTATGCCTCAGATAGGGCCTTTATCTATTTGACCCTAAGGGGAAGGGAAAGGCTCTATCATAGATTAATAACCGATTTAAAAGAGGAGGGCTTTAGAATCAAACAGATTGTTCTTGAGGATAGGTATGAGATTTTTGGTGAAGCCTTTCGCTTTATGGTTGCAACTGCCCTTTCTGGTTATTTTATAGGGGTGAATCCCTTTGATGAGCCCGATGTGGTTTTGACCAAGCAGAAAACCAAAGATATTCTTGAGAAATTTAAGAGGGAGATGGATTTTGGGCTTGAGCTCTATGTAGACAATGATACAGGGCTTGGTTTCTATTACGAAAAAACACTCAGTGTGGAATATCCAAAGCTTTCAGCCCTTATAAAGAAATTTTTCTCTGATTTTGCTCCCTGGATTTATGTGGGAATCCTTGCTTATCTTCCCTATGATCCTGAGGTAGAAGATATTATAAGAGACATGCGAACCCTCATTAGAGAAAAGAAAAACTGTGCAACGGTCTTTGGATTTGGTCCACGATATCTTCATTCAACTGGTCAGCTTTTCAAAGGGGGGCCACCTCTTGCCCGTTTTATAATCTTTACAAGAAGAGGAAGGGATGAAACCCAAGTGATACCTTCAGAGGGATATACCTTCTGGGATCAGCAGTTTGCCCAGGCTTATGGTGACTTTCAGGCCCTTGTTGAAAGGGAAAAACCAGTATTACTAATTCACCTTTTCAATGATTACAAGGAGGACCTAAAAATGGTATATCAACTGATTAAAAATGCCTTGAGTTCATAGAGGAGGTCTTTCCATGATGTTTCCAGAATACAGACCAAGAAGACTCAGAAGAACGGAATTTATAAGGGCCCTTGTAAGAGAGACAAGACTTTCTGTGGATGACCTTATATATCCCCTTTTCATTGTTGAGGGAAAAAACATAAAAGAGGAAATTAAGTCTATGCCAGGGATTTTTCGTTTTTCCATTGATAAAGTCTTTTCTGAGGTGAAGGAGGCCCTTGATCTTGGGATTAAGGCCTTTTTGCTTTTTGGTATTCCTGCCAAAAAGGACGAGATTGGAAGTTCAGCCTATGCTAAGGAGGGGATAATTCAGAGGGCTATTAAGGCTTTGAAAGATAAATTTCCTGAGGCTGTAATAATTACTGATGTTTGCATGTGTGAGTATACCTCTCATGGGCACTGTGGGATTATTAAGGACGGAGAGGTAGATAATGATTTGACCCTTGAGCAGCTTGCAAGAATTGCTGTTTCTCACGCAAAAGCTGGGGCAGACTGGGTTGCCCCTTCTGATATGATGGATGGAAGGGTGGCAAGAATAAGAGAGGCCCTTGATGAAGCAGGATTCCAGCATGTAGCCATTATGAGTTATGCAGTGAAATATTGTAGCGCCTTTTATGGGCCCTTTAGAGAAGCAGCAGAATCAGCTCCTAAATTTGGAGACAGGCGCTCCTACCAGATGGATCCAGCCAATGCAAGAGAGGCCCTGCGGGAGGCTCTAATGGATGTTGAAGAAGGTGCCGATATTATAATGGTGAAGCCAGCTATGCCCTATCTGGATATCATAAAAATGTTGAGAGAAAACTTACATCATCCCATTGCAGCCTATCAGGTAAGCGGAGAGTATGCTATGATTAAGGCTGCTTCAAAGCTTGGTTTTCTTGATGAAGAAAAGGTGATGCTGGAATCTTTGATTGGGATTAAGAGGGCTGGTGCAGACCTCATTATTACCTACTTTGCCAAAGAGGTAGCTAAGGTTTTGCAGAAAAAGGGGTAATCGGTGAGGGTTTTCTGGGTTTTTTTGCTTTCCCTTGTGCTCTTTAGCTGTGCCCGGCCCCCCAGGGAACCCCTTCCTCCTCAAGCCTTAACCAAGGATGTTTCAAGACCAGTTCCAGGCTGGATGAAACCCTATACCATTAACGGAAAGACCTATTTTCCCCTTCCCAGTGCTGAAGGCTATGAGGAAGAGTGCCTTGCTTCCTGGTATGGCCCTGGTTTTCATGGAAGGGAGACCTCAAGCGGAGAAATTTATAATATGTATGAATACACAGCAGCTCACAAGATTCTTCCCCTTGGCACCTATGTGCTTGTTAAAAATCTGGAAAACGGAAGGGAACTTGTGGTTAGAATAAATGACAGGGGGCCCTTTGTGGGAGAGCGCTGCCTTGATCTAAGTTATGCTGCTGCAAGAGAACTTGGTATGGTTGGGAAGGGGCTATCTCGAGTTAAAATTATTGCCCTCTCTGAGGGAGAGTATCAGGGAACCAAAATTGTTTACAAGAATACTCCTAATTTCAGATTCAATAAGTTTTATCTCCAGGTGGGAGCTTTTAAAGTTTATAGCAATGCTTTGAGATATAAGCTTGAACTTGAGAAGCACTTTGAGAGAGTTGAAATTGAACCCTATTATGATGGTGGAAAGGGCCTCTTTTATAGAGTTCAGATTTATCTTTCCGATGATCTCTATAAGGCAAGAGTTATTGCAGAAGAGTTGAAAAACAAAGAATTCCCCTCTGGCTTTCTTGTTGCTAAGTAAAATTTATGGAAAAGAGCCTTGAAGAATTGGAAAATAGACTTGGAATAACCTTCCACAATAAGGAATTTTTAAAAAGGGCCCTTACTCACAGTTCTTACCGAATTAGCCACAAAAATGAAGTCCTTGAAGACAATGAAAGGCTTGAATTCATCGGGGATGCGGTCTTAAATCTCTGCATCTCCCTATTATTATATGAAAAATTTCCCAAGGATCGTGAGGGGGATCTAACAAAAAAAAGAGCATATCTTGTGTGTAAAGAGAGATTGATAAAGGTCTCTGAGGAGCTTGGGGTTCTTGATTTTTTGCTTATGGGAAGGAGAGAAAAGGCCCTTGAGATGAAAAGCAAGCTTAACATGGCAGGAAGAGCCCTTGAGGCCATAATTGGCGCTATTTTTCTTGATCAGGGTTTGGAGTCAGCCTGTGAAACCGTAAAGAGGTTATTTAGCAAGTATTTAAAAACCTTGAAACCTTATCATCTTTCCGATTACAAAACCAAACTTCAGGAATTTTTGCAGAAAGAGCGGGGTCTTCTTCCCTTCTATGAAGTAGTTGAAATGAAAGGCCCTGCGCATAAACCTGAAATTGAAATTGTAGTAAAGGTTGGAGAGGAAGTTTTGGCCAGTGCCAAAGGGTTTTCCCGAAAAGAGGCAGAAAATCTTGCAGCAAAAAAGGCTTTATTAAAACTAAAAAGGCTTAAAAAGAAAGAGGCTAAAAATTGAAATACTACATTGGAACCTCAGGCTGGAGTTATTATTCCTTTAAGGGTATCTTTTATCCGCCTGAGCTCAAGCCCAGGGACTGGTTAAAATTTTACAGTCAATATTTTAATACTGTAGAGATTAATGCCACTTTTTATCGCACACCAAGGCCTTCAACCTTTAAAAAATGGTATGAAGAAACCCCTGAAGATTTTGTTTTTTCTATTAAAGCTCCAAAAACAATAACTCATATTAAAAGGTTGAAGGATATTGAGGAATCCCTTGAGCTTTTTTTAAAGAGTATTTCTCCCCTAAAGGAAAAGGCAAGAGTTCTTCTTTTTCAGCTTCCTCCCTCGCTTTCCTATGAGAAGGCTCTTATGGAGAATTTTTTGACTAAGCTTCCTGTGGAAGACTATCACTGCGTGATTGAAATAAGGCACAAAAGTTTTCACAACGATGAGTTTGCAGAGCTTTTGAGAAAATATAGAGTTTGTTTATGTTTTTCTGATTGCGGACCAAGATATCCCTCCTGGTATGAAGTTCTAACAGCAGATTTTTTATATCTAAGATTGCACGGCTCTCCTCAGCTTTATGTTTCAAATTATGAAGAAGAGGAGCTTGAAAGAATTGCCAATCTTATAAAGAGTTTTCAGGTTAATGAGGCTTATGTCTATTTTGACAACACTTCCTTGGGATATGCTGTTAAAAATGCCCTATCCCTTAAAGAAAAATTAAGTTCCTGAGGACAAAAGTGTTTTTAATTTAAATAAGTGCGGGATTTCCTCTTCATCTCTGAAGAGTTCTTTAATAGATAAAATTTCCTCTTTAATTTTGAAAAAGGTATCCACAATAAGGGGGTCAAAATGGGTTCCTCTTTGTTTCTTAATTATTTCAAAGGCTTCTTCTATGGAGAGGGCTTTGCGATAGGGTCTATCAGTGGTTAAAGCATCAAAGACATCAGCAATAGCAGTTATTCTTGCAAAGAGGGGAATTTTTTCTCCTTTGAGGCCTTTGGGATAGCCTGTTCCATCCCATCTTTCATGATGATAAAGGGCTATCTTTTCTGCAGCCTTAAGATACTTAATCTTTGATCCAGAAAGAATTTGGGCTCCAATAACAGTATGTAATTTCATAATCTCCCATTCTTCCTTGGTCAAAGCCCCTGGTTTTAAAAGAATCTGATCAGGAATACCAAGCTTTCCTATATCATGAAGAGGTGAAGCATATTTAAGAACATCAAGAGCGTCATTGCTTAAACCAAGATGAGAGCCTATTGCCACACAATAGTGAGAGACCCTTTGAATGTGATAGCCCGTATGCTCATCTCTATACTCTGCAGCCTTGGCGAGTCTGTAAATTATTTCAAGGGAAAGCTCTTTAATTTCCTCATAGGCCAGTTGTAATTCAAGATTAGCCTTTAGTAATTGGGCAGTTTTTTTCTCAACCTCCTCTTCAAGCCTTCTTTGATAGTCTTTGAGAAAATCGTGATAAAATTTAACCTTGGTGAGGGATCTAATTCTTGCTTTAAGTTCGGGAATCATCACGGGTTTTCCGAGGAAGTCATCTGCCCCAGCTGAAAGGCCTTTTATTCTGGTCTCAAGGTCATTTACCCCTGTGATAAGAATTACTCCGGTATCTATAGTTTTAGGATTGCCCTTTAAAATCTTGCAAAGGGTTATACCATCCATTTCAGGCATTAGGTAATCCGTAAGAACTATATCAGGCTGAAAGGTACTAAATTTTTCAAGGGCCTCTTTTCCATTCTCAGCCGTCTCAACAAGATATCCCTCATCTTTTAAAAGCTCTGATATGATTTCCCTGATAGTGGGGTCATCATCTACAACGAGAATTTTTACTGCCCTTTCTTCAGCTCTTTCAAAAGGGAAAAACATCCCTCTGCCTCTTTCAAATCTATTAAAGTATTTACATTAAAAAAAGGATTAACATTCTTAAGTATTTTAGAAGTGTATTCTAAAAAATCAAGTAAATTTTTATCATTGAGTTCCCCCAGAAAGGCTTTAAAACTTTTTTTAGGAGAATGCCTCAAGAATTCTTCAAGGTGGCTTTTTAATAAAGAGGAATAAATTCCTGGAAAAGGCTCAAGTTTTTCCCCAACTTTATAGACCACTGCAGCTACATCCAAAGATTGTGAAACCTTCAAGAGGGGCTGAAAGATTTCAGGGCTTAAAAAGGGTTGATCGCAGGCAGAGACAAGAAGATAGGTTTTTTCCTCACAGGCCCTCATTCCTGAAAGAAGCCCGCACAGAGGCCCCTTTCCTGCACAATCCTTCTCATCAAAAACAAATTTAATCCTTTCCCAGGGTAAATTTTCCGCAGAAAGTGCCTCCTTTATTTCTTCTTTTTGAGAGTAATCCCTCACAGATATAAAAACCTCTAAGCCTTGAGAAAGATAAGGCTTTAAAACCCAGAAAACAATGGGTTTTCCCCAAAGAAGTCTTAAAGGTTTTTTTCCTCCTATTCTTTTCCCTTCTCCTCCTGCAAGGATAAGTCCTTTTACTTTCAAAAGTTTCTCCAGACCTTTAATTGACTGCCCTTTTCTTTGTTCTTAATCACTTCAATAATCACAGGAAAGCGCTCTTTGAGGTCCTTTAAATGGGAAATAATTCCCACGATTTTACCTGTTCGTTGAGATAGTTGAAGAAGCCCTTGCATGACCCTTTCAAGGGAGTTTTCATCAAGGGAACCAAAACCTTCATCTATCAACAGGGTTTCAAAGGCCCCCTTTTTAGAGAGGGCAATAAGAACATCCGCTGAGGATAATGCAAAGGAAAGGGAAGCCAAAAAGGACTCCCCTCCAGAAAGGGTTTTTACCTCCCTTTTTGTTCCCGTATAGCTGTCAAAAACCTCAAGAATAAACCTCTTGGTAAAAATCTCTCCCTCCACGAAACGATAACGACCAAAAGTAAACTCAAGAAGATAACTGTTTGCCCTTCTTAAAATAAGAGATAAATACTTTGATAAGGCATAGGAATGGAAAGAAATATTAGAGGGACCTCCCGATAACAAAAGATGAATTTTTTCAAGATAGGGATATTCCTCTTCAAGGAAGCTTCTTTCCCTGTGAATATTTTCGTAAAGTGTTTTATATTTTTCAAGATTTTTTTGAAGCTCTTCAAGCCTTTTCAATTCACCAAGAATCTGGTCCCTCCTTTCCGATAAAATAGCTTTTTCATGGTTTAAGCTTTCTAAGTTTTTTTGAAGCTCATAAAGGGCCTCTTTATCTGTAGAAAAATCTGTAGAAAAAGAAAACTCTTCAAGAGTGCTTTCAAGCTCTTTAAGGTGCGCTGTGAGTATTTTTAAGGTTTCCTCAAAGGAGGAAATTTCTTTTTCATATTTGTCAAGATTTTCCAGGTCTTTATGATAAATTTTCAAATCTTTAAAACTCTCAAAAATTTTTTTATTAATCAGGCCTTTAAGAATACTAAAGGAAGATCGGTATTCAAAAACCTTCTCTCTTAATTCTCTCTCAAGACTTTCAAGCTCGGTTTGTTTTTTGGCAAACTCCCTTTCCAAAAGGTTTAGCCTTTCTTCAAGCGCTTTTTTATTATTTTCAAAATCCTGAAGGGCCTTCTTTAATTGGGCAACCTCTTCTTTCAGTTTTTCTTCATTCTCGTCTTCCTTTAAGTGAATCTCCCTGAGAGCCCTCAATTCCCCTTCAAGATTTCCCTTTTCCCCCTTTAATCGAATAAATTCCGCTTCAAGCCCTTTTTTCTTGAATAAAAGATTTTCAAGCTCCCTTTTTAATTTTCTTTCTTCTCCTTCATAGTCTTCAAGCCCATCGAAAGAAAAGGAATATTCCTTGAAGGTTTTCAATTTATCTTCCAGTTCTTTAATTTTTTCCAAAAGAAAGGTTTCATCTTGAGTAATTCTACTTTTAAGGAGACAAAGCTCTCCTTCTATTTGATAGAGCCGAGTTTTGACCTTCTCAAGTTGAAGATCTATTTCTTCAAGCTCTTTTTTTAGATTATCTATTCCAGAAAGAAATATATTTTTTTGGGCCTTATGGGGATGAACCTTTGAGCCACAAACTGGGCAGGGCTGTCCTTCTTTCAGAGTTTCAGCAAGTCTCACTGCAACACTTTGAATTTCAAGATAATCCAACTTTTCTCTTAATTCCAACTTTTTCTTTTCAAGGGCATCCCTTTCATTATGTAGAAAACCCTGTTCCTTTACACGCTCTTTGTAGAGTCTTAAGTCCTTTTCTTTTTCCTTTAATTCTGAAAGCTCTCTTTGGGTCTCAAGGAACCTTCTGAAAAGCTCTCTTTCTTCTGCTAATTTATCAATCCTTTCCTTAAAAGCCCTCTCTTTTGAATCAAGAAATTCAAGATCCCTTGAAAGCTTATCTATGGATTCTTCACACTCCTTTAAGGCTTTGAGAAGGGTTTTATATCTGTGAATTCCCTTTAAGGCCTCTTCCTTTTGAAAAAGAACCTCCTTTAACTTTTCCATTTCTCCCTCTTTTTCTTTAAGAAGCTCTAATTTTCCTTTTGTTTCAGAGATTTTTTCATTCAGTTCTGAAAGGGCCTTTAAAAGTCCCCTTTTTTGTTTGATTTTCTCTTTAAATTGACCCCACAATTTTTTCACAGTTTCATAGTGATAAAGATTTTCCTTTAAGGCTTTTAATTTGAAAACCCTTTCCTTTAAAGCCTCTATTTCACTCTTTTTGCATTCCATTTTTTGTAACTCTTCCTTTATTTGAAGGTATTTTGATAACACCTCATAGCCTTTCTCAAGTTTTTTGATTTCTTCAAGGAGGGAGTTTAATTTTGAAGTTACGGAATCAAGCTCTTTTTTTATTTTTAAAAATTCTGAGGAAAAATTTTTGATTCTTTCGTCAAGTTCCTCAGGGGATGAAACATTAGCAAGAATAAGGATTTCTCTTTCCCTTTCTTCTAATTGTCTGAGTTTTTCCTTTAGAGCCTTTACATTGCTTTTAAAGAATTCCTCAAGCCTTGTTAAAAACTCCGTATCAAAAAGTTTTTCAAAGAGCTCCTTTCTTTCTTTTGGTTCTGAAAGCAGAATTCTTCTATATTCTCCCTGAGGAATAAGAAAAATCTTTTTAAATTGCTTTGCATCAAGCCCGAAAAGTTCTTTTATTTTCTGGCTAATTTCTTGAGGTTTTTGAGAATAGAGAACATCATTTATCCAAAGAGAGACACTGGCGTTGTATCTTCCAAAGGCAGGTCGTCTCACAATTTGATAGGTCTTACCATTAAAGAAGAATTTGAAAACCACCTCTGGGATAAGCTTGGGATTTTGTTTTAATAGATGGGAGATGAGGTCCCTTGGAGATCTTTCTGGAAAGGCAGTGTCTCCAAAAAGGGAAAAAAGAATGGCATCAAAGAGGGTGGTTTTCCCTGCTCCGATTTCCCCTGTGATTAAAAAAAGTCTTTCCTGATGAATTAAACGGAAAGTCTCCTCTTTTAATTCTACTCTAAGATAGGGGCCAAACCCCTTTACTGAAAGATAAAGAGGCCGCATTAAAAATTATTATCTAATTTTTCCTTTATATTTTCTATGAAGTTCCCTATCAAGTTCCCTTCTTTTGATATCCTCCCTTCTATCAAAGACCTTTTTACCCTTTGCCAGAGCAAGCTCAACTTTAGCAAGCCCCCTTTCATTAAAATAGACCTTTAGGGGAATGAGAGTATATCCCTTTACTTGAAGTTTTCCGGCAAGGCGTTTTATTTCCCTCTTGTGAAGAAGAAGTTTTCTTGTGCGTGTGGGATCGAGATTTTTGGCTTCATAGCTATGAGGATAGGGGCTTATGTGAAAATTATAAAGATAGACCTCTCCATCAACCACTCTGGCAAAACTATCGTTGAGATTGGCCCTTCCCTCCCTTAAGGATTTAACTTCGCAGCCAAGAAGTTGAATTCCTGCTTCAAGGGTTTCCTCAATTTCATAAAGATGATGAGCCTTTTTGTTTGTGCAGACAATCTTTTGAGGCATCTCTAAACTCCAAGAAATCTTCTAAAAAGACTTTGCATTCTTCCTGGGTGTTTGAACTGTTTCATTAGGGCTTTCATTTCTTCAAAGCTTTTTAAAAGCTTATTTACATCCTGAACAGTGGTCCCCGAGCCTCTGGCAATACGGCGCTTTCTGCTTGCGTTTATAATATGGGGGTTTCTCCTTTCTTGAAGGGTCATGGAATTTATAATAGCCTCCATTTTCTTTATTTCTCGTTCATCTATGGGTATTTTATCAAGTTTTGACCCAATTCCAGGGAGAAAGCTTAAAATGTCTTTGAAAGAACCAAGTTTTTTCATCTGCTGTAGTTGAATTCTTAAGTCTTCCAGATCAAATTGCAGTTTTTTGAGCTTTTTCTCAAATTCTTTTGCTTTTTTCAGGTCAAGGGCTTCTTGAGCTTTTTCCACAAGGGTAAGAATATCTCCCATTCCAAGGATTCTTGAGGCAAGCCTTTCGGGATGAAAGACCTCTAAGGCCTCAAGTTTTTCTCCAATGCCCAAGAATTTGATGGGACATCCTGTTACCTCTTTTATGGAAAGGGCTGCTCCTCCTCGTGCATCACCCTCCACTTTGGTAAGAATTATTCCAGTCAGTCCAACCCTATCCTGAAAGGTTTTGGCCACATTCACCGCATCCTGACCCATCATGGCATCAGCAACAAGGAGAACCTCCTGAGGATATAAAAATTCCTTAAGGGCTTTAAGCTCCTCCATAAGGGCTTCATCAATGTGAAGTCTTCCTGCGGTATCCACAATGAGGACATCTCTTCCGAGCTCCTTTGCCATTTTCAAAGCTCTTTCTGCGATCTCAAGGGGCTTCTCTTTTGGATCAGCTGGAACAAAGGGGGTGTCAACCCTTTCAGCAAGAACTCTTAACTGTTCAATAGCAGCAGGTCTATATACATCCGTTGAGCAAAGAAGGGGATTGTGCCCCTTTTTTTTGAGGTATCTTGCAAGTTTGGCTGCAGTAGTAGTTTTACCAGATCCTTGAAGTCCAGCAAGAAGAATAATCGAGGGCTTTCCTGTGAGATTTAATCCTTGAGCCTTTCCCCCAAGGGTTTCAACGAGCTCATCATAAACAATCTTTACCATCTGCTGAAAGGGAGTAAGGCTTTCAAGAACCTCAGAGGTTAGAGCTCTTTTTTCAACCCTTGCAAGAAAATCCTTGACAACCCTGTAATTTACATCAGCTTCAAGGAGGGCAAGTTTTATCTCTCTTAACCCTTTTTTTATATCATCGGGACTTAATTTTCCACGATCCTTAAAACCCGAAAGGGCCTTTTCAAGCCTTTCAGTAAGGTTTTCAAACATGACCTTTCCACCTCAAAAAATTCAAATTCAAATAATAAAGTAGCACATTGTCTTTGAGAATTCAAGACAGACCTCTAAGTGAGATAGCATTAATAGTCTTGACTTTTTTTTGAATAATGTCTTATACTTTACTTAAGTACACAAAATTATGTGTTAAAGGGGGGAAGAAAATGGCTGGAGAAAATTTAAAGGGAATCAAGGCTGATAAAGTTGTGGATTGTAGAGGAGTTGCCTGCCCAGGGCCCCTTTTAGAGGCAAAAAGAGCTATGGCTGAAGTCCCACCTGGAGGAATCTTGGAGGTATTATCTTCAGATGAAGGTACAAAGGATGATTTGCCGATTTGGGCTGAAAATGCAGGGCATGAATTTTTAGGCTTTATTGAAGAGGCAGGTTATTGGCGTCTTTTTATCCGTAAGGGAAGCGAATAATGGCTCGCATTTTAGTTTTTTCTACAGAGACCATTTCTGATCCTGGAATTGATTTTGCAGGGATTTCCCATCTATCTTATCCGAGTTCAGTAGATGTTATCAGTGTGCCCTGTTCCAGTGGTATTCATCCTGATTGGGTTATTCTTGCTTTAAAATCAGGATATGATGGGGTTTTTATCGCAGCAGATGGGGAGGATTGTCCTTATCTTAGAGATTGCACAGAGAGAACTGCTGAGTTAGTGCGTCAGGTTCAAGAAAAGTTACAAGAGATAGGTGAAAATCCTCGGCGAGTGCGCATGGCTGCAATTTGTTCGGTGTGTGGTGAAGCCTTTGTTAATCATATCCGTCAGTTTGAAAAGACCTTAGACGAGATAAAGAGTGCCTGAAAGGGTACCTGTTCTCATTATTGGTGGTGGAATAGCTGGCATGGAAACAGCCTTAACTCTTGCAGACATGGGATATCCCTCTCTTATTGTGGAACGCGAGGGAAGTCTTGGAGGAAAGATGATTCTTCTCTCCAAAGTTTTCCCCACATTAGATTGTGCCAGTTGTATTGCCACTCCCAAAATGGCTGCAGTCAAAAACAATCCTGCAATAAAGATACTTACAGCTGCAGAGGTTCGCAAGATTTCCAAAAATGGAAACAGTTTCCAGGTAGAGATTGAAAAGAAACCTACCTATGTGGATCCAGAAAAGTGTACAGGTTGTGGAGAGTGTGAAAAGGTTTGTCCTGTACCACGGCCTGATCAATTTAATGCTTTATTAACTGCTCGAAGAGCCATTTATATTCCCTTTCCACAGGCAGTTCCAAGAAAGGCCCTTATTGAAAAACGTGGGCTTTCGCCCTGTTCTCAATTTTGTCCCCTTGGAGTTAGGGCACATGCTTTGGTTGCCCTTGTTCGTCAGGGAAGATATACTGAGGCTTTAAAGGTACATCTTTCGGCTGCTCCATTTCCTGGAGTTCTGTCAATACTTTGTGAAGCTCCCTGTGAAAAACGGTGCACCCTAAAGGCGCGCACTGGCATTCCAATGAGTATTCGGGCTATAAAGGGTTTCCTTTTTAAGGAGGGCCTAAAAGCTCTCTCTTTAGAATGGCCACCTGCTGAGGGCCCTAAGGTGGCAGTTTTAGGCGAGGGGCCAGTGGCTTTAAGCTGTGCCTATTTTTTACGTAAGGCTGGTTTAAAGGTAACCATTTTTGCAAATAAAGCTCAACTTGGGGGTTATTTAAAGAACCATCCAGATGTCTCTGAAGATGTTCTTAAAGAAGACCTGCGAATCATATTAGAGCCCCTTGAGATGGAGTCTGAATGGACGGAAAAACCAGAAAGGCTTCTTAATAAAGGTTTTGAAGCGGTCTTTGTTGAAAAATTTTCTGAAAGTTATGGTGATCCTCTAGCTTTTATGACAACTGTAAGTAGAGTTTTTTCCCCTCCAGAGGCCCCTTCTTCTTTACTTCAAGAAATACTTTTAGGAAAAGAGGCTGCTTTGCGAATTCAAAGGGTTCTTAAAGGTGAGAAAATTTCTGAGCCATACAAAGCAATTCAAGGCACCTCGTCCCTTGAGGTGGAAAAGAGGTCCTTTAATGAAGATGAGGCTTTGAAAGAGGCAAGCCGTTGTCTTGATTGTGCTGGTTGTTGTGAGTGTAGAAGTTGTGAGAGAGCATGTCCTGCTGGGGCTATAAATTTTAACCAAAAGCCGCAAAAATTACAAATTGAGGCTGGAGCAATTGTTTTAGCTACCGGTTTTCGCCTTTTTGAACCAGAGGGAAACCCCCTTTTAGGATATAGAGAACATCCTAATGTTATAACCGGGATGCAATTGGAACGTCTTTTAGCACCAACGCGACCATATAATGCAGTGCTTCGTCCTTCAGATGGTCAAATACCTGGAAATATAGGAATAGTTCTTTGTGTAGGTTCGCGATCCCGAAAGGAGGGCACACCAAGGTGTTCCCGAATATGCTGTATGTATTCTTTAAAGCAAGCCCAGCTTTTATTAGGGGCTATTCCCTTTGCAGACGTTACTATTTACTACATTGATATTCGTGCCTTTGGTAAGGGCTATGAGGAATTTTTACGGCAAACCGAAGGCATGGGAGTACGCCTAAGGAGAGGGAAGGTAGCCCGTATTGAGCCTGCAGAAAATGGGGATCTCTGGGTTTATTATGAAGATATGGACGGAGGTGGTGGGGTTAAACGTGCTCGACACAATCTGGTTGTGCTTGCAACGGGTGCTTTATCGGAACCGTCTCTACGAACTTTAGTCCCCGAGGATATCCTGGATGAGTTGGGTTTTGTTAAGGAGATTTCTCCAGAGAGTGCGCCTGGTAAAACTCTCATTCCTGGGCTCTTTGTTGCTGGGACGGCTGCTGGCCCTAGAGATATTCCTGACACTGTGGTGCATGCTCAGGCTGTTGCTCTTCAAGTAGTTTTACACTTGAGGAGAGTTGGGTTTTGAGCTCTGAAGAGAAAAAAATTGGTGTTTTTATTTGCCGTTGTGGCGGAAATATTTCGGATTATGTTCGAGTGGAAGAGGTAGCTGAAACTATCCGTAAAAAAACAAAGGTTGCAGTAACTCAGGTTCATACCTTTACCTGTTCTGAAGCAGCTCAGAAAGAAATAATAGAAGAGATTCAAAAAAATAAACTTCAAGGAATTGTTATTGCATCTTGTTCTCCTAAGCTTCACTTGGGAACCTTTAGAGAAATGGCCCGTCGGGCAGGGCTTAATCCTTATCAGTATATTCAAGTGAACATTCGTGAGCAATGCTCCTGGGTGCATCCTCATGATCCCGATGGGGCTACAGCCAAGGCCATTCGTTTAATTGAAGCCGGTATAGAGCGAGCCCTGAATGCTCGCCCCTTAAATCCCATAATGGTAGATGTAATTCCTGAAGTAGCTATTATAGGAAGTGGTTTGGCAGGCTTGACTGCTGCTCTCTCGCTCTCAGAGCTTAATATTAAGGTCCACATTATTGAAAAAAACAAATCCATCGGAGGATACCTTAAAAAGTTGCCCTTTATGGAAGACCTTTTAAATGGTCTTTCAAAGAAAATAAGTGAAAACTCAAATATCAAGCTGTATTTAGAGACTGAGGTACTCTCCAGAGAGGGTGGACCTGGACAATACCAGTTGAGAATTAAGAATAAAAACGAAGAGATCCTTCTCAAGGTAGGGGCATTTATTGTAGCCTCTGGTTTGAAGCCTTATCAGCCAAAGGAAGGTGAGTACGGCTATGGCTTGCCTGGTGTTTTGACGCTTGAGGAGTATTTCCTGTGGTTAAAAAACCAAGGTGCCAAGCCTCATTATTCGGGGCAACAAGTGGAAAGGGTTGCTTTTATTTATTGTGTGGGGATGCGAAGTTCTCAGGGACCACACAGGTATTGTTCTCGTTTTTGTTGTCCTGCTGCTCTTAAAGCTGGAGAGCTGAGTGTAGAAAAGGGAATAACCATGCAATATCATCTCTTTCGGGACATTAGGGCTTACGGTTCCTATGAAGATATTTATCGTCGCCTTAGAGAAGCTGGGGCCTTTTTTATTCGATTTTCAGAAAAAGAGCCACCTAATGTTCAGAAAGATGAGAAGGGATTACTTGTAGTGGTGAATGATGTTCTTACAGGAAAAGAAAAATTAGAAATTCCGGTTGATTTGGTGGTCCTTGTTACAGGTGGTGTTCCTGAGCCAGCAGGGCCTCTTGCTGAGGCTTTAAAACTTCCTCTTTCTGCAGATGGTTTTTTTGCAGAAGTGCATCCCAAACTAAAACCTGTAGAAACTCTTTTTTCTGGAATTTATTTAGCAGGGTGTGCTTTTGGCCCTCGAACTTTAGATGAAACTGCTACCACAGCTATGGCAGCCGCAGCCAAGGGGGCATCTCTCTTTCTAAAGGGTAAACTTGAACTGAAGCCACGAGTGGTTGAAGTTTTGCCGGAGCGTTGTGACAGGTGTGGAAAATGTTTGAAGGTTTGTCCCTTTGGTGCCTTGAAGCTTCCTGATGAAGGCCCTGTCATTGTTGAAGAGGCCTTGTGTAAGGGAGAGGGGGCTTGTGTTTCAATATGTCCCCAAAAGGCCCTGCAAATTAAGGGATTTGAACACAAAACTATGGAGGCTCTTATTCGGAGGCTGGCTTCATGAAGTGGGCCCCAGATCTTTGGAGAATACTGCCTTTGATAGAGTATCGTATCCTTAAAGCTTTAGAAGAATCTCCCCGAAGTGTACCAGAATTAGCAGAGGTCTTAGGTTTTCCCCCTGAAGCGATTCTCTTAGCGATTAGTGGCCTCCTTCGAAGTAAAAAAATTGAGCCTTTACCAAAGGCTCGTCGAGAAAGATATTTTCGTTATAAGGTTAGCCAATGAGAGTTAACCCAGAAACCGCCAAAAAACTGAAAAGCTCTGGATTTGATGCCTGGCTTTGTTTTAACTGTGGGACCTGTACTGCCCTCTGCCCTATGGAAAGGCCTATCCTTCCGCGAGAGCTCTTTCGACGCGCTATTTTAGGTGAGGACCTTTTAAAGCTTTCAGAAATTATATATAGTTGTCTTCTTTGTGGTCTCTGTGAAACCTTTTGTCCGCAAAATGTAAGTATAACCAATAACATTCGCATTTTAAGGGAGGTTCTCGTAAAGGATGTCTGGCAACTGGATAAATAACCTTATGTTTTTAGGAGTAAGCTTATGTAGGCGTGGCACTCCTCTGAGTCTCAGTCGGAGTAAGAAGTGTGGTTGGACTCAGGGGTTAGGACTTCCTCGTGGTGGGCAGACAGTTTTATACACAGGTCTCCTTTATCAAATGGTACCTCACGTAAAGGTTCTTCATGAAAGGCGCGAACGTTTCAGAGCCCTTGAAGAAACTTTCCCTTTAGAGCCCATGCTTTTCTTACACAGTTTTGTGGATTTGGCAGGGCTTTTGACGCGATTTTCTGTTCCCGATTATTTATATAAACTTTATTTGCAACCCCTTAGGGCCATTGTGCATCTATTAAGGTCTGCAGGAGTAGAGGTAGGTTATCTCTATGAAAAGGATATTTATCCAGGAACATTGGCTTATGAGTTGGGTTTTACTAAGGCTTTTATTCATCAGGCAAATAAAGTAAAAAAGATCTTTGAAGAGGCAGGTGTGCGAACTATAATTACAGTCGACCCCCATACAACTTATCTTTTAAAGAAGGTTTATCCTGAAATTTTTCCTCAGGGATTTCCCTTTGAAGTGCGCCATTATTTAGAAGTAATTGCAGAAAAATTGTCTCAATTAAAGGGAGAAGGGGAGATCGTTCTACATGAAGGGTGCGTATTTGCACGCAAACTGGGGCTAAGCGATCTTCCAGAGATGGTTCTTTCAAAGGTAGGTTATCAGGTTAAGAGACCTCGCTATACGGGACTTACTACTTATTGTTGTGGAGGGCCAGTGGAAGGTCTTTTCCCAGAAAAAGCTCAAGAGGTGGCTAAAAAAAGAATATCTCAGCTTGAAGTTGAGTGTCAATTTATTGCTACTCTTTGCCCCATCTGTCATTTAAATTTTCTAAAGGTCGCCCCTGAAAATATCTTCATTCAAGATGTATCCTTATTTTTAATTTCAAACAAGGGAGGTGCCCTATGAGTGAGACCATTGCTAAAAAGAAATTAGTAGTAGTAGTTACCCATGTGTTGGATGATCCAGAAAAGGCAACCATTGCCTTAGTAATGGCTAATGCAGCTTTAACCATGGAAGTTGAAGTGACCGTAGCTTTTCAAGGAAAAGGTGTTATGTGCTGCACAAAGGGTATGTATGAACATATTTTGGCTCCTGGCTTGCAACCTCTTAAAGAATTAGTGGATAATCTTTCAAAATTTGGAGCCAAGATGTTTGTTTGCATCCCTTGTATTGAGGAGAGAAAAATACCAAAGGAGCGCTTAGTAGAGGGATTAGAACTGGTCAAGGCAGGTAAACTCATTAACGAAATAATGCGCGCAGATCAGGTCCTAGTTTATTAATCTCTTTATTATGTGATTTTCTAAGGATTTCATCTTAGGGGAAGGTTGTAATTTAAAAGCATATCTAACCTTCCCCTATTTCCCTATTATTGTCATCCTCTCATAAATCTTGGGGTGATTCTAAACATTCTCTGGCAGCCGAAAGCTTTGGCTTGCAAAAGATTGTTTTACAGGCTTGGGTTTAGAACTTATCAAAACCATGAAATTTGGGGTAAAAAAATAAACGCAACGCATAAATTGCAGCTTTTCCTCTTTCTTCAAAGAAATCCTTTAATAGATGTCAAAAGGTAAAAAACCTTTATGTGGCCTCTAAAACTTTTGCCTCAAGTCTTTGTATCCTATGGAGCATATCATCAATCACTTCCCTTTGAGAAAGAGCTCTGTTTAAATCCCCTCTTATCTTTGATACTTCCATGAATAATTCATCACTGCACTTATTAGTTTTATCAATACGCAAGGTGTAAGCTATGATTTTTCTTTTAAGCTCAATTTTGTTTCATCAATGCGTTTGTTTGTCTCATCCAGGGCCTGTCTAATATCTCTTGTCTCTCCCTCAAGAT
>CAZQQV010000030.1:0-17960 GCA_964595655.1 uncultured Caldimicrobium sp.
AGGAGGTGGGGTATGAGGGTCTTATGATGTCTTTTGGCGTTGATTTTTTTTGGTTATTCCCCTTAGTGTACTGGCAAGCACCAAGGGGGTGCCTAAAAAAGCCAAAACGGTGGATGAACTAATTGCCATGTATGACTCATCTGAATGTATGACCTGCCATGCAGACATTGCTGAGCAGTGGCAAAAGAGTCTGCATGCTCGCTCCATTTTTGGAACAGGAAGAACCATAGCAACCATTCTGACCGCTTACAAAGTAGGGCTTAAAAATTTTCCCTATGCAGGGGTAAAGGACATTAGAGATGTAAAGGTAGAACATTTAATGCTATGTGCTAAATGTCACTTGCCCCAGCTTAGAGAGGCTGAAGATAGTGTTGCTCAGGAAATACTTAAGCTTGCCATAGATTATATGGAGGGTGATGAAAAAACCTCTGAAAAGGCTAAGGAAAAACTTGAAAAGCTCAATATTAACTGTTTGATCTGTCATCAGAGAAATGCCATAATTCACAAATGGGTAGATGGCTATCCTCAAAAAGATACAGTGTATGGCTCCAAAAATGGAGAGCATCCCTATGCAAAAATGCCCAAAATTAAAGCTATTGATACCATGAAAGAGTCAATTTTTTGCGGCCAGTGTCACGGCCTTGGGCCCAATTTTGAATTAGATGAGCCCTCTCAATGTGCTACTCTCTATGGATATTATCTCTGGAGTTATGCAGCCAAGGGAGGTCCAAAAACTTGCCAGGATTGCCATATGAGGGAAAGTGGCCTTGGGCACAATATTCAAGCATACAGAGATAAAAAGATGCAAGAGATGGCAATAGAATTTGAAACCCATTTCAGATCACTTTACTGGAGAGATGGAACCAAGATAAAACCTATGATTTACGGACAAGTTACTATTAAAAATAAAACAGGACATGCCATTCCCGATGGCTGACCCACTCCTAACAGGCTGGTCCTGGAAGTGACCGCCAAAACCCCTGACGGTAAAGTGGTTTATAGTGACAGCAAGGTCTATATGCCTGTTCCTCAACAGCTTGGAAGGCTTGACCGCATGGGAAGAGGCCCCTATGACAAATCAGGAATTTTAGTTGACTGGGGACTCCATCCTCTTGAAGAAAAAAAAGAGGAATTCCGAATTTTTGTTCCCAGTAATGATGGAAAGCCCGAAAACTATGAATATATTGTGGAAATTGAACTCTGGTATAGACCTTTTGGGGCTGAAAGTAACCTTGACCAGTTATGGAGAAAGGCTACTCACAAAATAACCTTCACTCAGAAAGAACCTTATTAAAAAATTATTAAAGGTTTTAAAGGGAGGCCTTTAAATCTTATAAGGGCCTCCCTTTTTATTTTTTATTAAAAATTCTTGACTTGTGGAATTTCCTTATTGATTCATGATACTTAAAAATTCTTCATTCGATTTGGTATCTTTCATTTTATCAAGCAAAAATTCCATGCATTCAACAGCACTAAGAGGAGCAAGCACTTTTCTTAATAACCAGACTTTATGAAGAATATCCTCTGGTAAAAGAAGCTCTTCTTTTCTTGTCCCTGAGAGATGAATGTCTATTGCTGGCCAGATGCGCCTGTCTGCAAGGCGTCTATCAAGAACAATTTCCATATTTCCTGTCCCCTTAAATTCTTCAAAAATTACTTCATCCATACGAGAACCTGTATCAATAAGACACGTAGCAATAATGGTGAGACTTCCACCCTCTTCTATATTCCTTGCAGCCCCAAAAAATCTTTTAGGCTTATGAAGGGCATTAGCATCTATTCCACCAGAGAGAAGTTTTCCGCTTGAGGGAACCACAAGATTATATGCTCTTGTTAGCCTTGTAAGACTATCAAGAAGTATAACTACATCGTATTTGCATTCCACAAGTCTTTTGGCCTTTTCTATAACAATCTCAGCCACCTGAGTATGTTTCTGAGGAGGTTCGTCAAAAGTGGAGCTAATGATTTCTGCTTTAGGGACAATTCTTTGCATTTCAGTAACTTCTTCTGGTCTTTCATCAATAAGAAGAATGATGAGGTAAATATCAGGATAGTTATGAACTATGCCATTGGCAATATTTTGAAGAAGCACTGTTTTTCCCGTTCTTGGAGGAGCAACAATCAGTCCTCTCTGTCCTTTTCCTATTGGCACGAAAAGATCGATTATTCTTGTGGAAAAATTATCAGGTGTTGTCTCCAAACGAAGCCATTTATTAGGATGTATGGGAGTTAGATGATCAAAGGGAGTTCGGGTTCTAACTACCTCTGGGGGTAGATAATTTACCTTTTCAATCTTTGCCAGGGCAAAATATTTTTCACCTTCCTTGGGTTGGCGAATGGTTCCATAGATAATATCCCCTGTTTTAAGCCCAAACTTTCTAATTTGAGGAGGGGAAACATATATATCCTCTGAGCTGGGAAGATAATTGTAATCTCTAAATCTCAAAAAACCAAATCCCTCAGGTAAAACCTCTAATAATCCTTCAACAATTATTTCTACATTTCTCTGAAGAAGGGCATGGATGATCTGATAAATCACATCTGTTTTTTTATAATAGGTGTAAATATTTTCAATACCAAGGGTCTCAGCTATTTGATATAATTCTGTAAGAGTTTTTTTTCTGAGCTCTGAGAGATAAACGGGTTCTCCCTTTTCTAAAAGGGAAGGCTCTGATTGAAAAAATAATTCCTCCATTTTATGCACCTCAGCTAAATTTTATTTCAGATCGTAAGTAATATGCGGTCTCTCCAGCGAATTTATTTTCATAATGATTCTGAATTCTTTAATCCTCTTTGCACTTTCTAACTGATCCTTATCTCATTATTGAATAGCTTTAATCTTTATGATTTTATGGAGATAATTTTATTCCATTGAAGAATATTAATTTCAAGAAGAAATTTTTCAATTTTAAAAGCTCCCCGGGCAGGACTCGAACCTGCAACCTATGGGTTAACAGCCCACCGCTCTGCCGATTGAGCTACCGGGGAATTTATTTATAAATTTAATCGCTTTTTCCCCTTTGTCAAGAGGGATTTAAAACCTTAAATACCTTCTCCTCTCATGATAAACTCATAAGCTTGTATCTTTTTAGGATGTCAATCCTATGGAAAAAAACTTATACAAGGGATAACCTTTGCCTTACAAAACAGAGGAACCGCAACGAACATCTCAGATATGTTTAGTAAATTCCCTTGAAATAAAAAATTTTAGAATTAAAATTGGATCTTGACATATTCCAATATTTTATTAAAAATAACCCTCAAGATCTCACTTGAGAAATTGAAATGGGAATTATTGAATGGAATGAAAATTTTTTAACAGGTTATTTTGACATTGACAATCAGCACAAAAAAATTTTTAAATTTTTGAAAAACATTTATGAATACAACAAAATAAATCCAGAAAGTCAAGAAATACTTCAAAAAATTCATTCATTTTTATTATTTATGGAACAACATCTTGAATTTGAAGAAACTTTAATTAATAAATATAACATAAAAGATGGAGAAGAACATAAAAAAGAACACACCTACTTTCGGGAAAAAATAAAAGAAATTTTAAAACTTTATGAAACATCTCCTTATGCATTAACTTTTGAATTATGCAAATTTATTAATGATTTTTATTCATCTCATATAGTTTTTTACGATAAAATATTGGTTAAAGAAATAAAAAAGAAATCTATGGAAGAGGTGTAATATGTCTTTTAGAATAGGATGTTTTTTTATTCTCTTTATTGTTTTGTTTTTATTCTCTTCCTGTCAACAAGACAAAAAGTTTTTTATAGAGAAGGATAAATTTTTATCGCAAATTGAGAAAAATGAAGAATATATTAGGAATATATCCAAAGCCCTTGCTTTTGATAAGGAAATTGTAGGAATATATACAAGTCTTAAGGTAAAGGTTGGAGATTTAGAAAAAATTGAAAAGCAAAAAGAAGCTTTTTATGAATATGGATATAAATTAAAAAATATATTTAATGAAATAATTAAAAAATATGAAAGAGACATTGGTTTGTCAATTAAATATAATTTTTATCTTCCATCAGGAGTTTTATGGGTAATACCTGATAAACCTCATGGTGAAGATATAATTTTACAAGATAAATCAAAAGAAAAAATAAATATAATAGAAGTGTTTAACAAAAAAAGGATTATACATGGCATTGTTTTAGAAACCAACGCTTTAATATACAGTGCAACAACACCTGTCTTCAACGAATCAGGAGAAATTTTAGGTGCAATTGAAGTATGGACTGATTTTTTAAGCTTATTGGACTACTATTTATACCAAAATGCAAAGGCTAAAATAATTGTTGTTCTTAAAAATGAGGTGGCTCGTTATTTTCCATCAATTCCTAAGGACAAAAAAACTGATAAAGGCTTTGTTTTATTCTCTAATTTAGAAAATTTAGATTATCAATTGATAATAAACAAAAGCTTTTCACTTAAAAATGAGGATATACTTCAAATTAGCGGTAGAAAATTTATAATAATTGATTTATTTGATTTTAAAAATAATAAGATTGGCCAAATCTTATTTAGTCCATATTAAGGGGGTAAGTATGAAAGAAATTTTAAAAAAATTAAAATTTCATTGGAAACTTGGCATAGCAATTAATATTCCAATAATTATTCTTTTTATAATAGCACCATTAATTAGCGGTTATATTTTTGAAAAAGGAATTATTAAAGAAGCTATTGAAGTGAGATTAAGAAAGAATTATGAGTTTGCATATACGGCTCTCATTAAAGGACATGAAAATATGCCTTCACATATTTACAACATTTACAAGCAAGAATTTTTAAACAAATTTCCTGGTATAAGAATTTATCCAAAAGAGGAGGTAACTACATATTTTAATTTGGCACATCCAGAAAATACTGATAATTATATTGAAACAGTTTTAAAAACCGGAGAAATAAAGACACTTTATAATAAAGATAAAAAAATTTTGCATGGCTATTTTCCTATTAAAACTGAACCTAGCTGTCTTGTTTGTCATCCTAATGTTACCTCGGATAGTATATTGGGAGCAATTGCAATTACTATTCCATTAAAAGCTAGCTTAGATAGTATTCTCTTCACAAAAATTTTATTGTTAGGATTAGGTGTATTAGGAATTATTCTTACTTCTGTTATTTTATATTTTGTTTATATGAAGTTTGGTCATGAGCCTATAAATAAAATAACTAAATATTTAAACTTATTAGCTGAAGGTGATCTCACATTTACAATTGATAGAAATCTACTTGACCAACCTGATATAATTGGTGATCTTGCCAGAAATTTAGAAAAATTAAAGAACTATCTAAATAATTTTAATTCACGAGTGCTTGATTTTTCTTTAAAATTAACTAATCAAGTAGATAGAGTTTTTAAAACAGTAGATACTATAAATAAAGATATAAAAGCGAGCAATTTAAGTATAAATGAAATTGAAATGTTTGTCGAAGATCTCTATTTAACTATAAATGAAATCTCCAGAAAATTAATTCAAATTAACACATTATTACGAGTATTAATGAACCTTAGTTCTAAAGATAAAGAAAAAGAAAAGTTAGATTGGGAGAAAATCAATGAAACGATAAACAATCTCAATGATGCAATTATAGAGCTTATCGAAAAAATAGAAACTGTACTAATTGAAGATGATAAGATATCAAATACATTTTCTGAAATAGACAATCTTTTTAATAAAATCAATAAAACTTTAGAACAAATTAATAGTTATGTCTATGAAAATTTAATAATTTCAACCTATATGAAAAATCTTGCAGCATCAGTGAAATTAGAACACATGGAAAAAATAATTTTTGATATTTTTGAAACCGATATTGATAGGTATCTTCTCAGAATAGAATCCCATATCAAAGGTATTGAAAGTCTTGATCCTATAAGATGGGGCGATCCTAAAGCCCTAACTATAGGAAAATGGATAGAATCAGATGAGTACAAAAATCTTAAAAATAAGGTATCTGATTTCGATTTTAATAAATTTGAATCATTATACAATAACATGTTTGAATTAGCAAAAGAAATTATTACAGCATACAACAGGGAAGACTACCTTACGGTTGATAATAAATTAGAACAATTTAAAAAGACATATTTTGATCTAAAAGCTTATCTTCAAGAACTAAAAGCAATATATCTTAATATTATGGAAAGTGGGAAACAGTAAGGAGGTGAATTTAATGCATAATACTCATCTGTCTTTCGAAAATTACAAACATTATAAAAGCCAGGTTTTAAGTCTTTATAAAGATGTATCAAATCTTTTAAAATTAGAAGCTGGATCTGTTCTTCATGAATATATAAAGAAACTAATTGAAAACCTCAAAAAAGATGAATTTATTATTGCAGTTGCAGGTGAAGTTAAAGCTGGAAAGTCTACATTTATAAACAGTCTTTTATGTGAAGAAATATTACCAAGCGATGTCTTACAAGCAACAAGTGCACTTATAGAAATATTTTATTCTCCCAAACCTCTCCTCAAAATTACTTATGCTTCAGGGAAAAAAGAAATATATGAAGAGGAATCAAAAACCCTTTTTAAAGAAATTCTAAAGAAAGTAGCTTCCATTCCAGACGAGTATCGAGATATTCCAACGAGCCTTATTGACCAGTATTTACTCGATTTTAATGAAAAACCAGAAATAAATAAAGAATTTATAAAATACTTGGAAGAAAGATCTGGAATGGACAATCTCGTAGAAAAAAAAGATAAATTAATTCAATATACCAATTATATTACACTGGATAAAATCCCCTTTAGGATAGAATTAGGATATCCCTTCCCATGGAAATTTGAAGAATTAAGAATTGTCGACATGCCAGGAGTTAATGCCATTGGAGGGGTCCAAGATATCAGCTTTTCCTTTATTGAAAGAGCAAATGCTGTGCTATTTATTCATCCTATTAAACCTGTTGAATCAGAATCTTTTAAAAAATTTGTTCAGTCTATAATTACCAATAAAAGCAAAGAAAATCTTTTTTTAATTTTAACCCATGCTGCAGTTTTTTACGAAGAAAAAGATAGATTACTTGAAGAGGCAAAAAGAATTTATAGTTCAATAATCTCAGAAGATAGAATATATGCTGTAGATAGTATACTTAAGTTAATTCATGAAGACTTAAAAAAGGGAAAAACCCCTCAAGAAATTAAAGCTGAACCTCATAAAAGAAAATGGTATATAGTTTTTAAAGAGTTGGCAGAAGAATTGAATCTTGACCCTAAAGAAGCTTTTTTAAAATTTTCAGGTTTTGAAAATCTTTCTACAAATCTTGAAAATTTTATTATTAAATCCCCTTTTAAAAATCTTCACGAAATTTTAGAAAAAATTAAGGAACTTTGTCAAGAGGAAATCAAGGCTTTGGAAGAACACATACAAATTCTTACCAGTCAAAAAAAGGATCCTCAAGAATTCCTAAAGGAATTGGAAATTAAACAAAAGGGATTAGAAAAACTTGAAGCAGACTGTTATTTAATTCTTGAAGAGGCCTCAATTAAATTTTTAGGAATACATTCTCCCATTGAAGAAGCCATAAATAATCTAAAATCAAAATATTATGATCTCTTTACAATTGCTAATTCGACTGAAGAACTCAGAAAATATTATAGAGAAGCTGAAAATGAACTTACAGAGATTGTATATAATAATCAAGAAGAAATTAATCAGTTTTTTAAAAGCAGGCTTGAGCAGATTGGAGAATCCCTTGCAGAAGAATACAAAATAAAAATTCCTAAGATAGATTTAAAAGCTATTGAAGAAACTTCGCGCACAAAAGCGGTAAAAAAAGAAGAAATAGTTAAAGAAGAGGTAGAAAGCTTATTGGAAAACTGGAACTTTTTAAAACCCTGGAAATGGCTTAAATCTTCAAGAACACATAAAGTGGTGGTTGGCAATAGAGTAATTTTTGACGAAGTAGCCTTTTTTAATGAACTAAAAAGTTCACTCATCCAAGATTTTATAACAACTATGGAAAATCTAAGAGAGGAATTTTATAAAGCCTTTAATTATTACAGACATGTAATAAAAAGGATGCTAAGTGAAAAAAGGAATTGGCTTGAAGAATTAAAAAGGGAAATAAAATCTGCCGAAAAAATAGAACACGAAATTTTAACTTTACAAAAAAGAATTAATTTAATAGAAAGAGAGCTTCGAAAAATCAACATTCTTCAGGAAGAACTAAAATGCTAACCCATGAAAAGATAATAGAAATTGAAAAAAATATATTAAAAGATATTGAGCAGGAATTCAAACTTATTCAAAAAGAAATGAACTTTTTCCTTAGTTATAATTTTGATCTCTATTTTTTGAAAGAATTTATAAAGCACTATCCTCCTAAAGCTATTAGAGATAGGGCTGAAGTTATCTTAGAAACTTTATTAAACTATTATATGAAAGACTTAATTGAAGATATAAAAAAGCTTGACTCAGAAAAACAGTATCAATTTTTTAGGGAGGGGCTTAGAGAAAAAATAAGGGAAAAGGCCTTAAAGGAATTAACGAGATTAATTCCTGTTTCAATCAATATGCCAGAAGAAAGGGAATTTGAAAAAAAATTTCCCGTAATTGGTTCTATTGCTTTGGCTTCAGGAGGGGTAGCTACTGCTATAATTCTACCAGAAAGCCTTTTGATTAAAAGCTTACCTGCAGCATCAAGTATTTTAGCCTCAGCCTACCTTCTTAAATCTTATAAAGATCCTGCCAAAAGGCTCAAGAGAAAATGGAAAAAAGCTGTTGATACTTTCCTTAACCAAAGCAAAGAAATTATAATTAATTGGTTAAAGGATGTGCAAAAGGACCTTATTTTCGAAATAAATAAGATTTATTCAACCCTTTTTAGCGATAGCAATGTTGAAGAGTCTTTTAAAACCTTTGCCAATCATTTAAAACAAATTTAATCAAAAAGATCCTTTTTGATCCTTTCAGCATCTGGCAGTTTATAACCAATTTTAACCTTGTGACCAAAATATAATAAGGGTATAAGAAAAGTGGAAAGAAGCGTTGATCCTATAGTTCCAAATATTAAAGAAATGGCAAGTCCATTGAAAATGGGGTCAAAAAGAATCACAAAGGCTCCAACAATAACTCCTGATGCGGTAAGAAGAATGGGGCGAGTTCGGATAGCAGCAGCCTCAACCACAGCCAGATGAAGGGGAATACCCTTTTTAACTCTCTGTTCAGCAAAATCAACCACCAATATGGAATTTCTTACAATAATTCCTGCAAGGGCAATGAACCCAATCATGGAAGTAGCAGTAAAAAAGGAATTCAGCAAGAAGTGCCCAGGTATTATACCAAAAAGGGTTAGGGGAATGGGTGCCATAATTACTCCTGGAATGCGGTAATCTTTAAACCAGGTAAGAATCAAAACATACATAATAAAAATAGCTACAGCAAAGGCAAGCCCAAGATCCCGAAAGACCTCTAAGGTTATATGCATCTCTCCATCCCATTTGATAGAAATTGTGTCCTCCACAACAGGAAGACTTAACCAGTATTCCTTTACCCTTCCATAGGGATTAGGAAGATTCTTAATTTTATCCCTTACATCAAATATTCCGTAGACAGGGGCCTCGTAAGGCTCTGCGGTATCTCCTATCACATAGGTTACCCTTCTCAAATTTTTATGATAAATACTTGTAGGAACTACATCTTCCTTTATTTCAACGAGCTCTCTTAAGGGGACTAACTCTCCGGTTGGAGTGGCCACTCTAAAAGTTCTGAGCCATTCAAGGGTTCTGAATTTTTCATCCAGCTGAAGAATAATAGGAACATGTTCAGTATCGGTGCTCTGAAAAACTCCAACTTGCAATCCACTACAAAGGGCTTTTAAGGTCTGAACCAACTCTTCTTTGCTCAAGGAGGCAATTTTTAAGTATTCCTCTTTGGCAATGAGTCTTATTCTTTTGACTGGGTCCTCAAGGTAGATACCTTCATCGGTTATAAGAGGAGAGTCCTTAAAGATTTGAAGAACCTTTCTTGCAAAGGTTTCTTGGGTTTTCAAATCTGGGGCATAAATTTCTGCCACAATAGGAGATAAGACCGGAGGCCCCGGAGGCACTTCAACTACAGCCACATATTTAGCACCGTAAGCTTTGGCAATTTCATGTACCTTTGGTCTTATTCTTTTGGCAAAATCATGAGAAGCCTCTTTGCGATAATGCTTCCCTATCAAATTTACCTGAATGTCTGCCTGATTAGGATCTTGCCTTAGATAATAATGCCTCACAAGACCGTTAAAATTAAAGGGTGAGCTTGTACCCACATAAATCTCAAGATCTGTAACAATTTTTTCCCTCTGAAGATATCTACCAATAGCCTTCGCTACTTCAAGGGTTTTTTCAAGAGGGGTTCCCTCAGGCATATCAAGAACTATTTGAACTTCACTTTTATTATCATAGGGTAGCATTTTTACTAAAACCAATTTGAAATAAAATAGACTCAAACTCGCAAGAAGGAGAAAAATTATCCCAAGATAAAAAAGATATCTTTTCTTTTTGGAAATGAGCAAAGGATACATGAGTTTAGCAAAAACTTGATAAAGTTTACTTTTTTTGGAGTGTTCAAGCTCTTCTTTTAGTTCTTTCATTTTTAATTCTTCAAGATCATAGGGTAGTTCATCACCTTCAATAGACTCTCCTTTATAGTGATGGGTTAAAAAACGATAGGCTGCCCAAGGAGTAATAACCAAAGCAACTATTAAAGAAAAAAGCATAGCAACCGAGGCATTAATGGGTATAGGCCTCATATAGGGCCCCATAAGACCAGACACAAAGGCCATAGGCATAAGGGCTGCAATAACAGTGAAAGTCGCAAGAATTATAGGGGCTCTTACTTCGTTTACTGCACCAATTATGGCAAGCCTGGGATTAGAGGCAAGACGGGCTTTAAACCACCTATGAATATTCTCAACGTCCACTATAGGATCATCAACAAGAATTCCTATACAGAATATAAGAGCAAAAAGGGTAACCCTGTTCAAAGTAAATCCATAGAGCATACTAAGAAAAAGGGCCATAGCAAGAGTTACTGGGACAGCAATGCCCACTACAAAGGCCTCTCTAATTCCGAGAGAAACAGCAATTAAAAGGGTAACCGCAAAGGTTGCAATAAAAAGATGCTCAAGAAGCTCATCTGCCTTTTCTTTGGCAGTTTCTCCATAATTTCTGGTAACAGTAATGTGAACATCAGAGGGAAGAAGTTTTCCCCTCACTTTGGAGACAAGCTCAAGAACCTCTTCAGCAACCTCTACCGCATTGGTCCCCTTTCTTTTGGCAATGGCAATAGTTACTGCTGGAAAAAACTCTTGAGAATTAAGTTTAATTCCCTTGTATTCCCTTGAAGGCCCAAGCCCAAGAAAAACATAATCTTTAACCTCAGAAGGCCCATCTGAAATCTCAGCAACATCTTTAAGATAGACCGGTTTTCCCTGATAAAACCCAACTATCACCCTTTCCACATCTTCTTTTGAACGGAAAAATTCGCCACTTTGAATTACATACTCCCTGTTTGCACCTTTAAGTTTTCCAGAAACACATTGAGCATTAGCATTTTTTAAGATGTTAGCAAGAGTTAAAGGAGAGATTCTATATGCCTCAAGCTTTGCTGGATCAAGGATAATTCTGATTTGCCTTGGATAACCTCCAATTATGGTAATCTCTGAAACCCTTTCCAGCTTTTTTATTTCATTCTCTAAAAGAGAGGCCATTCTTCTTAAGCTGTATCCATCATAATTAGGACCCCAAAGAGTCAAAGATAAAATGGGAACGTCATCAATGGATTTGGGCTTAATTAGAGGAGGAAGAATTACACCAGGGGGAGCCAAATCAAGGGCGGACATCCATTTTGAATTAAGCTCAACCAATGCTTTAACTGGATCCGTTCCAACATAAAATCGGGCAGTTATCACCGCCATCCCAGGACGAGAAACAGAATAAATATATTCTATATCCTTTAACTCCCAGAGCTTTTTCTCAAGGGGAGTTACTACCCTTTTTTCAACCTCCTCTGGCTCAGCACCAGGATACTGAATAAAAATATCAATCATAGGAACCACAATCTGAGGTTCCTCTTCCTTAGGAGTTTTTAAGATGGCAAAGAGCCCTAAAAAAAGGGTTACAATGATAAGAATGGGAGTGAGCTTTGAGTCAATAAAGTAATTAACTATACGGGCTGTGAGGCTTGACTTCTCCAAACACCCCTCCTCTACTCTACTAAACAGCCATCACAGGCTCTTTCAATGCCCTCTACAACTACCTTATCTCCTTCATTAAGCCCTGATAAGACCTCTACTTTTCCTTCAGTTGCCTTTCCGAGTTTAACCCACCTCAACTCAAGAGTCTTATCTGGTTTTAATACAAAAACCCCTGTAAAATCGTATCTCTTAAGAACTGCTTTTTCAGGAATAAAAAGGGAGATGGTTCTGCTGGGAATAAGCACATAGGCAAGACTTCCGCTTTTAACGCCTTCCACATTTTCTAAAGATAGCTTGATTCTAAAGGTCCTCGTAACAGGATCTATGGAAGGGCTCTTTTCAACAACTTTTCCGTTAATTATCTTTTGAGATTCAGATAAATTTACCTTTAAAGTCTCACCGAGTTTTATTTGAGAAAAGAATTTTTCAGGAAGTTCCACCTTTAAAAGATACGGTTTTTTTTCAAGGACAAGAAGGGGTTTTCCTGGAAAGGCAAGATCCCCTATATCCACTTTTTTTTCTGAAATACAACCCTCAAAAGGTGAAGTTAAATTGACGTATTGAATGCGAGAGGTAATAGCCCGCTTTTGAGCCCTTGCCCTTTCAATGGCAGCTTTTGCCCCTTGAAGGGCCTCCTTTGAAGCCTCAAACTGCCCTTTAATTTCATCGTATTCCTGAGGAGTAACTGCTCCCTCTTTTAAAAGTCTGGAATACCTTTCAAAGGTTTTTTTGGCAACCTCATACTGAGCAAGAGCCCTGCGATACTCAGCTTCAGCCTCCCTTATTTGAAACTCTGAGGCTTTAATGGTTGATTCAAGTTCTTCTCCTTCAATTTTCAAAAGAAGGGTGCCCTTTTTTACGCAATCACCTTCTTTGACTTTTATATCAATTACTCTTCCACTAAGAGGAGTTGCAATCTCAGCCCTTTCTTGAGGCTCAATTATCCCAACATAGGACTCCTCTTTTATATCTCTCTTTTCAACCTCCTGAACTTTCAAACCAGAGACTTTCTTAACTACTGGCTTTACCTCACCACTTTCAATTTTGGGTTTAAAAAAACCTGAAATCCAAAGAAGAACAATTATCATTAAACCAGCAAAGGCTATATATTTCCAGTAGGCTTTCATAGCGCCTCCTTTATTAAACCAGAAGCAAAAAGAAGTTCTGCATAACTCTCATAAACCTCCTTTAGTGCCTCAATTCTTTCAAACCTTGCTTTGTCAAGCTCAGTTTGAGCATCAAGAAGATCAAGAATTTTTACCAAGCCATTTTGATAGCGAATCTTCATTATCCTTAATACCTCTTCAGAAGAGACAATACGAGCCTCGGCACTTTTAAGCTTCTGAAGGGCATTAAGATAGTCAGCATAGGCCTTTTCAAGCTGAAGGGTAATGTTTTCTTTTAAATACTGATATTTATCTTTAAGAGAGGAGGCCCTTTTTAACTCTGCCTCAGCCTTCTTTAATGTAGTAAGGCCAAGATCAAATTTCCAGGTAAGCCCCAGGCCTAAAAGATAGCCGCGACCGTCTGCCCCAAAAGGATTATCTCTATCATTAAGAGTATATGAGGCAAAAGCAGAAACCTGAGGAAGATTTTCAGAAAGGACAGAGCGATAGGAATATTTTTTAGCCTCAATCTCCTTTTCAAGGGCCTTTAAATCCTTTCTATAATCAAAGGCATGAGATTTAATCTTTTCAAAATCAACCTTAGGAATATCTTTTAATTCAGCAACCTCAAAGTCTCCAAGGGAGGTATTAGTAAGGACTTCCAGTCTTTTTTTGGCAACTTGATAATAATTTTTGGCTCTCACTAAGGACTCTTCTGCTTTAGAAAGATAAACCTCTGCCCTTTTTACATCAGACAAAAGTGCAGTTCCTGCCTCATACCGGGCCTTTGCCAGTCTTAAAGCCTCTTTGGCTTCAGAAATGGAACTTTCTGAAACCTTTATGCTCTCTTTGGAAAGAAGGGCAAAGAGGTAGGCTTTAACAATTTCAAGCAATACCTCTTCTTCTTTTCTCTCATAAAGATTATTTATGGCTTCCAAGTGAGCCTCAGAAGCCTTAATATCGGCTTGAATTTTTCCTCCTAACCAAATGGGAAGCTCTATGGTCAAACGGGTTTCGAAGTTATTTCTCGCTGAAGGATCATTGAGTCTCTTTATTTCAAAATCCTTGGCAGTAAATTCTTCCTGATTTAATTTAAAAGTAAACACCTGGGCAGGGATATCGGATCTATAAAAATACTCTTCAAGTTTTAATCGAGGATATAGGGCCCCCCTTGCTGCATCTCTTTCAAGTTTAGTAGCTAAAACTTCTTTTTTATAAGCTGTAAGTTCCAGGTTATTTTTTAAGGCAAGTTCAAAAAAGTCTTTAAGATGCATCTCCTTTCCAAAAAGAAGGAATGGATAAAAAAGTATGAAAAAGACAAAAGAGTGAATAAAGAAGATTCTCAATCGCATAAGTAATTTAAGTAATATAATTCTATACTGAATTTTGTCAAGTTACCAACACTACACTCCTTTTATAACTTTTTGATACAAATCTAAAAATCGATCAAGCATCTTTTCAGCTGTAAAATTTTCTTTCCATCTAAGATAGGCATTTTGGGAAAAACTTTGGTAAATTTTTTCATTTTCTAAAATCTCTCTTATAGCCTCAGCTAAAGCCTGAGGATTTCTTGGTTCTACATTAAACCCAGTTTCTCCATGTTTATTTACCCATGAAACACCAGAAAAGGGAATCTCTGTTGCAACTACTGGTTTACCAAAAGAAAAGGCTTCAAGAATTACCACCCCAAAAGCTTCTGTTCTTTCAACTGAGGGTAAACAAAATAAGTCACAGGCTTCATAAAAATTTCCAAGTTCAGCCTCTGGAATTTTTCCAAGAAAAAGGACATTTCCCTTCCCCTTCTTAGCAAGCTTCTTAAGTTTACCCTCAAGAGGCCCCTCACCTCCAATAAGAATCACATAGTCTTCTCCCAGATAACGAGCTGCCTCAATCAAATATTCAAATCCCTTGTAATAAACAAGACGCCCAAGAGAAAAAATAATTTTTCTTTTCTTAAATCTCTCCCTAATAGTTTTAACTTTCGCAGGATCAACCTTTAATTTTTTTTCTATTCCGAGAGGGATTACCACCAATTTATCCCGAAAATTTTTTAAGACCTGAGAGCCCTCAGCATAATAAGGAGATGTCACAACAATGGCAGAACTCTTCCTCATGAGCCAGAAAAGAAGGGGTTTATAAAAGAGATAAAGCAATTTTTGACGAACTATGTCAAAATGATAGTGAATAATCAGTTTGGGTCTTTTTGGTCTTATCAGGAAATAAGCTAAATTCCCCACAGGGTTTGCATGATGGAAGTGAATTATGTCGTAGTTTTCAGCTATCTCCCTGAATTTAGTTATAAATTGCGGTGATAGGGGAGTTGAGGCAAACCTTCCCAGGCTTTTGACCCGATAAACTTTATAACCCTCTAAGGATTCCTCCCTGTATTCATGAGAGGTGTTGGCACACAAGACATCGCATCTTATACCTCTCTTATTTAATCCCTCTGTGATTTCACGAATAATACTTTCTGTACCTCCTACATAAGGAGGGTAGAATCTTGCTACCTGAAGAACTCGCATAATATTTAATAGGCTCCTCTTCCTGAAAAGATAGCAGGAATGGTCTTAAAAAGAATATAAAGATCAAGCCAGACAGACCAGTTTAGAATATAGAAAACATCCATGGTAACTCGTGTAGAATAGGCTATTTCGTTTCTACCACTTACCTGCCAGTATCCAGTAATTCCAGGTAAAACCTCTTTATAAATTTCTGCATATTCTCTGTAATAAAGTTCAAGTTCTTCTTTAGTAACAGGTCTTGGCCCAACAAAGCTCATCTCTCCTTTTAATACATTCAAAATCTGCGGGAGCTCATCAAGTGAAAATCTTCTCAAAAATTTACCTACTCTTGTAATTCTTGGATCATTTTTTAATTTACGATAGTTTTCCCATTCAAATTTCATAGAGCTATTTTCTTCCAAATATCTTTTTAATCTCCTTTCAGCATCTTCACACATAGTTCTAAATTTGTAAATAAAAAATTCTTTACCATTTTTTCCTATTCTTTTTTGCTTAAAAAGAACTGGACCCGGAGAATCAATTTTGATAAGTAAAGCCAAAATTATAAAAACAATTACAAAAAAGGGAAAAATAATTATAAGAAGACATATATCTAAAAATCTTTTTATATATTGATTAAATACCATTCTTAATCCACCTTTAAACTTTAAGAGTAAAAACTCTGTATGAGGAAACCAGATAAACTCAAAATTAACTAAAGAGTGTTTAAAATCTGGATCAAAGAGAAAAATTTCCTCAACATATTTTCTTAATTTGATTAAAAAAAGAGATAAATCGTAAGTATTAAAAACTCTTCTATCAAGAATAAGCACATTTACTCCGTTTGTAAGGATTTCTTCATTTAAAAAATCAAGAATTCTTACTGTATTTTCCTTATTTTCAACAAAATAAGCCTTAATTTCTTCATAAAATCCGTAGGCAGGATTTAATAACTTCTTTAATTTTCTAAAACTTTCATTATTTAATCCTATATATATGCATTTTTTCAAAAAAAATCTTTTTAAAAAAAATCTTTTTATAAAATATCTGGAAAGTGGTAGAAATATAGATAGCAGACAAAACTGAATAAATAGCATAATTCTTGAAAATTCATCGGACTTTTTTGCTATACCTATTATTAAAAATATTGCTAAGAAAGTAAAAAGAAGTGCCTTTAAAAGGTTTTTAAATTCTTCTAAAAAAGAGCTTGCTAAACTATAGGATTTTTCATAAACCAAAAAAAATACATATATTAAAGGTATCCAGAAGATTTTTAGGAATTGTATTAAAGAAAAGTTAAATTGAGGAAGAAAAGAGAAATTTAAATTTTTTCTTATATAAAAAGCTAAAACTAAAGTAAAGTAAAAAAGAAAAAGGTCAAAAAAAAGAACTAACCCATTAAAGATTAAAATTTTGTGTCTATTTAAAAGGCTCATTTCTTAAAAAATTTTAAAATATAAAAAATTTAAATAAGCGAAACAAAAATTAGAAATAATGTTTTAACAATTTAAGGTTTTAAGGTAATTTAAAATTTCATTTGCAGTTTTATCCCAGCCAAATTGTTTTACCTTTTCTAATCCCTTTTTAATTAATTCTTTTTGTAAGTTTTCGTCAGTCAGGATTTTAATCATTCCATTTGCTATACTTTCAGGATCATAAGGATCTACATAGACCACTGCATCACCGTATATCTCTTCAAGGCTTGGTATTTTTGATGCAACAACGGGACATCCACAGGCCATAGCCTCAAGAACTGGAAGTCCAAAACCTTCGTATAATGAAGGAAATACAAAAAGGCTGGCTTGATTATATAACTTTATCAACTCTTCGTCCTCCTTTTCCCCCAAAAATTCAATTCCTTCAATCTTAGATAATTTTATTTTTCTAAACACCCTTTTATTTAGCCCTCCCACTAAATAAAGTTTATACTCCGGTAAATTTTTTTTAAAGATTTTAAAGGCTAAAAATAAATTCTCAAGGTTTTTATAAGGTTGAAAACTGCCTATCCAAAGAATAAATTTTTCTCTTTTTAATCCAAGAGGTCTGAATTTTTCGTTTATGCCGTTATAAATTACTTTAATTTTTTCAGGTGGAATATTCAAATTTTCTGCTATTTCTTTTTTGCTAAATTTGCTTACAGTAAAA
>CAZQQV010000031.1:0-17530 GCA_964595655.1 uncultured Caldimicrobium sp.
TAATTCTTTTTGCATTTGCTATATATTTTTATAACTTAAACTTTAATTTTAAGTTTTTTTCTATTTTAGAATTTTAACTTATATATTCAATTTTATAGTTCTGCTCTATATATACTTTTCTGCCCTATATTACTGTAATTTTAATTTCAAATGTATTATTAACTTTATATACAATATGCAGGCCAATATTGACGATAATAAGATTAAATTAAATGGTCTATTAAATCTATCCTCTTCATTTGTTTACATAATTATAATTTGTGCTTATTTCTTTCTTGTAATTAAATCTAAAAAAGAAAAAATTGTATCTTATGTTTTGTTCTTTTTAAACTTTCTTACTCTCATCTTGATGGCACGAAGAGCTGCATTACTTGGAATTTTCTCAGGAGTTCTTTTATCATTATTATTTTATAGATTTTTCAATAAAACTATATATATATTATTTATACCAATATTCTCAATAATGTGTATTTTAATTTTCCACCCATACGCTAAAAATACACTTTTAATAAGAGGAGATACTCCAGATAGGATTTTAAAATTTAAAGAAGGAGATTTTAATACCATGTCGTCTGTTGGCTTTAGGCTTTACGAATGGGAAAGAAGTTTAAAAAGATTAAAAGAAAGCCCCTTTATAGGTACTGGACTTGGAAGAAAAATAATGAAAGAACAATTTTTTAAAGAATCTCCAATTGGTCATCCACACAATACACTCATTAGCCTTGCACTTCAAAGCGGGATCCAAACCTTATTTACTTTTTTATGCTTTTATTTCATTCTTTTTATAAAAAATTTTAATTTAAGAAAAATTTGTATAAAAAAAGTTTATTTTTTTTCTCTTATATGCTTTATATATATGATTTCAATCTTATGGATTTTCATGTTTGCTGGAGTGGAAGAAAAAGCAGGTTTTATTCCCTTTTGGATTATGTCAGGTGCTACTCTTGGAATGATAACTTATTCAAACTCAAAACTTAAATCTCCACATATCTATTAAAGTTGAACCAGGAGGAAAGAAGATAAAGGCGAATATATAAGCGTTGAAAAAGTTTGTTTTTTTCGCTATGATTTTCTATAGTTTTCCAGAGCTTCTCTATTCCTTTCCTATTCCAAAGAGGGCAGGAAAGAACGCAGTCCCTTACATAGGACGATGCGCTTTTCAAAAGCCTGTAAGCATCAAAACCATAGGAGTACTTTCCAAGGGCATCTGAATCGAGCTCCAAGGCCTCCTTTAAGAGTTTTCGCAAAAGGAGTTTATTTTTAAAGCTCTTTCTATCAAAGAGATATCTCTCAGGAAGTCTTCCCACATAGTTTGCTAAAGGCTCGTAACACCATGGAAAAAGGAGCTTTAAATTAGAGGCTTGTGAAAAATTTCGCACTTTCTGGGTAACCAGAGCATACTCTGCATGAGTTCCCCAAAGATCTGCTTTGAGATCTAAGTAATCCCAATTTTTTCGCTCAATCTCCCATTTATTCAAAAAGGGCCTCAAATCCTCTGCTTCAGGATAGATTTCTCTGCAATCTCTCAAAGTTAAG
Source organism: uncultured Caldimicrobium sp. (assembly GCA_964595655.1). Taxonomy (GTDB): domain Bacteria; phylum Desulfobacterota; class Thermodesulfobacteria; order Thermodesulfobacteriales; family Thermodesulfobacteriaceae; genus Caldimicrobium. The sequence goes on from CAZQQV010000031.1 coordinate 1,537, forward strand.
CCAAGAAGGTGATAAAAAGGATATTCGCAGCGAAAAAGGCTAATCTTTTGCAAGGGATTTCCTGTTTTTAGGCTCTGGGAAAAGGGTTTGAGAAAACTCAAAAAAGAATAATGCTTCTGACGAAAATATTCTACTTTCCTGGGTATGTGTCCGAAATAAATGTCATTTCCTGAACCATCTAAAAGGATTTTTCCAGAAAAGTCAAAAGAAAAGGTATATAAAGGATAGGCAAGGCAGGCCCCATCTCCACAGGGCAAGATTATTTTCTCAAAGTATCTTTCCAATTCCTCAAGATGAGACTTATCCAATTTTAAAGGAACAGGAAGCTTATAGTGCTTAAACCCAAGTTTTTGGGCAATCCTTTTAGCTACTTCACTTTCATCCTTCCTATCCCCTGTGGTAAGGGTTACGCAGATTACCTCCTCCCTGAGTCCTGCCTTAGCCAGTGCCAAAGCAATGGTATTGCTATCTTTTCCAAGACTTTGGAAGAGAACAAGGGGTGCTTTTCCATCCCATCTCTTTAAAACAGAATCAGCAAGGAGTCTTAAAAGAAGCTCTATGTCAGGCTCTAAAGAATTATCCCTTAGGGCATTAAAATAGGGAAATTCATGAGAAAAATGAAGTTTAATTTTTCCATTAGAACTTTCAATTCTTACGGAATCTCCCACAGAGAGCACATAAAGATCTTGAAAAATGGTATAAGGAGTTGGCACAAAGCCATACTGAAGAAAAAAGGTAACCCCAAAGGGCAAAATTTTTAGCCTTTTTGGAAAAAGAGGATGATTGAAGAGCTCCTTTAAGTCCTTACTTGTAAGAAGAAACTCCTTTTCCCTGTGATAATAAAGGTAAACTGGACTCTCCACAGTTAGCGGACCTTTAATGGTAAGAGGAAGTTTCTCCTTGGATATTAGAATAACCGTTTCATTCCTCATAGAGGTCTTCCCTCAAGCCTTCGTTTCATAGTTCGTCTTCGTATCTGAGCCATTTTTATTTTAAGAAGGTCTCTTTTAAGAAAGGATAGTTTGCCCCTTTTCTTTTCATAAAAACTTAAAAAGATTTTAAAAAAGTGAGGCCCCCTTTCTCCAAGATATTCCTCAAAGGAATAACCAAGCTGAGCAAGATCTTTTATCTGATAATAAAAAGAAAAAAGCCCCCCTCTTTTTACCCGGGCAACATCCAAAAAAGAAAGGGTTTTAGTTGAGTCCTCCCAGTAAAAATGGTTCAAATAGCAATCCTGATGAAAAAGCCCCCTTTTGTGAAGCTCACTCAAAAGCTCTGCCAATGCCTTTAAATAAATTTCTGGCTCTTTAGCCCTTGGAAGAAGTTCTGAAAGAGGACTCCCCTCTAAAGCCTCGGTTACAAGAAGGGCTTTTTCTTTTTCCCTTTTAAAAAAAAGAGGAGTGGGAACCAAAAATCCCTCTTCTCTTAGCATCTGCAGATTATACCACTCTCTTTCTGCCTCCTCAAAATTTTCCATATACTCTTTAACATAAATTCTTCTTCCTTCAATTTCATAACCTGTAATTCTTCTATAGGCCTTTTTATGAACAAAAAAAGGAGAAGAAAGCCTTGAGAGATCAAAGGAAGCATCCATTAGGCTAAAAGATCCTCTTTAAAAATAATTTTAGGCGCAGTTTGAGAAAGGGAAGGCTTTTTCTTCCTTCAGGAAAGACTTCTGAGGCCCTTTTAAGAAAATCCTTTGCAAGGGAATGATTTCTGGCCTTATAGGCCCTTTTTGCTCCCTCTAAGTAGCTCAAAAAGTAGGCATAGGGCCTTAAGGTTTGGAACTCTTCAGGTAACTCCGTAAAGAGAATTTCCACGGATTTTTCAAGGGCCTCCCAGTAATGCTCAGACACATGACGCAAGCGCTGGGGATGCTCTCTTATAATAGCAAAGGGTTTGTTTATCACCATGGGATTATAGAGGGCTATCCATTTGGCCTTTATAATCAAATCTTCTCGCACTTTCAGTTCCGGATTAAAGGTACATCCCTTGGCAATCTCCCTTTTAACCACATATAAGGCTTCAGAATAAGCCCCTTCAAGGAAGTATTTAAGCCTCTTTAAAGGGTCTGACTCAACGGGGAAGAGCTTAAATTTGAGTTTACCGCTTCCCTTTTCTCTAAGGGTGTTAAGAACCAGGAGGTCCGGTTCCCTTTCCAGAATTATCTTTTCTATCTCTTTTAGCGCACCCTCAAGAAGGGGGTCATCAGAATCAAGAAATAAAACATATTTTCCGGTAGCCTCCTTTAGGCCTTTATTTCTTGCCGCAGATACCCCAAGATTTAAAGGGTGCCTGAAGATTTTTACATCTCTTTGGCTCCTTGCCAGGTCTTCCAAAAACTCCCAGGTTCCATCAATTGATCCGTCATCTACAACTATCAATTCATAAGGGTTTTCACAGGTTTGGGTAAGTATGGAATCAAGGGTCACATTGAGAAGGGATAAGCGATTATAAGTAGGAACAATAATGGAAAGAAAAGGCTTTTCTTCTTCTATTTTCTCTTCAGGGTACTTAGTTTTCAAGGACCTCAGCCAGCTATAATAATTTCATTCTGAATTATTTATGTTTTTGGAATTTGATAATTTATAAATTAATGTTTATAATTCTCAATGTCTTATGAGGGAAAAAACTTTTCTTCTTCTTAGGCCAAAGATTGGTTTTGGAATAGGTGGGGCAGAATTTCATGCCGCTATGGTAGCTCTAAAACTTCTTGAAAGGGGCTTTAAAGTTGGCATAATTGCACACACCTTTTCTTTTCCTAAAGAGATTTCAAAGGAGCTATTTTTTTATCCCGTAAAATTTAAAGGCTTTGGTTCCCTTCCCAAACATCTCTTTTTTATATACCAGGCTAAAAAAATTCTTGCCCAAATAAGTAATTATAAATTAATTAGTTTTTTTCGCTACCCCTATTCTACAGATCTCTATATCATGTGCGATCCTTTAGTGGCTTATCTTATTGAGCAAAGAAAGCCTTTTCTTTTCTCTTTGAGACCTCGCTATCAAATTCTTAAGGCCCTTGAAAAAAAGGCCTTAATCCACACGAAAAGGGCTATTTCTCTTTTTTCTTTGGGAAAAAAACTTATTAAACTATACTATCCCTTTGCTGAAAAGAAAACCTATGTCTGTCATAGAGGCCCTGATTTTTCAAGATTTAATCTCTCTCTGAAACAAAAAAAGGCCTACCTTCGGAAAAAATGGGGTTTTTCTGAAGGGGATTATCTTATTCTTTTTGTAGGATATGATACCAAGAGAAAGGGCCTTGAGCTTCTTTTAGAGGTTTTTCCTCAACTTCCTGAAAAGGCTAAATTAATTGTTGCAGGAAAAGAGGGAAAATCCACAGAAAGAATATATTTTCTTGGAAAGGTTAAAGAGGTAGAAGAACTTTATGCCCTTTCTGATCTTTTTGTGCTTCCAACCCTTTATGACCCAGGGGCTCTTGCCACCCTTGAGGCTCTTGCCTGTGGTACCCCTGTGATTACAACCCCTTTTGATGGAACCTCAGAATTTGTAAAAGAGGGAGTAAACGGCTTTGTAGTTGAAAGAAACAAAGAGGCCTTAAAGCAGGCTATCTTAAAAGCCATGACCACAAATTTTGACCCTGTGAAAATAAATGCCACTATAAAGGATTTGACCTGGGATAATTATGTAGATTGTTTACTCTCTCATCTTGTTTCATAAAGGTTTCTCCTAATGTTAAGTTTTTTATTCCCAAATTACAAAAATTTTAAAGTTTTTTCCTATTCAAAGGAAGTTACCTTAGAGGACCTTTTTTTTAGACCCTTTTCCCTAAAAATTCTAAAACGCTCACCCTCGCACATAGCATTCATTCTTTATTCCCATGATAATCTGGAAAAACCCTTATATTTTCTTAAAAGCTATCATCCCAGGCTTTTTAAAAGAAATCGCATAAAGGCCCTAATTCAAAATCTTGAAGAACTCACAAGAAGAAAGGTCCCTCTCATTTTTCCACTTTTTGCCTTTTATGAAAATCCCCTCTTTTCTTTTTTAAAAAAAACCCCCTTTTTTGGAGGAGTAGTTTTTCCCTATCTTGAGAGGGGCTTTCTTCGAAAAGAGGATTTTTTAAAGGAAAGCTCATCAAATCTTCTTGAAAAGCTGACTGAGTTTATCCTTGGACTACACCAAAAAGGGATTCTTCTTGGAGACACAAAATATAATAACTTTTACTACACTAAATGTGAAGGCTTTAAAATCTTTGATCTTGATGGAGTGAAATTACTTAAAAGCGCACCATCAACAAAAGAGAGGTTAAAGGACCTTTCAGCCCTTGCCATGACACTTGAGTGGAGTGGTCTTAAAGGGACAAGCTCAAAAATCCTTGAAATTTATATCCATGTCTGTGGAAATATTTCTCCTGATGAGAAAAAATTTTTTCTAAACTGTATAGAAAAGAAAAGAAAAAAACGTATGAAAAAACTGGGATTAATTTAAAATCCTTTAATAAGTTATCAAAAGATAATATTTCTTTTTTCTTATTTCAACAGAATAAATTTTATTTATTTTTTCTTTGGGATAATTTTCTTCATCAGCTTTTACTAAAATATATGATTTATTAGGCAAATTCTGGCAGTCTTTTAAATATTCTATTCTATCAATGAGCTTATAGCGATACTTAAGATAATAAACAAGATGATGGGGAATTACTTTACAAAGATAAAGTTCTTTTTTATCTTTAATTAACTCTGCTATTTGAAAGGCAGCCTTTCTAAAATAATTCATTTCCTTTTCGTGAAGGGGGTAGTAAAAAGTAACATAAAGATGTTTTATGAAAAAGACATAAAAACACAAAAAAAGAAAAAGCTCTTTATAGGTGTAGCTTTTTTTGTAAAGAAACCAAAGATTAAAAAAAATAAAAAGAAAAAGAAAGAGGTAAAAAAGAGACAGAACCGAAAGCCTCGTGAAAAAAAGATAAAGTAAAGATACAAAAGATAAAAAAATACTTAAGGCAAGGACAATTTTAAAGAAAATGTTTAATTTTTGTGACATTTTTTCTAAAGAAAAAAGATAATAAAAAGTGATTGTTGCACAAAAAATCAGGCCAGAAACTGAGGGTAACATATAACGAAGCCTTGCGCCTGGAAAGAGAAAGTGAAAGAGATAACCAAAAACAAAGAGAAAGACACTAAAAAAGAATAGTTTGTTAAGACCTAAATTTTGGCTCTTAAGAAAATCTCTAAATTCAGATTTAAGAATTATTAAAACTGTGAAAAGCCAGGGAGAAAAGCCTATTAAAGCTTGCAGGGTAAAACTTTCAAGATGCTGTAAAAAACTCATTTCTTTGGCTTTAGCTGAAGAAATATATTCTTCTATCCAGGCAGAAATAAAGGGCTTTAATCCCACTTTTTGACTAACTGGAATCGCCCATAAGAGAAAAACCAAAAGAGCAGTCGATATTCCTAAGAGATGATGAAAACTAAAAATTTCTTTTAAGCGCCTTTGCCAAAAAAGATAAGGAATATAAGCAAAATAAAAGAAAACAAGGGCTTGAAAGGTTTTAGTGAGGACTCCCAGTCCAAGAAAGAATCCTAATAATATAAAAGCAAGAGTTTTCCTTTTCTGGATTTCATGAAAGAAGAACCAGCTGTAGATCCCTATGGTAATAATTGCTGTATAAAAGCCATCAATTTCAGCTCTTAAGGCCTTATCAATTACCTCAGGGGTGGTTAAAAAAATAAGCCCTGGAAGTAAATACTCTAAGAGAGAGGGCTCTTTTTTGAATTTTTTTAAAATATTTAGCCAAATAAAGGTTAAAAATAAAGAAGCTCCAATGAGAGAGAGGGCTGAGAAAGCTCTTGCTGAAAATTCGGAGAAATTTCCAGTTAATTTAAAAAAGAGGGCAAGCGCCCAATTGAAAAGAGGAGGTTTCATGAAATAGGGCTCTCCAAAAAGTTTAGGCACTAAATACTCAGAATTCTCAAGCATTTGTATGGCAATGAGAACCCTTCTTCCCTCCTCTCCCTGAAATTCTTTAAGAGAGATAAAGGGAAGATAAAGACCTATCCCAAAAGAAAAAAGAATGACAAAAATTAAGATTCTTATTCTCATTTTTCAAATCTCTGGTAAATTTAACACAATATTTGATTTTTAAGAGGTCTTATACCTTGTTTCCAAAAAAGTTTACCCGATTAAGTCTTCTTTTCCTTTTGCTTTTGCTTGTGGGAATTTTTTATAATCTTTGGAAAAGGCCCTTATTTGGAGTTGAGGGAAGATGGGCAGAGGCTGCAAGAGAAATGACTCTTCGCGGCTCCTGGTTTGTCCCTACCATTAATTTTGAACCGCATGTAACCAAACCCTTAATTCCCTTTTGGTTAATAAAAATAAGTGGTGAACTCTTGGGATACTCCGAGTTTTCTGTAAGATTGCCAGGAGCTATCCTTGCCTTTCTCTCAGTTATTCTCTTTTATTTGCTTTCAAGAAGGTTTTTTGATGAAAAATGGGCCTTTCTTGCAACAGTTATATACGGCGTCTCCATTGGCTTTCTTCAATTTGCAAGATTAGCCCAATCAGAGATTTTCCAGCTCTTTGGAATAGTTGCAGCCCTTACGGTCTATGTTTACTATAGAGAAAAGAGCTCTTTTGTTGGGTATATACTTTTTATCTTGGCTCTTCTTTTCGGAGCTTTAAGTAAAGGATTAACTGCCCTTTCGGTTTTGAGTCTTTTTGTTGCTATTGATATACTTCTTTATCGCAGATTCTATCATTTTAATATCAAGGCTATCTTTGCACTTATTTTAGGAGTATTTTTGTATTTTCTTCCTTATTATCTTACATCAAGGGAGCTTCAAACAGAACTTCCCTTTTATCTCTGGTTTCGCGAAAATCTTAAACAGGCTGTAGATCCATACGATAATTTAAGACCATTCTATATATACTTTTACTTCTTACCGATATGGATTGCACCTTTTACTCTCTTTTTTCTTGCCAACTTATTTATATATTTGAAAAATCTTAAAACTTTAACCAAAGAAGAAAAGCTTTATTTTCTTACCAATCTTTCTATCTTTACTTTATTTACACTGGCTAAAGCAAGAAGGGGCTATTACATTCTTCCAATACTTCCTTTTACTGTTATAATGATGAGCTTTTACTTATATAAATTTAAAAATGGGCCTCTTCTCAGAATATATCAAATTTTATCCTATCTTTTACCTTTAATGATTCCTTTGATTTTTCTCTTTCTTAAAGTTAAAAACTATCCATTAACACCAGAGATTGAATTAGCTTTACTCGCCATATTGATTATACAAGCCTTTTTGATAAAAAACCTTATTAAAGAAAATCTTTATTATCAGAAACTTTTATTAGTTGCCCTCATTTTTCTTTCTGCAGAAATTCTTTATTTTTCCTTCCTACAACCCTTTTATAGTTCTTCTACTGAGAAGGAAGCAGGACTTTTGGTTAAAGCTCTAAAAAAAGAAAAACCTCAGAGCAAAATCTGTAGCTTATCTTCTGAGGAAAAGCCTGTTGCTAATATTTACTTTTACGCTGAGATAAGCCAAAAAGTGGAGGATTTTTCAGACCCAAAGGAAGCCTTTTCTAAAAACTGTAAAATAATCATTGTAAGAAAAACTTTAAAAGAGGACTGGAAAGTGTTTTTGGAAGAAAGGGGGTTTAAACTGGTTCCCTTTGAGGCCAAAGGAGATAGATCAAAGAGCTACTATATTCTATACTCTCCTTAGAGAGTTTATAATTCTTCGACCCTAAAGACCCCTTCTTTTTGAGAAAGATTGAAGCGTTTTAAATTTTTATGGATTACAAAGCTTACAAAGGCACCAAAAAGGAGAGCTGAAAAAAGGCCTATTTTTAAAAGGCTTGGACTCATTATTAACCATATCCCACAGGGAATTAAAGAAACCAAATGTAGCCAGGCCCAAATTTTAAAAAATTTCTCATAGAACTCAGATTTCTTTAAAAAGGGAAAGGTAATTAATTCCCTTAAAACTTCAAAGGTTCTCTTTAATCCGTAATGAGATCGCCCCCAGTTGCGCTTTCTATCAAGCACGGGAATTTCTGCTACTTTTTCATTTTTAACTCCAAAAAGAGCTGGTAAAAAGCGATGAAAGCCATGAGGGATTTGAAGCCTCTTAGGGACCTCGGCCACATACCCTTTAAGGGAACAACCATTGTCTCTTACCTTGACACCTGTAACTATAGCAATTATGCGATTAGCAATAAAAGAGGGTATTTTCCGTGTAAAAAGGGGTTCCTTTCTTTTTATACGATAACCTGTAGCAACAAGATATCCTTCTTCAAGTTTTGCAAGAAGGGCTTTAAAATATTTTGGGTCATTCTGACCATCTCCATCCATAGTGAAAATATAATCTCCCCGTGCAAGCTGAAAGCCTGCAGTAAGCCCTGCAGCCTCTCCCCGATTTCTATCCATATTAAGAATTCTAACTTTAGCATCTTCCTTTTTAATTTGAAGCAGTTTTTCGAGGGTTCTGTCTGTGCTTCCGTCATTTACAAAAATGATTTCATAATCGTAGCCTTTCTCGCTTTTTATTTCTTCACAGACCGTTTTTACCTCTCTATAGACCAGGTCTACATTTCCCTCTTCATTGTGCATAGGAATAACTACAGAAATAAGCCTTTGATTCATCTTTCTATGATTTGAAAAAGGCCTTTATGGAATCAATTATATAATCAATTTCCTCTTGAGTTAATTCTGGATAAATGGGTATGGCAAGAAGCTCCTTTGCAAGCCTTTCTGCCTGAGGAAGTTTCCAGGTTTTGCCATAGGTTTCAAGATAGGCTTTATGCAAATGAAGGGGTATAGGATAATAATAACCCGTTTCAATACCCTTTTCTTTTAAAAATTTAACGAGGTCCTCTCTTCTTTGTGTGCCTATCATATAACGGTGATACACACTTTTTTTATAGGGTGGATCTAAAGGGGGAAGATAAAGGCCAGGAATATCGGAAAGTTTTTCCGTATAGTATGCCGCAATTTGCCTTCTTTTTTCATTTTTTTCATCAAGGCTTTTCAGCCTTGCTCTCAAAATAACTGCCTGAAGTTCATCCAGTCTTGTATTCAATCCTGGAAAGGAGGAGTGATTTTTTTCCACCTGCCCATGCACCCGAAAGTATTTGAGTTTATGAGCTATTTCCTCATCATTGGTAACAACAACCCCTGCATCTCCTACGGCATTTAAGTTTTTCACTGGCCCGCAACTAAAGCACCCTACCTTTCCAAAGGTTCCCACCTTTTTCCCCCGATACTCAGCCCCATGAGCATGAGAGGCATCTTCAATTAAGTGAATTCCATATTTTTCACAGATTTCGAGAATATCATCCATGTCACAAGGATGCCCATACATATGAATAAGCAAAAGGGCCTTGGTTCTTGGAGTAATTTTTTCTTTTATATCGTTGATATCTGGCCCAAAGGTCTTTGGGTCAACCTCAAGAAAGACTGGTTCTGCCCCAACAAAATAAATGGCCTCAAAGTCAGCTATAAAACCATTGGCCTGAAGGAGAACTTCATCTCCCTTTCCGATTCCAAGGGCTATCAAACTGGCAAGAAGAGTTGAGGTGCCACAGCTATATCCAAAGGCATATTTGACCCCTAAGTATTCTGCCCACTCTTTTTCAAAGGCCTGAAGATTTGGACCATTAAGAATTTTCATACTCTGAAAGACTTCTTTAAAACCTTGAAGAACCTCTTCCTCAATTTCTTTAAAGCCTCTTCTTAAATCTAAAAGAGGAATTTTAATCATGGTTATACTCCTTTTCCAAGTTTACAAAACCTTGGCTTAAAGGGAAAATGCACTTCCTTACCTCTTTCTGCTGATTCATAGAGCCCGACTATTAATTCAAGTGAGGGAAGGGCCTCTTCACCGACAGCCAAAAAGGAAGCCCTCTTTCCATCTTTAAAATACTCAAGGGCTGCCTTAATGTAAGCAAAGTGAGAATAACCAAGGGGATTGGGTGGATTTTCTGTAAATCCCTCAATGAGAGGCTGTGAATCTTCAATTCCCTCAATTGCAAGGTAATCCAGTTTATTCATGGCAAAGCCCCCAATAATGGCAGAGCCCTTTTCTCCAAGCAAGACCACCTCTGCCTTAATATCCTTCGGTCTTGCGCAGGTTGTTGCCTCAATGGTCCCAAGGGCTCCGTTTTTAAACTTGATGGTGCCAACAAGAAGGTCTTCTGCCTCAATGTTCACCAAATAGGTCCCCATCTTGGCAAAGCAGGATTCCACCTCTCCGAAAAGATAAGTCATCATATCAGCAAAATGACAGCCCTGCTGAGCAAGGGCTCCTCCATCATAAGCCCAGGTGCCTCTCCATGCAGCACTGTCATAATAATTCTGTCTTCTTGACCAGTAAAATTTTACCGAAAGAAGCACAATTTTCCCAAAATAACCCTTCTCAAGCAATTCTTTAATCTTGATAATGGGAAGATTGGCTCTATTTTGAAAAATGGTAACAAGTTTTAGCTGAAATCTTTCAGCCAAATTAACAAGGGTTTCTGCATCTTTGAGGGTAAGGGCAAGGGGTTTTTCTACAAGAAGATTTTTGCGAAATTTTCTTAAAACTATCTCTCCCACTTTTCTATGAAGCCCTGAGGGAACCGAAAGATCTACCACATCAATGGGCTCTTTTTTGAGCATTTCCTGAAAATCTGTGTAAGCCTTGGCTGAAAGGGTATCTGCAAAGAGTTTTGCCTTTTCTAAATCAAGGTCTGAAACTGCTACTACCTCCACTTCATCCCTTAAGGCCTGATAAATTTTTAAGTGTCGTTCAGCAGCTTTTCCGCAACCTATTATGGCTACCCTCAATTTCATAACTTCACAAGCATAAAACTTTTTTACAAGTTGTAAAGAGGAAAAAGGCATTTTATTTTTAAAAGGAAGATTTATAATCACCCCTTATGATGGAACCTCAAGGCCAATCCATTAAAATTAGGCCTTCCTTTTTCCCTTACGGGGTACTCTTGGGGATAACTTTTGCCCTTCTTCTTGGAATAGCTTCTTTTCTTCCCCTTCTATCCTATCAAGAGGCAAGAAGGGCAGTTATAATTCAGGAGACCTTTCTTTCGCACTCAGCTATCCCCAAGTATAACGGAGAGCCCTATTTTACAAAGCCTCCTCTTCATACCTGGCTTTCAATTCCCTTTTATGCCCTTGGGAATATCATAAATCAGGAAACCTTTTTTCTCCGCTTACCCTCTTTTTTAAGTTATTTCTTAGTCATTTATCTTTTGTATCTTATTTCTCAAAAAGATATTCTAAAAACCCTTTTGAGCACCTTTATTCTCTTTTCCTCCTTTCGTTTCTTAAGTTTCACTTATAGAATTGACCTTGAACCCCTCTTTGTAAGCTTAAGTTTAGCCTATGTTTACTTTATCTTGAAATTCCAGGAAAGCCCGAAAGAAAAATATGTTTTTTTGAGCTATTTCTTTTTTGGGCTTGCCTTTCTTGTAAGGGGCCCCCTTCATTTTTTTCTCATTCCCTCTCTAATCTTTTATGTTTTCCTTTTTAAGAATAAAAGGCTTCTTAGGCTACTCTTTCACCCCCTGGGATGGCTTCTTCTTTTAAGTCTTATTTTTCCCTTTTATGTTTATGGCTATTTCAAGTTTGGCCCTAAGGTCTTTCAGGAGTTTTTACAGACAGACCTTTCAGAGAGATTAGTTGCCAAAAAAGACCCCTTTTATTATTACATTAAGGCCTTTTTGTTGAACTTTTTGCCTTATCTTCTACTTCTTCTCTTTAAAATAAAAGAACTGAAAAAAATCTATTCTCAATTGCTCAAAGACCATCCCCTAAATTTCTTTCTAACGCTTAGTCTCCTTCCCCTTCTCTTTTTAAGCTTTACAGGACAAAAATTTGATAAATATTTGCTCTTCCTATATCCCCTCTTTTCACTTTTTCTTTCTGAGGTGTTATTAAGGCTCTATAAGGAAGACCTACTTTTAAAGATATCCGCCTTATTCTTTGGAATATGTTATTTAGTAGTAATACTACCCCTTCTTGCAAACCTTAAGACCTTAAAGCTTGAAATAAGCCTTTGGGAGAAAAATCTTCATCCTCAAAAGAAATACCTATTTTATGAAAAAATCCACCCTTTAGCCCTATTTATTTTAAAAAATCCTATCCCGGTGATTAAGGATTTCAGAGAACTTCAGAATTTTGGTAAAGGAGAAAAAATTCTTATTTGCCCTGACTTGATTAAAGATAAAAGACCTTATTTAATTTTAAAAGACCCTTATAAAAGGGCTGAATTTTGGTATCTTTACCAAATTGAATAATTCAAAAATTGCGTTATTTTCTAAAAAGAAGATTCAAAAGCAGGGTTAAAAGGATACTTAAAAGAATAGAAGTTCCCAAAGGAAAATAAAAGGTAAAGTTATCCCTTTTGATATAGATATCTCCTGGAAGTTTTCCTAAATAAGGAATTTTAGGAAGAAACATTAACAAGAGCCCAATGAAAATAAAAATCAAACCAAAGAGAATAAGAAATTTTCCCAAGCCTGAGAATTCCTGCATAAATAAAAATTTAATTATAATTTTTGTTTTTTCCAGGTGATGATTGTTTCTTTTTTTCCTTCCTTTGAGGGTGATCTCAATTTTTTCCAGTTTGAGCCCCTGCCTTCTGAATTTTTTGAAGCCCTCCCCAAGGTCAGGGCGGTTATTTTTCCTCCCACAATAACTCCAGAAATATATTTTTTTGTGAAAAATCTTGGAATTCCTGTTTTTCCTGAATATACCTATCGCTTTTTCTTTCCTGGAAAGATTGGGCAGATTCTCCTTTTCAGGCTTTTTAACTTACCCCATCCTGAAACGAGCCTTATACCAAGGCTTTGTGGAATTGAAGAAAATCCCTATGAAAGAAGCTTTAATTTTAAGTTTCCCTGTGTAGTCAAAGGAAACTTCGGAGATGAAGGAAGTGAAGTATTTCTGGTAAGAAATGAAGAGGAGCTCAAGGAGGTTTTGTCTATTATACGGACCTGGGAGAGGGAAGGACGCTTTGGTTTTCTTGTTCAAGAATATCTTTCAAGCCCCTTTGATGCAAGAAGTGTGGTCATTGGGGAAAAAATTTTGGTTTTCTTTCGCAAGGGCGGATTCAGGAAAAATCTTGTCCAAGAGGGCGAAATTATTCCACCACCAAATAAGGAGCTCGAAGAAAAGGTCATCAAATTAACTCAAAGACTTATACGAAATACCTATTTCAACTTGGTTGCAATAGATTTTCTTTTCAAAGAAAATGAACCTCTTTTAAATGAGCTAAACTTTGTTTTTGGAAGAAGGGCCATTGGTGAAAAAAATTATGAGCTCTATCTCAAAGAGGCTATAGAAAATTTTCTCTCAAGAATTACCTTATAACCACCATGAAGTTTCTTATAAAAACCTTGGGATGCAAGGTCAATCAGGTTGAAAGTGCTTATATTTTTGAGAGACTAAAGGAAAAAGGATTTTTTCCGGCAGAAAGTGAAAAAGAGACAGAGCTTTTTATTATAAATAGCTGTGCTGTTACAGAAAACGCTTATAAAGAAGCCAAAAAAATTCTCAAAAAAATTTCTAAATTTAAACCAAGGGCGGTGATTTTTACAGGATGCGCATCCATAGTGTATGCTCAGGAATTGAAAACCTTGGCTGAGTTTTTAAAAATTCCTCACTTTTTAATTCTTGGACAAAGGGAAAAATTTGAGCTTGAAAGCTATCTTGAAAACCTTGAAAGTCTTCCTGAAATTTATGAAGGCATCAGCTCAGATCTAACAACCTGCTATCCCCTTTTACTGAAGGAATTTCACGGGCATTCAAGGGCCTTTGTAAAGATACAGGATGGCTGTTCAAGCTTTTGTAGCTATTGCATTGTCCCCTATACAAGAGGCCCCTCTCGAAGCCTCCCAGAAGAGTATATCTTCAGACAGATTGAAGTGTATCTCTCTCAGGGCTACGAAGAAATTGTCTTAACAGGCATTCACCTCGGTATGTGGGGAGAGGACTTAAAACCAAAGAGAAAACTCTCTGAGCTTCTCTTTAAGATTGAAGAATACCTAAAAACCTGGAAAAAACCCCTCCATTTAAGACTCTCTTCCCTTGAAGTTTACGAAATAGATGAGGACTTTCTTTCCTTTGCAAAGGAAAGTCAGTTTCTTTGCCCCCATTTTCACATTCCCCTTCAAAGTGGTTCCAATAACATTTTGAAAAAAATGAATCGCCGCTACTTAAGAGAGGAATATCTTGAAAAGCTAAATCAACTTTTCAAACTCTTTCCTTTAGCCACCTTTGGAGCAGATATTCTTGTTGGTTTTCCAGGAGAGGGAGAAAAGGAATTTCTTGAAACCTGTGAGGTAGTGGAAGTATCGCCCTTAAACTGGCTCCATATTTTCCCCTTCTCACCAAGGCCAAACACCCCTGCAGAAAAAATGAAAGAAAGGGTCCCAAAGGAGGAAATTAAAGAAAGGATTTCCCATCTTCGAAATTTGCACTCTCAAAAGAGAAAGAATTTCTTACTAAAAAACCTTGGAACAATAAGAAGCGCTATCCTTGAGGAGGAATTGCCTAATGGATTTTCTGCCTTAACTGATAATTACATCACCCTTTGGATTGAGCTTACAAAAGATGCAAAGAAACTAAATCTTTCAGCCAGAAAGATCGTCAATGTAGAATTAAAGGAAATTCTTAACGATAATACGATTAAGGCTGAGCTGGTTTAAATTTTCCTGCGCTTTATTAACTCAGAGCTATTAGCCTTCGGAATAGCAAGAAATAATGAAACCCTGAAGCAACGGTAAAAAACAAAGTAAGCCCAGTTACTGATTTTATAATCCCCAAGGGTAAAGGTTTTATATAACTTGAAATAAAAAGAGTTAAAAGACAAATAAGCTGAAAGACAGTGGAAATTTTACCAAGAAGAGAGGGATTTAACTCTTTTAGCGGAATGCCTTTTTTAGCAAGATAGCCTGCACCTAAGAGAATACCTATATCCCTTGCAAGAATTATCCCGAAAAAGGAGGCCTCAATTTTTCCTTCGAGAAGAAAAAGAAAGAAGAGCATATTTATGAAGCATTTGTCTGCAAGGGGATCAAGAATTTTTCCAAGCTCTGATTTTTGCTTAAGAAGCCTTGCAAGATTGCCATCCAGGGTATCACTTAAGGCCCCAAGAAAAATTAGAGTGAAAAGGATTTCTTGAGAAACCCTGGCAAACCAAAAAAGAGGTATCACAAAAGAAAGGAGTAATCTAAAGAGGCTTAACAAATTAGGAAGCCATATCAATTCAGCCTGCCATCTATTTGAAAAATTCTTCATGCCATAAATTGTATAGAAAACATAAGTATTCTACAAGACTTGAAACTCTGATAGGAGTTCTAAAATTTTAACAATTTTGAAAAGTTAACAAAATGAGTCTAATTTTTTCCTTCAAATTTGGTTTTTTCCTAAGGACTGAGCCACATGAGATCTGGTCTTTATATCTCTTTAGCTCGGATTCCGATGATAAGGGTTTTTATTAGATTGAGTAAAATTAAGTATAAACACTGTCAAAAACCAGAGCCGGCGGAGGGACTTGAACCCTCAACCCTGGGATTACAAATCCCATGCTCTGCCGATTGAGCTACGCCGGCAGAGTTATAAATAAAACGGAGGAGGCGGGATTCGAACCCGCGGCACGGGCTTTTCACCCGTGCACTCGCTTAGCAGGCGAGCGCCTTCGACCTCTCGGCCACTCCTCCAAAATTAAAAATTTGGTTCCGGGGCGTGGATTCGAACCACGATTCTGGGAGTCAAAGTCCCATGTCCTGCCCGTTAGACGACCCCGGAACCTTATTTACCCCTTTTAAAGATCTCCCTCAAGGGAGGCCGACGGGACTCGAACCCGCAACACCCGGGGCCACAGCCCGGTGCTCTACCATTGAGCTACGGCCTCCATTTCACACTAAAAATATTTTAATCAGATTTTTCTTTTTTTCAACTTTCGAATTGCCTCATTAAAAATCTAAATGAAATTTTATCGTTGCCTCATGTAAAAAT